>DIRQ01000032.1 GCA_002424365.1 Syntrophomonas sp. UBA5432 | reverse complement strand
CAGTAGTAAACCCACAATTTTTCGGGTTCCAATATCCAGAGCAAAAACCCTTAT
This sequence comes from Syntrophomonas sp. UBA5432, assembly GCA_002424365.1. GTDB lineage: Bacteria > Bacillota > Syntrophomonadia > Syntrophomonadales > Syntrophomonadaceae > UBA4844. The sequence continues at coordinate 156,204 of DIRQ01000032.1, read as the reverse complement.
CTTGTCCACGCTTTAATCCTCCTCTAAATGTACCAGTTTTATTTTCTGCTATACTTTTGTTTTAAGACTGCCACAACAAAGGCGGGCAGAGCCAGTTGCCGTTTCCAACGTGATGGTTCTGTAAGCAAGCGATAAAGCCATTCCAGGTTAAGGGCTATAAAGACCTTTGGTGCCCTTTTCTTGATTCCGGCGATAACGTCAAAACTTCCACCTACACCCATACATACCGGTACTTTAAGTGCAGTACGTTTCTGATCTATCCAGTATTCCTGTTTCGGTGCCCCCAGGGCTGCAAATAATATATCTGGTGATTTCGAATTTATATCTTCAATAATTTCTGGCTCGTCCTGTTGAGGAAAATACCCATGCCAGCTACCACATACATTTATTCCAGGATATCTTTGTTCCAGCTTTTGACCCGCTTTTTCCGCCACCCCTGGAGCAGCTCCCAGTAAGTATATCTTCCACCCCCGGGTTGCCCCCGAATCACAGAGCTCATGCAGTAAGTCAATGCCGCTTACTCTTTCTTTCTGGGTGTAACCAAGAGTCCGAGCCGCCCAAACTGTCCCAATTCCATCTGTAGTTACCAGACTGGCATGGTTAATTATGCTTTGTAGTTCTTCTTCTTTTTTAGTCTGATAAATAATTTCCGCATTAAGGGTTACGACCTGACTGCAGTCCTGACCGCACTGAACCATATGCTCAACTATTTGAACCGCCTCTGCCATATTAACCAGATGTACTTTACACCCTAAAATACTGGCAGTGGCTATATCTTTAATTATCATATTGGAAGGTATAATCCTCCTGACTTAAATAATAGAATAAAAGAAATGCGAAGCCTTGTTTTCTTACTAATTCCCCGTACAATCCGTTATTCCTGCCCCAGGTTGTTTCCGGACAAAAAAAATCCCGCCTTGCGGCGGGGGTTTCTTTATTAAGATACGCTGCCTACCTGGTCAATGGTTACCTGAGTAGCTTCATCCTCAGCCTGTACAACTTTTTGCATGGCTTCGTAGGCCCTCACCACATTAATCATTTCTACCATTTCCTTTACCGCATTAACATTAGAGTCTTCTATGTATCCTTGTAGTATACCCGGGTTTTCCAGGTTAATCCCCTCTTCTTCTTGGACAGCAAAAAGATTATCCCCTTCTCGTTGTAGGTACTGGGGATTGTCAAAACCAACCGTTTTGAGTTGGGCTATGTTCTCACCGTTTGCCGAGATATTCCCCATTTCATCAACTATGAACTCCCCTTCCAGAGTAATAGGTTGATTTCCAGTATCTAGCACCGGGTAACCCTGGTTAGTAGTTAGTATACCTTCATTATTTATTTTTAACTGCCCATTACGGGTATAGCGCTCCCCCTGTGGGGTTAATACAGTAAAATAACCATTACTACTTAACGCAAGGTCAGTAGCATTATCGGTTTTCCTTATATTGCCCATAGTAAGATCAGTGTATATCTTATCAATAGCAGCTCCGGTTCCTAGTCCCCCGATTAGCTTAACTGGTACTGGTTCATACTCGCCCTGGCTGTTCTTTTTAACTTCACCCAAGCGGCTCATAAGCATATTCGGAAAAGCCTGGGCAACTGCTACCTGCTTTTTATAGCCACCCGTATTCACATTAGCGAGGTTATTGGCAACAACATCCTGCCGGGCCATTTGTAACATCATTCCTGAACCAGCCGTGTATAAGCCCTTAATCAAAATTAACTCCCCCAAAGTCCAAAATTAATTCCTGTTTATATATATCGTTTTTTCTGGAGGAATTCTTTAATCTAAAATACCCTTCTGGCACCTTTGTTACGAGTACGGCTTATAACCGACATTTCATTAAGAGCTTTACCAGTACCTACAGCCACACAACATATAGCATCATCCGCTATATGAATCGGTAAGTTGGTTTTCTTGGATAGGAGTATATCCAGCCCATCCAGGAGTGAACCTCCGCCAGTCATAACTATGCCGTTGTTGACAATATCAGCAGCCAACTCAGGGGGAGTAATCTCTAGAACTTTTTTAACTCCCTCAATTACAGCTTCCACTGGTTCCTGTAGTGCTTCCCAGCTTTCTGCTGAAGTAATAGAAATGGTTTTTGGTAAACCGGTCAAAAGATCACGCCCCCTTACCTCCATAGAGCGGTGACGATTATCATCAGTAACATAGGCCGTCCCTACCCGTATCTTTATTTCTTCAGCAGTGCGGTCACCAATCATCAGGTTATATACCCGGCGAACATAGCGTATTATAGCTTCATCGAACTTGTCCCCCCCGATTCGTAATGAATCATTACAAACTAATCCTCCCAGGGAAAGGACTGCAATATCGGATGTCCCACCACCAACATCCACCACCATATTACCGGTAGCTTCCGAAATATTTATACCTGCACCCAATGCAGCAGCGAGAGGTTCTTCAATGATAAAGGCCTGTCTAGCACCTGATGATATGGTGGCCTGGCGAACTGCACGCTCTTCTACATCAGTTGCACCTGTCGGAATACATACAATTACACGAGGTTTGAAGAATAGTTTATTACCTATAACCTTTCTGATGAAATAGGATAACATTTTTTCGGTAGTATCGTAATCAGCAATAACTCCTTCTTTTAAGGGACGAATGGCAACTATATGACCTGGTGTCCGACCTAACATTTGCCGGGCTTCTTCCCCTACAGCTATAATTCTATCAGTATTTTTATCTATGGCTACTACTGATGGTTCATGTAAGACAATTCCACTACCCTTTTTAAAAACTATGACACTGGCTGTGCCCAGGTCTATTCCAATATCTTCCCCGAAAGCGAAACACATCCTCCTAAGGCCCCCTAAATAATATTTAAGCCATAACCTAATTTTACCTTTTAGCTTTTTATAATTATACCTTAAGCTTAGCTAAAGTGTGTAATTTTCTTAGGGTAAGTAATATTATTTAGCAGTCGACTCCGTTCGGTGATAAGCAGCATATTTCTGCCGGGTTGCTTCCCCTCCCCTTATATGGCGTTCCGCTTTGTTCTTTTCCAAAATTGATTTTACTTCCTGAGCCAGTTTCTCATCAATTCTGGGTAGTCTCTCAGATACATCCTTGTGTACAGTGCTTTTACTGATACCGAATACTTCAGCTGTCTGCCTTACCGTACTAGATGTATTTAATATATGCTGGGCAACTTTTACTGCCCTTTTTCTAATATAATTTTGCAATCCTTACCCTCCCCCGCATTGGTTATATAAATCTATATTCAGAGGGAAGGTGGTTTAACACCATTTTAGATGAAGCGCATGGGGTAAGGGGTTAGGGGTTAGTTATGTACATTAGTTTTTTGACGTGGAATATAAGGGAATCCATTGGGGAACTAGCGGAAATATTTTTTAAGCGCGAGCGAAGCGAGCCCGCGTCTATTCCCAATTCTATTTTCTTATTAACCTGTCATGAGCGCCAAGCACACACAACCACTTATGAAAATAGTGGTCGGGGTTAGTTTATTTTAAAAAACAATCTGTGTTAATCATAAATAAATCGGTGTTATCTGTGTCTATTAAATTCTATTTTCTTATTAATATTTAAGCCGGCTGAATTCTATATTGTGGTAATAATGCTTAAGGATTTGGTGATAGGTTTTTCCTTCGAGAGCCATACCATTGGCCCCATACTGGCACAATCCTAAACCATGCCCATAGCCTCGACTTTCGATTTCTACCTGGCCTGCATTTATTTTAAACTCACACCAAGTGGAAGGTAATCCTAAAATATGGCGCAGTTTCTCACCAGTTAACTCTCTGTCATTTATCCTTACTTTTTTAATCCGACCACTGGGAGTGTTTTCACTTATCTGAACTTGAGGTTGGCGGCTACTATTTATCCCCAAGGAATTTACAAACTCCTGTACCGATAATACTTGTACACTTTCATAGTGACGCGATTGTTTACAATAGCGACATTTTTCCGATCGTAGATAAGGGATGTCCTTTCCCCATAAACTGAATGCGCTTTCGGTTTGTCCCCCACAGGTAGAATGATAAAGGGCATCGATAGGTTCATCGTCATAAATCATAATCTCCCCCCGAGTTTCCCCTACCGCAGCCTTAACTTTTTTATACAAATTCTTATATCCAGGATGGCGCTGGTAAAATTCTTCCTGGGTTATATAAGCCTGGCATGAATTAATATCATCAGATAAATTAGCTCCGCCGGGATATTTCTTGTTCTCTAGTAGTTTATGGAACGAGTAAGTTCTAGCACAAACTGCCTGTGCCTTGAGGGCTTCATTCTCAAATGAGGCCGGCATTTCTGCTGCCACAGTTCCGATAATATAATCTTCCAGCAATAATTCAATTGTTTTTTGCTCTTTGCTTAAATATAGTTTAATATATGGTTCTTTATAAATAATTTGAGGTTTTTTAAATGTATTCACAAAAAAAACCGGTATTAAGATTAATACCGCTAAAGCCATGGCTATTCCAATTAATTTTATTTTTCTTTTTTTCATATTTAATTTATATGATGTTAATTAATAATTGATGTTTTAATTATCGATTATGCCATTTATAAAGAAACTTTATACTATGCCTATTTCGTACTAGTTGATATATCTGCTCCCAGATAATTGAGTTTATCAACTATGTTTTCATATCCCCGGTCAATATATTCACTATTGCTAATTATGCTTGTTCCTTTAGCGGTAAGAGCTGCTATTAAAAGAGCTGCTCCAGCCCTAAGATCAGTAGCTTTAACTCGAGTTCCGCTTAATTCCTTTACTCCTTTAATTACAGCAGTTCTTCCTTCTGCTTTTATTTTAGCTCCCATCCTACTAAGTTCAGCAATATGCATATAACGATTTTCAAAAACAGATTCCGTAATTATGCTGCTACCTTCAGCACAGCTTAAATAGGCCATAAATTGTGCCTGCATATCCGTTGGAAAACCGGGATAAGGAAGAGTTTTAATATATAAAGGTTTTATACTGGTATTTCGTTTAACTCTAACCCAGTTATTGCCCTCCTCTACTTCTGCACCGCTTTCGGTCAGTTTTGCAGTTATCGCCTTAACATGCTCGGTAATTACATTTTTAATTAATACTTCACCACCGGTGGCGGCAGCTGCTACCATATAGGTACCTGCTTCAATACGGTCTGCTATAGCAGTATAGTCACTTTGCCCTAGCTCTTTAACTCCTTCAATTCTTATAATGTTACTACCAGCACTACTGATTTTTCCACCCATGCTATTAATAAAATTAGCCAAATCAACTACTTCCGGTTCCAGAGCAGCATTTTCTATATAACTTGTACCATCGGCAAGAGCTGCTGCCATCATTATGTTTTCGGTAGCACCAACACTAGGAAAATCCAAATATACATGGTTTCCTTTTAATTTGGAGGTAGTGGCAATTACATCTCCAGAACTAAACTTTATATTGGCCCCGAGAGCTTTAAATCCCTTTAAGTGCAGGTCTATAGGTCGCGTACCTATGGCACATCCACCCGGAAGAGCAATATTAACTTTACCATGTCTGGCCAATAAAGGTCCCATTACTAGGAATGATGCTCTTATTTGTCTTACCAAATCGTATTCAGGACTAATCTCTTTAGCCTTACCCCTAAAAGAAATGCTATCCCCGTTATTTTTAACTTCCACTCCAAGATGATAAATGAGTTCAGTAATTATTTTAACATCTTTGATATTAGGAATCTTATTAATTTGAACCTCTTCTTCCGTAAGGAGAGAAGCGGCAAGAATAGGTAAAATGGCATTTTTAGATGAGCTTACAGAGATTTCTCCGTTTAAACGTGCTTTATTGTTGACATATAAATCCAATAGTTTGAATCACCTCCTGTCGAGCCTTAATATTCTCCTAAAATTAAGGGAGATCCGATATATACATTAGTTTTAGTGTTATTTTTGTTATTTCGAATAGCAATCTGTAGGTTGTACTTTTTACCATTAATATTTACCCCGGTATCTTCTTTAAGTCTTGCGCTGTACGCTGTTATACTAATAAGACTATTATTGCTATACTCTTCAACCTTTCGAGCCTTCATGGTTTTTAGCAATACTGAAATTGCTTGATTTTGATCGTCTAATGCAAGCATATGAGGTAATTCAGCCTTATACAGGTAATAATATTGCCATTTTAACCCTATAATTTGATTTAACTTATTCTCATATTGCTCAAGGCAAACTTTTTGATCGTGGCACACAACACTTAGCATGAAATAGCTCTCATTTAATTGTTTGTCAGATTTTATAATAATAAATAGGTTTAACTCTGGCTGTGACAAATCGTAGCTTATAATGGTACTATTATCTGTATCTGTTAGTTCTAAAAGTTCGGGTTCTAGTGTGATATTCAGACATTGTAGAATATTATTTAGGTAATCCTGTAATTCTTGTGCGCTTGAAGTTGTTCTTATTTTAGCCCAGCAATCGAGACGTGATTCCAGATAAATTGCACCGATTGATGCAAAAGATAGGTAATATGGCGATTGTTCTTTCATTTGTTTTCCTTGTACATAATCAATACTATAATTACTAATTGAACACAAAATTATAAAAATAGTTATGTATACTATAGATCGTTTCATAAATTTGCTCCCACCTTTTAGGAAAGATATGTATCAAGATTCTTGCCTGAATAGTATCTAAATATGCCCTTTATAAAATAAAAAAACCTGAACTAGTCAGGTTTTTTTCTTGTTTCTTCCTATAAATTTATTCCATGGGTTCTTCAGGTTTATCCGTAGGATTTTCATCGGTTTCGGTAATTTGCTCTAATTGCGATTCCTGTTTTTCTTGTGCAATCTCTTCTTGGAACTTTAATTCAGCTAGTTTTCTTTCCTCTTCCTGTTCAAGCATTAGCTGGTTTAAATATTCTTCTTTGGCCCTTTTAGCAACCAGGGCCTTTTTTTCAAATTTTATGGTCTGTCGCCATATTATTATGGCAAAAAGAATGCTTAATATAAAAACCGAAACTATTAATATGAAGTACAGCTTTTGCACATCATTCCCCCCTGTATAACAAACCCGTCAACTACCCATATTAAGAATCGTCAAGATCGTTCTTCCAGATTTCCTCTTCTATTTGTCTACGTCGCTTTTGTTTCTTTTTCTCAGTTAAAGCCTTTTCCTGCACTTTATAGGTTACTTGCCATAATAGTAGATAGAGCAATCCTTTAATCAAATAATAGGCCAGAGTGACAATGATTAAATATTTTAACAAATCATTCATCTGGTTCTTGCATAATTCCCCCATCATAAATTTACATGCTTGGTATTAAGTTACCACATTACAATAATAGTTACTAGTGTTATTTTTTCCTAAAATCCAAGACCGGAAGGAATATTAGATTTCCTTCCGGTCAGGAATAGCTTCTCTATTTCTAGTTACAATGCCTCCGCTGCCTTTAACCTTGAAATAGCACGCTTGAGGGCCATTTCCGCCCGCGCCAGGTTTAGACTATCTTCCCGCGCTTGTAAACGTCTTTCAGCCCTTTCTTTGGCTGCCTTGGCCCGTAGTATATCGATATCTTCTCCATGTTCGGCAGTCTCTGCCAGAACCCGAGCTACATTATCGATGACTTCCATAAACCCACCACTCAAGGCCATTTTTTTCTGGGTACCACTAGTATTTTTATAACGCAGCACGCCTATATCTAAAGCTGCAACTAGCGGCGCATGGTTTTTCATAATACCCAATTCACCTTCGGCACCGGGAGCAACCATGAACTGAACTTCATCCCGAAAAAGGATTTGTTCAGGGGTTACTATTTCTAGCATGAAGGTGCTTTCTGCCATAAACTACGCCTCCAGTCTCTTCGCTCTGGCTATTGCAGTCTCAATATTACCTACCATGAGGAAGGCTGCTTCCGGCAGACCATCATGTTTACCGGAAAGAACTTCATCAAAGGAGTCTACGGTTTCGCTAACCGGAACGAATATTCCCGGCTGACCGGTAAACTGTTCCGCTACGTGGAAGGGCTGGGACAGGAATCTTTCAATCTTCCTGGCCCGGGCAACGATGATTTTATCCTCATCACTAAGTTCGTCCATACCCAGTATGGCAATGATGTCCTGAAGCTCCTTGTACCTCTGCAAAATCTGCTGTACACCGCGAGCGGTGGCGTAATGTTTCTCGCCTACCAACTGCGGGTCCAGAATTCGGGAAGTTGAATCCAGGGGGTCAACCGCCGGATATATACCTTTCTCAGCGATGGAGCGAGCCAAAACCGTGGTGGCATCCAGGTGAGCAAAGGTTGTCGCCGGTGCCGGGTCGGTTAAGTCGTCCGCAGGAACATAAACAGCCTGGGCTGAGGTTATTGATCCCTTACGGGTGGTGGTAATACGCTCTTGCAGTAAACCCATATCAGTTGCCAGAGTGGGCTGGTAACCAACAGCGGATGGCATGCGGCCCAGCAGAGCCGACACTTCGTTACCCGCCTGAGCAAAGCGGAATATATTATCAATAAATATCAGCACGTCCAATCCGGAAAAGTCACGGAAGTATTCAGCAACAGTCAGACCGGTAAGACCTACTCTAAGTCTGGCTCCTGGGGGTTCATTCATCTGACCGAAAATCAAAGCACATTTTTCAATAACACCCGATTCAGTCATTTCACCCCAGAGGTCGTTACCTTCACGAGTACGTTCACCAACACCGGTAAATACTGAATATCCACCATGCTCATAAGCAATGTTTCTAATTAGTTCTTGAATAATAACAGTTTTACCAACTCCGGCTCCACCGAACAGACCGATTTTACCACCTTTTGCATAGGGGCAAATCAGGTCGGCAACCTTGATTCCGGTTTCCAGAATCTCTGTGGCCGGTAGCTGGTCTACCAACTCGGGAGGATCACGATGGATTTCCCAGTAGTCTGCTGCATCAATTGGTCCAGCTTCATCAACTGGTTGTCCCAAAACATTTACTATGCGTCCTAGACATCCTTCACCTACCGGTACTTTAATAGCAGCCCCGGTATTGGTAGCCTTCATTCCACGGGAAACACCGTCCGTAGGCTGTAGGGCAACAGAACGTACGATGTCATTACCTAAAAGCTGCATAGCTTCCAGGGTTACATCAATTTCGGTTGCCGTTTTTTTATCCTGATCCTCTGATTTAATAGTAATAGCGCTCATCAGGTCAGGTAGTTCACCAGGCTTAAAGCGTATGTCAACAACTGCGCCGATAACCTGGACTACCTCTCCGTAAGTTACATTCGCCATCCTCTACTTTCCTCCTTTATTGAGAGCTTTGGCTTTATCAGTTAAGTGCACGTTAGTTCATTATGCGTTTTTCAGAGCTTCGGCACCACCGACAATGTCCAGAATCTCGTCCGTAATTGCCGCCTGCCTGGCTTTGTTCATGGCCAGTTCAAGATTATCTATAATCTCGCCGGCATTTTCAGTTGCATTACCCATGGCTGTCATCCGGGCACCATGTTCACTGGCTTTTCCTTCCAACATAGCGTGGTATATCTGACTACCAACATACTTGGGTAATAAGGTTAATAGAATCTCCTCTGCACTGGGTTCATAGAGATAATCGATTACCCTGGTAGATTCGCTACTGGTGTCTTCTTCCGGGGTTTCCAGAGGTAATAGCTGGGTAACGGTTGGTATCTGTCGCAGTGCATTCACAAAGCGGGCATATACCAGATAGACCTCATCTACTTCACCGTTTTCATAAGCGTTCATTACATACTGGGCAACTTCCCTGGCATCAGCATAGCTGACATTATCCCCCAGATTTACGAATTCAGCATCTACGCCACCACGTTTACGATAAAAATCTCTAGCCTTTCTACCTACCGCAATAATTCCAGTTTCCAGATTACGGTCATCTTCCTGTACGGACTGATCTACTGTTCTTATAATATTAGTATTATAAGCGCCACATAATCCACGGTCAGCAGTGACTATAACATAGCCAATTTTTCGGACATCCTCTCTTTTATCCAGGAGAGGGTGTCTGACATCGAAAGAAACTGCCGCCAAACGGGCTAGCGTCCCCTGAAGAGTTTCCGTATAAGGTCTGGAGGCCTCAGCACTTTCCTGAGCTCTGCGTAATTTTGCAGCGGCTACCATTTCCATAGCTTTGGTAATCTGCTGCGTGTTTTTTACGCTACGAATTCTGCGTTTAAATTCTCTTACACCTGCTCCTGCCATCTAATTCACCACCCTAAACCGAAAACGTGGACTTAAATTCATTGATGGCTTTGATCAGTTTTTCTTCAGTCGCATCGTCTATTTTACCGGAATCTCTAATGCTATTTAAAATATCAGCATTAGCACTGCGCATAAATTTTAGAAAATCGACTTCAAAGGCTTGAACCTTATCTTTGGGTAGGTCATCTAGGTAACCATTAACACCACTGTATATTATCGCAACCTGTTCTTCCACCTTCATAGGCTGATACTGACCTTGTTTCAGAACTTCGGTAACTCTTTCACCACGGGTCAGACGAGCCAGAGTAGCTTTATCCAGGTCGGAACCGAACTGAGCAAAGGCAGCCAACTCGCGGTACTGGGCTAGATCCAGTCGCAACTGACCAGCAACCGATTTCATAGCTTTGGTCTGAGCAGCACCACCAACGCGGCTAACAGATAGACCGGCGTTTATAGCAGGTCTCTGACCAGCATAGAAGAGGTCAGTTTCCAGATATATCTGTCCATCAGTGATGGATATAACATTGGTGGGGATATAAGCGGAAACGTCGCCTGCCTGAGTCTCTATAATCGGCAGGGCAGTTATGGAGCCACCACCGTGATCGTCGTTAAGTTTACATGCTCTCTCCAGTAGACGAGAGTGGAGATAGAAAACGTCTCCAGGATAAGCCTCACGTCCGGGAGGACGACGGAGCAAGAGTGACATTTCACGATAAGCTACCGCGTGTTTGGAAAGGTCATCATAGATGATTAAAACGTCAAGACTTTCGCCTTCCATAAACTCTTCAGCCATAGCAACACCAGCATACGGTGCTATATAAAGCAATGGTGCCGGCTCGGAAGCGGTAGCTGCAACGATAATAGTATAATCCATGGCGCCCATTTCCTCGAACTTGGCAGCTATACCAGCAATGGAGGATTGCTTCTGTCCGATGGCGACATAGATGCAAATCATATCTTTCTTTTCTCTCTGGTTGATAATAGCATCAAGAGCGATAGCTGTCTTACCAACCTGGCGGTCTCCGATGATTAACTCACGCTGGCCCCGTCCGATAGGTACCATGGAGTCAATACATTTTAGTCCGGTCTGCATGGGTGTATCAACCGGAGCACGGGTAACAACCCCGTGAGCTACTTTTTCAACTGGGCGGAAGGTACTGGTATTGATAGGTCCCTTGCCATCAATGGGCTGACCCAAAGCATTAACTACGCGGCCCAGCATAGCTCTTCCGGTAGGAACCTCCATGATTCTACCGGTTGCTTTTACTACGTCACCTTCCTTGATGTGGCTATATTCACCTAATAGCACCGCACCAACGTTATCTTCTTCAAGGTTGAGAACCATTCCGTAGGTTCCGCCTGTAAACTCCAGAAGCTCGCCAGCCATGGCGCCCTGTAGTCCATATACACGGGCAATACCGTCACCAACATAGATAACTGAACCTACGTTGCTAACTTCGACCTCGGACTGGTAGCGCTCTATTTGTTCTTTGAGTATAGCGCTAATCTCTTCCGGTCTAATACTCATTTATGTGCTCACCCCTATCGCATTAACTTATCTTCGCTTGTTTCAATTGGTCTTTTAACATTTCCAGTCTTTTTGCAACCGTACCGTCTATGATTTGGTCACCCACTCGTATCTTAACTCCACCAATAAGAGCAGGATCGACCTTCACATTCAGTTGTACCGTTTTACCCGTAGAGGCAGATAATTTTTCAGCCAGGGACTTAACCTCATCATCCGGTACTTCCCGGGCCGCTGTGAGCTCTCCCTTGGTAATGTTTCTCGATTCATCAGCCATTTCCTGATATTCTTCAACAATAGACTCCAAATATGATTCCCGGCGTTTATCGATGATCATATACAGGAAGTTTAATGTTAGTTGAGAAACATGACTGGTAAATATCTTACTCGCAACATCCCTCTTATCTTTGGCAGGGATTAGAAGATGGGAGAAGTAGGCTTCCAGATTCTCTACTTCTTTAAACGTTGCGACTATCTTTTCCAGTTCCTGCTGATACTCATCTATTTTGTTATTCTCCCGGGCAATGGTAAAAAAAGCTTCGGCATAGCGCCTGGCAACGCTCTTATTTAACATAATAGATCGCCCGCCTCATTAACAAATTGTTTAACCATGTTCTTGTGGTCATCATCGGTAATAGCTCTATTCAGGACCTTTTCTGCTGCAAACAAGGCGAGAGCTGCAGCCGTATCTTTCAGCTCGACCTTGGCCTGCTCAGTAGCAGCCTGAATTTCAGCGGTGGCTTTGTTTTTAATGTTTGTAGCATCTTCCTTGGCCTTGTTGATGATTTCATTTTTAGCATCATCAGCTGCCTTGGTTGCCCGTGCTACAATTTCCTGCGCTTCTTTACGAGATTCTGCCAGGTTGCTCTGGGTTTCTTTTCTCATCTGTTCCACTTCGATTTTGACTTCTTCTGCATGCTTTAGAGAACTCTCAATGGTGTTAGAACGCTGGTCTAACATTGCATTGATCGGGTTGTAGGCAAATTTGTATAAAAGGGCGACTAAAACGAAGAAGTTTATCGCCGTCCAGCCAATCACAAACCAGTTCCCAAAGCGGGGGGTTTCGCTTCCAGGTTGATTGATCGGCATATTGCCTCCCGACGCCATGCAGAAGGTTGCAAATCCCAGAACCATTACCATGGTCAAAAGGAGCACCGCTGTATAATATCTTTTGTTCCTTCTCACGGATGTGCTACCTCCAATCTAAGAGCAAATAGTATTTGGGGCGATAGAGCCGTATTAAATTGTAAATTAGCCTTTGCTCTATCGCCCAAATCTTAGTGATGTGTATACCTTTTAAGAATTTAGGATGCTTTACCAACTAGCATGAATGCAATCAGCAGACCGTAAATAGTTAGAGTTTCAATAAATGCCAAAGTAATGAAGAGAAGAGTTCTAACGTCTCCTCCAACCTCGGGCTGTCTTGCTATTGCCTCGAAAGCCTTACCACCGGCAATACCCATACCGATACCGCCACCAATACCTGCGATAGATACAGCGATACCTGCGCCTAATGCTGCGCCCATCTTTTTCCCTCCTTTCATGCTCTCTGGTTTATACATTGAGCTTTAAAATAATATATAAGTTTATACTTAGTGCCCCTCTCCTGTAGCAGCAGCTATATAACTAGCCGACAGGATAGTAAACACTATGGCCTGGATAGCACCCAGCAGCAAACTGAGACCCATTATAGCTGATGGAATAATAAATGGTGCCAGGAATAGCAAGAACGCTATAACCATTTCTTCACCAAATATGTTACCGAATAGACGGACGGTGAGGGACAACGGATGTGCCACCTCTTCAATCAGATTTAATGGTAACATTGCCGGGCTTGGACTCACGAAGTGCTTAAAGTAGTGACCTCCATGTTCACTTATGCCTGCTACGTGAACAGAAAAGAACGTGATTAAGGCCAATGTCATAGTCACGTTCCAGTTACTGGTTGGAGGCTGATAACCCGGAATATTTGCTGCACCAGGTACCAGGCCGCTATAGTTACTGCACAGAATAAACAGGAAAAATGCAGTTAGCAGGGGAGCCCACTTTTTAGCCACATGCTCTTTATCCATCAATTGGGTGAAAAAATCATAGGTCCAAATGATGATTGCTTCAAAGGCATTTTGTAATCCGCGGGGAACCATCTGCATATTTCTCGTGGCAAAATAGCCGATAGTGCCTATTAATGCAATAAGAACCCATTCAGTAACAACCAGATGGTCGACCGGAATTGGGCCCACATAAAATAGGGTGCCATCAAACATACCAAAGATCATTATCTTTCTCCCCCCCTCCTAATTGAATTTTCGTTTTTTGTCAGCCCCTACCGGAGTGACACAAAAACTTCAACCTGAGCCAGCAGGCCACCCGGCTCCGGGTGATTTCCTTAGTTAACTCTTGTCTTTGTCCTGACTTTCTTCCCGAGAAAACGTGGTCTGACTGGTCGACATTTTGTCCCACATAACCTTAATACCAGTTGCTATTCCAAGTAAGACCCCAAGAAGCGTTAACCATCGGTCTGTACCCAGTTTACCATCCAACCAGTACCCGCCATAGCCACAGATAGCTACAGCAGCGGCAGTGGTAGTGACCATATTAATCGCATCGCTCAAAGCGCGCGCCCAGTGTTTTTTTTGACGTTGTGTCATAATGTGCACCTTGCCCGACTAGCAGCGAGGCTTAACCCCCCTCTTCGTTATTCGTCATAAACGGGCAAAATCCTTTTTTAATTTTCATTAAAAATTTAACTGTTTTTTGCTTTAATCAATTGCCCCTGTAGAGATCTAGTTGTTCTAGTGAATACTCTAACATACTCAATAAGTAAGTTTATTTCGAGCACTACCAAGCAAACTCCTTTAGAGAATCGTAGCTTTTTATGTTATATTTTGTCGAATTGTATTTTATCCTCGGAGCAAGTATCCTTTGCGTTCCAGTTTTTGGTGATGTTCCCAGAGAACACTATCTATATCTATCCCAAATTGCTCTTCCATAACAAACATCATGGTTACAGCAGTTTGGGCTACATCAAGCAGTTCCCGTGCTATTTCCTTAACTACTACGCCTTCGTCCATACTAATCTTTTCTCCACTTAAACCTCTAAACTTGCCAATAGCCTGAGCCAGTTCACCAGTCTCCTCCATGAGTTTAAGTGCAGTTGACTCCAAGGTTGGATTTAATTGGTTAAGCCTGGGCAATGATAATGTTTTAGTCTCCATCTCGCTCTCCCCAACGATTCATTCTAATTATACTTCATACAACGGAAATCTATCACAAAGTTTTGCTACTTTGTTCCTGGCCTCTGCGAGTACTTTATCATCTGCCGGATCGTTTAACGCCATGGCTATGATATTACCTATTTCTCGCATATCTTCACTTTTCATTCCCCTGCTGGTTAACGCCGGAGTACCTATTCTTATACCACTGGTTACAGTTGGTTTTTCCGGATCAAAGGGAATACCGTTTTTGTTAACAGTAATATTAACGGATTCTAGTATAGCCTCAGCCTCACTACCGTTAAGTTTTTTTGGCCTTACGTCTACCAGCATAAGGTGGTTATCAGTTCCCCCGGAAACTAAACGCAAACCGTTTTCTACCAGGCTGAAAGCAAGGGCTTTAGCATTTTCTATAATACTACGCTGGTAATCAACAAAATCACTGCTCAAAGCTTCCTTAAAGCAAATTGCTTTAGCAGCAATAACATGCATTAGTGGTCCTCCCTGGATGCCTGGAAATACAGCACTGTCAATCTTTCTCGCCCACTCATTTTTACACATAATCATACCGCCTCGTGGTCCCCGTAAGGTCTTATGGGTAGTCGTAGTAACAAAATCAGCATACGGTACTGGACTGGGATGGAGTCCCGCTGCTACCAAGCCGGCTATGTGAGCCATATCTACAAACAGTAATGCACCTACTTCATCAGCAATTTCTTTGAATTTTGCAAAATCGATAATTCGAGGATAAGCGCTGGCCCCGGCCACAATGAGCTTTGGTTTTACCTGCCGGGCAATTTCTTCAACCTGATTATAATCAATGGTTTCAGTCTCAGAGCTTACCCCATATTCGGCAAAGTTAAAATATTTACCTGATATATTAACTTTGCTTCCATGAGTCAAATGCCCCCCATGGCTGAGGTTCATTCCTAATATACTATCTCCTGGCTTTACCGCAGCAAAGTATACTGCTGTGTTAGCCTGAGCTCCTGAGTGGGATTGGACATTAACGTGTTCACAGCCAAAAATCTTTTTTGCCCTTTCCCGAGCCAACTCCTCTACCACATCTACGTTTTCACAGCCTCCGTAATACCTTTTACCCGGATAACCTTCGGCATACTTATTGGTCATTACACAACCCTGGGCTGCCATTACTGCCCGTGAAACAAAGTTCTCCGATGCAATCAGCTCCAGTTTGTAATTCTGGCGCAGTTCTTCTTGTTGAATAGCTGCAGCAACATCTGGGTCTACAGGCTTTACATATTTCTCAATATAATCCACCCGGTTTAGCTCCTTCCAAACAATTTTTCTCCATTTGTATTATCTTTTCTACCCGGCGCCGGTGCCTTCCGGCAGCAAATTCGGTAACCAGAAAAGTCTTAACTACATCTATAGCCAGTTGGGTATCCAACATCCGGGCTCCCAGTGCAATAATATTAGCATCGTTGTGCTCCCGGGCTAACCTGGCTGTCTCCAGGTTATAGCAGAGGGCAGCCCGTATCCCCGGAATTTTATTAGCAGCAATGGAAATACCTATACCGGTCCCACAAATTATAATGCCCGTAATTTTTTGTTTCAGAACTACTGCTGCTACTTTCTCAGCAAAATCCGGGTAATCCACTGATTCAGTAGAAAAGGTACCACAGTCTAAAATCTCATAATTCTCGGATTCCAGAGTCTTTATCAATATGTTTTTGAGTTCCAAACCAGCATGGTCACCACCTATAACCAGCTTACGTTTTTCCTGGTCGGACTTTTCCAAACCTTGTATTTTATTAAGAACCCGGGGTAGTAAATCTTTAAACTGCCTGGCACATTCCTGATAAGCTTCCAAGCCCCTGCCCAAAGGGTCAATTATATCTTTATCGTCTTCCCCGGCAAATTCATGAATAGTGTAGATTAACGGAGCTTTATCCAAAAACTTCTCCTGCAGATAGTTACGCTGGGTACAAGTCATAGTAAGAATATAATCAGCATTAAGAATTAGACCAGCGTCAAGTTGGCGGGATTTATGGTGGGTGATATCTATACCTTCATCAGCCATGGTTTTCACTGCCTCAGGACTAGTAGATAATCCGTCGACAGTATTTAATCCGGCACTTAATACCTCGTATTCTTCTACTCCTGTTCCACTGCTTTGCAGGAGTCTGGTTAAAATAGCCTGTGCCATGGGACTGCGGCAGGTATTACCGGTGCAAACCAACAGTATCCTCTTCAAGCCTTTATCCTCCTTTAAAACAGTAGTTTTACAGCCAGTGCTGCCAACACCAGCCCTCCAGCCATCTGGGCATAGCTTCCCACTAGGCGGCTGAACATCCGCCCTCCTAAGAATCCTAGCAGGGTCATGATAGCGGCTACCATACCCATGATAATAACAGTTATAAAAACAGGCATTTTAAAGGTACCCAAACTAAATCCTACTGTCAAGGCATCAATGCTTACGGATATTCCCATCAACAACGTATTTGCCCAATTTTGTCGGTTAGAATCCTTTTGTTTTTCAATTATAGCTTTGCCTTCTGTGAAGGAATAACTATGGGGTCGAGTTTGACGATAACCTGTAATTATAAAATCAATAGCTATATATGCCAAAATAGCAGCTCCCAATCGAGAAGCCCAAACACCCAGAAATTTACCTGCTGTCAGACCCAGGTTAAGACCAATTAGCGGCATTATAATATGGAAGACTCCTACCATAGCTGAAAATTTAAATCCATAACCCCGGGATCTTCCCTGCAGGCCCAAACCCAGGGAAAGTGAAAAGGCATCCAGGCCTAGCACCACTGCTACCAGTATAATAGTTAAAAGCTGTTCCATAATTAATCCTCTATCAGATAGTTAACCACAGGCTACAAAATTATCTTGTTAATAGCCAACCAATATATAACTTGCTAAATTGTTTAGAGTGAGGGGTAAGGGGTGAGGATACTTCCCTACCTCTACCCTCCTTGCTACCTTAACTCATGGCCATTTTCATCATGGTTATATGAGTGTGCTCATGGGCCGTATCTCAACATTAATTCATAATTTGTTAATGCGTTCCAGCAGAGCCCGGTTAATGCCGGTTAAATTTTGGGGTAAGGGGGAGAAGAGCAGTATTTCGATACCGACCTGTTCAGCATCACGTAATATTGTATAAAGATTACTACTATCCTCGCCCAGGTCTAAATCATATACTTGAACTGATTTATTAATAATATGCGGTTGTCCTAGTTTACTTGAAACAATTGCCAGTTTTCTTTTCTGCCCAAGCCAATATTTCTGCTGGTCAATAAAATCTTTTCCATTTTGGCAAATAATGACCTGGGAACTAGTTTGGAAATGGGGTAGTTTATCATTTTCATGATAATTGACTTTTACCTCCCCCAGTACTTGTTGCAGTTCCTCCAGGGGAAGCCCTCCCAGGCGTAATACCTGATATTTGTCCTGGCTTAAATCAACTATAGTTGATTCCAATCCGATTCCAGTCGCACCAGCATCCAGGACTGCTGCTATTCTACCATCAAGATCAGCTTTGACATGCTCAGCGGTCAGAGGACTGGGGCGCCCGGAAAGGTTGGCACTGGGAGCAGCAATAGGTCCAGTCTGGTCAATAAGAGCCCGGGCTACCGGATGAGATGGCATCCGCAAACCTACACTGCTTTTTCCTCCGCGAACAATTGCTGGAACTTCTTTCCGGGAAGGTAATATAATTGACAGCGGCCCGGGCCAGAACTTTTCCATCAATAAACTGGCGGTTTCAGGTATCTCCAGAACCAGTTCCTTTACCTGTTCTATCTTACTTACATGTACCAGCAAGGGATTTTCTGCCGGTCTGCCTTTAGCTGCAAAGATTTTTGTCACTGCCTCACTGGAGCTGGCCAAGGCACCTAGTCCATAAACAGTTTCAGTGGGAAATGCCACCAGCTGTATATCCTCTATTAAAGCTGCAGCCCGGGTTATAATATCTGTTTCCGGCTTTACCGGATTTACTTTCCAGTATTGGGTTATCACCTAACTGACCCCTTTCTAGCCGTTACTACCCGGTCATAGCCGGCCAGGTCTTTGATTAATTGTACATCTTCAAAGTTATTCATCATCTGTAAAGCCTTTTCCCCCTGCTTCCATCCTATTTCAATAAAAAGATAAGCCCCTTCTTTAAGCAGGGTAAAAGCCTGGGGTATAAGACGCCGATAAATATCAAATCCATCTCCGGGAGCAAGTAAAGCTAATTGCGGTTCGTAACTTTTTACCCCAGAGTCCAGAGTATAGTATTCCTCTAATGGAATATAGGGAAGGTTAGCAACTATTAAGTCAAAGTGGTCTTCTTTATCTAAAAAAGGAGAGAGCAAATCCCCCTCCAAAAATTCAACCTTAACCTGAAGCCGAGAAGCATTCTCCCGGGCCGTTTCCAGTGCTGGCCGTGATATATCGGTGGCAAAAACCTGGGCCAAAGGCAGGTAGTGAGCCAGACTAACAGCCAGCGCACCCGAACCGGTACCTATATCGCAGATGGAGCAGGGTCGGTCTCTAAACAAATCAATAGCCCGTTCCACTATAATTTCACTTTCCGGACGGGGAATTAAAACCGCCGGATTAACTCTAAACTCCAGTGACATAAACTCTTTGGTCCCGGTAATATAAGACAACGGCTCTTTCTTAACCCTTCTTTTTATGAATTCCCTGAAGATACTTCTTTCATCCTGATTTACCGGGGCATCATAATTAGCATATAAATAGACCCGGTCTTTCCCCAGTACCCGGGCCAACAGGATTTCCGCCTCTAGACGGGCTTCCTTAATCTTTTTTTCTCTAAAATAATTGCTGGTCCACTCCAGTAATTCTTTGACCGTCCAACTCTGCAAGCTAATCCACCTGTTTTAAACGCTCAGCCTGGTCATTGGCGATAAGAGCGTCAATAATTTCATTTAGTTGCCCTTCCAGTACCAAATCCAATTTATGCAAGGTAAGGTTAATTCTATGATCGCTTACTCTACCCTGGGGGAAATTATAGGTACGGATGCGCTCACTGCGGTCACCGCTACCCACCTGGCTTTTGCGAGTACCGGCCATTTCCGCATTCACTTCAGCCTCCATAATCTCTTTGAGCCGGGCCCTTAAAACCCTTAAGGCCTTGGCTTTGTTCTTATGCTGAGATTTTTCGTCTTGGCAGGTTACCACCAGGCCGGTAGGAATATGGGTAAGACGTACAGCCGACTGAGTCGTATTAACCGATTGTCCTCCAGGTCCGCTGGAACAATATACATCCACCCTGATCTCATTTGGATCTATTTCCACTTCTACCTCTTCCGCTTCCGGTAGTACAGCTACCGTAGCTGCAGAAGTGTGTATGCGACCACCTGATTCAGTGCTCGGAACACGTTGCACCCGGTGGACACCGGATTCGTATTTAAGTCGGCTATAAGCTCCTTGACCATCAACCACAAAGATAATTTCCTTGATACCACCAATATCAGTATAGTGAGAATCCATTATATCTATCTTCCAACCCTGCAACTCAGCATAGCGAGTATACATACGAAATAGGTCGCTGGCAAAAAGAGCTGCCTCTTCGCCTCCGGTTCCAGCGCGGATTTCCATAATAACACTCTTCTCATCATTAGGATCACGGGGTAGAAGTAATATTCGTAAATCATGCTCTGCCAGACCTTGTTTTTCCTTCAGGGTTTCCAATTCCTCCAGTAGCATCACTTTAAACTCTTCATCCGGTTCTTCTGTAAGCATTTCCTGGGCATCATTAATCTGCTGGATTAATGATTTATACTCTCGGTACCGAGAAACTATATCACTGAGGTCCGAATGAGCCTTGGCATACTTTTGGAATTTACTCTGGTCGGATATCACTTCCGGTCTGCTCATTTGTTCATTTAGTTCATCATATTTTTCTTCGATACTATCCAGTTTATGCAGCATTCGAAACCCTCCTTATCTTTCATTATTCTAAAAGTCAAATTTCGCAATTTACTCCCACTAAACTCTCTATACTGGAATCTTGAGACTTTTCCCCCGGGATAACTGCCTTTAAGGCAGCAATAGCAACTTCTAATTGATCATCATCAGGTTCTTGAGTGGTAAGCTTCTGAAGGTAAAGACCCGGTGCAATTAATATGCGAGCCCAGCGATTATTATAATATTTTCCGCTAAACTTAAGAAATTCATAACCCAGGCCTGCTACTATTGGCAGAACTGCTATTCTAGACCATATGCGGTAAAATAGGCTTCCGTCACCTAGCAAAGCAAACACCAGAATAGAAATAATTAAAACGATAAGAATAAAACTGGTACCGCAACGGGGATGGAGGGTAGTGTGTTTGCTGGTGTTCTCTATGGTAAGTTCTTCCCCTGCTTCGTAGGCAAATATGGATTTGTGTTCAGCCCCATGATACATAAAAACTCGGTCTATTTCCTGCATCTTACCAATAGCCCAAACATAAGCCAGGAAAAAGAATATGCGTATAATGCCTTCCACTATATTCTGAGTCAAAACACCACCCAGAAACCGACTGGTGTAATGTACAATAGCAGTAGGTAGTATTACAAAAAGCAGTATAGCCAGGGCAAAAGCTAGTAAACCAGTAATCACTATTTCCCCGGTGGAGAGTTCCTCTTCCTCTTCATCCAGTGACATGTTAGCTGATTTATTAAGCATCCGCATACCCACTACCATTGAATCAATTAAAACGTAAGTTCCTCTTAGGAAAGGCCATTTTAAAAAGGGGTAGCGTACCGGCAGGTCGGATACAGGTTCTTCTTCCAGTTCGATTCTGCCATCAGTTTTACGGACAGCTAGGGCTATTTTTTCAGGTCCCCGCATCATTACTCCTTCTATAACAGCCATACCGCCGTATTGAACCTTCTTATTCATTAAATACCACCTTAGTAAGAAAATAGACGCTGATAACAAAGTTGTCTTATAGATAACTTCGAATTTAGAACTTGATTAGTTGTCTGGAGTGAGGGGTAAGGGGTGAGGATATTTTCGTATTCCATGCTTCTCATCCCGAACTCCTCACTATATCATTATTTTAATGCTCGATCCACAAACTCAGCAGTAGTCACCGATAGTTAAAAAAATAGCAGAGTCTACGCCCTGCTATCACTTTACTGTAAACCATATTTTTTCTTAAACCGGTCAACTCTCCCGGTGGTATCAACTACTCTGCCTTTGTTACCGGTGTAGAAGGGGTGACACTTGGAGCAGACTTCTACTTTTATGTTCTCCTTGGTAGACCCAACTTCAAACTCGTTACCACAAGCGCATCTGGCTGTGGTCATACGATACTGGGGATGTATTTTTTCTTTCACTTTCTGTTTTCACCTCACTTCAAAGGTTGCTGCTTATTCTATATGGATATATGAATTTCCATTAAAAACTGCAAAGAAAATTATATCAATAAAGCTCTTAAAACACAAGAAATTTCATGTCGGGGTTTCGGTTTCCCCTCGCCTTTTATCCCTACTCCTTGATAGTTCCAGGGTTATAGCACAGGTTTTTCGGTAAAGTAGCGGAAGTGATAGATGATTTTACTGGGCCAGAGCTGCAGGGCGTTAGCCTCACTGGCCCGGGGACCTCCATTATGTATTACCAGTGGTATTCCGCTCTTTAGACGTTGGTCAGAAATAATTCCTATATGTTCCAGTGGATCACCAAAAACCACAATGTCGCCTGGCTGCCATTGTTTTAGGTTTTCCACATCTCCTGGTTTTACTTCGGTGGTTAGCTCCTGCCCATGACGCTTAAAAAATATCTGCAGATTTTTTACCCGGCGAAAATCAATATCCCGGTCAGGCTGGGTGCCGGTAATACCATAGGCTTCCGGATAATTCTTTATATCTTCATCCACCATGGTCTTAAAATTATACCCGGCAGCTTCAAAGGCCCGCCAAATTACATCGGTACAGCAACCCTTGCCCTCAGGCGGATAACCGCCGGAATAATATGATGCATCATAAAGGGTTCCGCGCTCCACCTCCTGGCGAGCACCTTGAACCAAATCCAGGGCATCGGGAATATCATTACCATTTTGGTCTTCTGAACTTATTTGCAGGGGTACCTGGCAAGCAGGTCCCAGGTCTAGTTTATCTGTAATCATGGTTGGGCCTAAACGGGTACCATAGTATTCTTGCCAGATAACTACCAGTAAGAACAGGATAAATAAAGCTAAAAACAATTGTTTATAAGATCGTTTCATTAGTAATTATTTCCCCGTTCCCTGGCGGCCGAAACCTTCGCCTAATTTAATGGAATGAAGTTCACCGCCACTAGCCCAGTTATCCCGGGTGTATTCATTAATAACCACGGTCACCCAATCGGGCTCGACATCCAGTATTCGTGCTGTTTCTCGAGTCAAAACCGCCACCAGTTCTTGTTTTTTTTCCTGGCTGCGCCCAGCAATCATTTGCACGTTAATAATTGGCATGACTATTCTTCCTTTCCATTGTTATTTTCCTGATAACGGTAGGTGAAAAAATACTGCCCAAAGAAACTGTCATAGTTGGTAAAGAGTTCATCTGCTCCATTATTTTCATCAATCTTTTGTTTATAAACAAACATCTTAGCATCAAGGTTATCCATCATATAAAGCATAAAGGCTTCCGGGAATAATGGAATTACTGGTGAGCCAAATTCCAGACTGCCATGGTGACTTAAAATCATATGTTTTAACATCCATTCCAGCTTAGGGGGAAAATCTATGTTTTCTACCCGCATTTGAGCAATTTGGGTTGTTATTAATTCGCTACCCATAACGATGTGCCCCAACAGTCTACCTTCAACCGTATATTCCGGTACCACCTTCATTTCGTACTCCTGCAACTTGCCGATGTCATGTAAAAGGGCTCCACTTATAAGCAAATCGCGGTTAATATCAGGATAATTCCCGGCTACCTGGATGCAAAGTTGAGCTACAGTCAGGGTATGTTCTAAGAGTCCGCCGCTGTAGTTATGATGAATTTTTTTTGCTGCCGGGGCGCGAAAGAAAATAGTTCGCACCGTGGGAGTAAATATGCGAGTTAGTAATTCCTGCAGATAGGGGTTGGTCACCGAATTTATAATGTACTCAAACTGTTCGATTAAGTCATTTATATCTACATCAGGCTTTTTCAAATAATCCAGGGGATCCTCTTCCAGAATCTTAATGCGCTTGGCGGTCGCCTGCAAGCGGTTGTTGTACGAGCCCACATCAGCCATCAATCCAATTACCGCCCCATTTTCCAGTTCACCAGTAACCTTACAACTATCCCATACTACTGCATCTACCTCTCCGGTAGTATCCCCCAGTTTAAGGTTAATAATATCACGACCATCTTTGATTTTACGCTGGTTTTTATCCAGTATTAAATATTTGCCCCAAAATTGGGTACCCGGGGAAAGGCTCCTGAGTTCTTTAACGGTAAATGGTCCTTTCTTTTCCAACTTCGCCTCGACTCCTTTAAATGATAAATAAGCATAGCTTAATCCAACGGATGACTGTAAGACCCAATCTTAAGTCCTGGTAATTCTTCTTTTAGCAGGTTTATCAAATTAAGTATACCGATACCACTTTCACCACTGAAATTATTGTTTAGATAATCGGGGTCAATATTTAAATTACGTAATTGAACCATATCGATATGGTTGCCTTCGATAAAATAAAGCAGTTCTTCAATTTCGTCCTCCCGATCAGTAAATCCAGGAAAAGTTAAAAGATTAAGGGATACCTTTACACCCTTATCTTTGGCATAAGCAATAGACTTCTCCACATCACTGAAACTATAATTTAGGGGACGATGGTAGGCCATATAATTATCCTGCTGGCAGGAAAATATGGTTATCCGTATAGTATCTAGACCAGCATTACATATCTGTTTTATACCTGCAGTATAGCCGGCATTAGTATTGAGGTTGATGGTACCCCGGGAAGTTTCTTTACGCATAATCTCGACTGCCTGGGATAAGTTTTTTGCATTTAGAGAAGGTTCACCCTCACATCCCTGGCCAAAACTTATTATAGCATCACGGGCATTCATCAGGTGGTCAGTACCCACTTCAACTATTTCATTTACCGAAGGATTAAAGCTTAGGCGCTGTTGGGGAGAGGTTATGTTTAGATGGCTCTCTGATATGCAACCCATACAGTCAGCGTTACACCGTGGCATAGTAGGTATACCACCCTCCCAGCGTTGGTAAAATATATTCTGGGCCGTAAAACAGCTATATTCCAGGGAGCAGCGAGCCAGTTGCCTGAGAATCCTATTATCGGGGTATTTCCTTAGCTTTTTTTCAATCCGCTCTGGTAGACCGTCAGTATTGTAGTAGGTTGGATGCCATTTACGGTGAGCATCAGTCTGGACTGCAGCTACATATATTTTTTCCTGCTTAAACCCTACCGCAGCATAGCCTAGCAGAGGAAGGTCTTTATCAGATCTGCGTTTCACACAGGCGGGCATAAGAGTTCGGGTAAAGCCCTGCGGTAAGAGAGCAGCTACTGCCTGAATTTTCCCTTCACAATCAGGTGCCCATTCAAAATAAGTTAATTCTTCCTCACTATCAAGGCCTACTGGTATACAACCAGGAACGCTTACTAGCGAAGCTCCCCGGGGCAGGGGTATCATCTCGGCCTCTTCAGGCACTACCCAATCGGAGCCACTGCGCCCTAACATACCAATATCAGGATACTCCAGTAGTTCTCCCCGCTCATTGGCAAAAAGCGTTAAAAACATCTGCTAACCTCAGCTTTCAATTATTGATGCGAATTCTAATTGTACCTGATTATGTCGGGTTGGCAGGGTTAGGAAATATCCTCACCCCTTACTCCCCACTCTAGATAATTAGTCAAGTTGTCAATTTAAGTTATTCACAAGACAACTTCGTTATCAGCACCATTTTCGTATTAATTCTTAATTCTCATTATAGCCTATCCTAATTGCAGACATAAAAAAAGCCCCCTGATTACTTCCAGAAGGCTTTTTGTAAATACTCTATCTTAGATATGCAAGCGGGTCTTCCCTGGTATCACCCTGTTTTATTTCAAAATGCAAATGGGGACCAGTACTACGACCAGTACTACCTACGGTGGCAATAATGGAACCACGTGCTACCCTATCACCTGGCTTTACCTTAATCTGATTAAGATGTGCATATAGGGTCTGTTTCCCATCAGAGTGATCAATTATAACCGTGTTACCATAAAGAGATATATAACCAGTACAAGATACTACGCCACCAGCAGCAGCTTGCACCGGATCGCCCAGGTTACCAGCTATATCTAATCCATGGTGAAAGCCAGAATCTCGCCATCCGTATTTAGAAGTCATTGTTCCCCGAATCGGCCAGGTAAAACGAGAAACGATACTACGAGAAGGTGTAAGCGATTCAGCTAAGGCTATCCGTGAATTTTCCCGGGGCAGAGTAATCTGGTCACCTATTTTTAAGTTGTTGGCCTGTTTATTGCTGTTAATCCTCTGCAATTCGGCTAAATCCACATTATAATGACGGGCAATATCCCAGAGGGTCTCACCGCGGCATATTATGTGCATTCGAGCCTGTCCACCAGGTATTTCCAGCTTTTGGCCTACTCTTAAAATGCTTTTATGGTCCAGCTTATTAACACTCATTAGAGTTTTAAGATTAACCTGGTAAGTCCGGGATATGTTCCACAGGTTATCACCCGGTCGTACGTAGTAACTTTGGATGGACTTACCTGCCATCTGTTTTTTACTGATATTGCAGGGTAAAAAATTTGCCTGGTTTAAAGCAGCTATCGCTGGGCTACTACATACCCACCATAGGAAGGTGCATAACAGCAGTGAACTTATCCACCTCTTATTCACCTTTTTCACCTCTTTCTGCAAGCGCCACTGAATAAAGGGCTCGCTGCCCTATATTCTTGACCAGAAAAGAGGTGTTTATTCACATTTATTGTCTAATAGGCATTACGGGCATATTCCTTCTTACCGAAAACTAGAGGAGCGGCTCGTAATAAGTCTTTATTGGACTTACTTTTTCTCATAGTATCAATCATCATCTGCATGGTTTCCACCGGGCTATAATCACTGAAAGTATTACGCAAATTCCAGGTTAATTCCAATTCCTCTGGACTGAAGAGCAATTCCTCTTTACGGGTTCCTGAACGTTTTAAATCGATAGCTGGGAAAATCCGTCTCTCTGCTAATTTCCTATCTAAAACCAGTTCCATATTACCTCGCCCTTTAAACTCTTCAAATATTACCTCATCCATTCGGGAACCAGTTTCCACCAGGGCTGTAGCTATTATAGTCAGGCTACCACCCTCCTCTATGTTGCGGGCAGCACCAAAAAACCGTTTTGGTTTATCCAAAGAGGCCGGGTCTATACCACCAGAAAGAGTTCTTCCACTGGGGGGAACCACCAGATTGTGAGCTCTAGCCATACGGGTAACACTATCCATGAGTATTACTACATCTTTTTTGTGCTCAACTAAACGTTTAGCTCTCTCCAGTACCATATCAGTAACCTTAACATGGTTTTCCGGTGGTTCATCAAAGGTTGAAGCTACCACTTCCGCCTTGGTAGAGCGCTGCATGTCAGTTACTTCTTCCGGTCTTTCATCAACCAATAGAATAATAACCTCAATTTCCGGATGATTAGCGGTAATTCCCTGAGCAATTTTTTGTAATAAGATGGTTTTCCCCGCTTTAGGAGGAGCAACAATTAATCCACGTTGCCCTTTTCCTATAGGAGCTACCAAATCAATTATACGAGTCGATAACTCCTGGGAAGAGGTTTCTAAAACTAAACGTTGTCTTGGATATAAAGGGGTTAGTGCATCAAAATGGATTCTTTTTACGGAATCATCAGGCGGAAAGCCGTTAACGTTTTGTACTCTTAATAGAGCAAAAAAGCGCTCATTATCTTTGGGTGACCTCACCTGACCTCCTACTCGGTCTCCGGTACGTAATTCAAATTTTCTAATTTGGGAAGGGGAAACATAAATATCATCCTGGCTGGGAAGGTAAGTAAAAGGCCTTAAGAAACCGTATCCGTCTTGCATAATATCCAGTACTCCCTGCGCCTCTAGTAGTTCATCTGCTTGAGTCATAGCCTTAGTTATTTCAAAAACAAGCTCCTTCTTACGCAACCGGGAATAACCGGAAAGATTATGATCCCTTGCAATCTGATAAAGCTCTAACATAGTCTTATTGTCTAATTCAGATATGTTCAAGAACTTCCTCCTTTCTATATATTGAATGTTTGGTCACAAACATAGCGACTCCTAAAGATTCCTGTGATAAATAGGACTACACCTTACTCAAGTGTTTTATCACAGAACTATTAGATTAACGAAAAACAAAACGACCTTTTGGATTTGTAGGATACGAAATGAATCAGACCAGGCAGGCAATGATGCCACGCGAAGGTTTGCGGCAGGAAAACGCAAACTACTATCCTGCTATTTATTTAACTTCTAGTTCTATTATACCAGTATATAAAAGACTTTAATCCCCTGAATACTAATTAATCTAGTTTTAATTTTATACGTTCATCTTTAAACAATGGTTTTTTATCCGGATGATGGGTGGCTTCGATATGTCTTATGGTTCCTGATTTGCTTCTCATAACCAGGGTTTGGGTTATAGCACGCCTTTTATTATAGCGTACGCCATTAAGCAAAAATGAATCAGTTATACCTGTAGCAGCAAAAATAACATCATCGGATCTGGCCAGTTCATCAATAGTAAATATTTTATTTACATTAGTTATACCCATCTCATGACAGCGACGAATTTCCTCCTCAGCTTCCTCACCTTCCGGGTAAAGTCGGGCTTGAAAATCCCCTCCCAGGCATTTAAGCGCAACGGCTGTTATAACCCCTTCTGGAGCCCCGCCTATACCCATTAGAATATCAACTCCTGAGTTATCATAGGCTGCAGCAACTGCAGGCGATACATCTCCATCAGTGATTAGTTTAATACGGGCCCCCGCACTTCGAACCTGTTCAATTATTTCCTGGTGACGAGGACGGTCTAGAATTACCACCGTTACTTCACTCATCAGCTTACCTAGGGCCCGGGCTACTTCACGCAGGTTTTCCTTTACAGTTGCTTCTAGATAAACCCTCCCCTTACATTCAGGACCTACGGCAATCTTATCCATGTACATGTCGGGAGCATGTAAAAGACTAGCCCTAGGAGCCGCAGCCAGCACCGCAATAGCCCCAGTAAGTCCTTTCGCTACTATATTAGTACCTTCCAGGGGGTCAACTGCAATATCTACCTCCGGAGGAACACCGTTACCAACTTTTTCCCCGATATAAAGCATCGGTGCTTCGTCCATTTCTCCTTCCCCAATAACCACTACTCCATCTACAGAAACCGAGTCAAACATAACCCTCATAGCAGTTACAGCTGCATCGTCAGCGGCTTCTTTATCCCCTCTTCCAACCCAGCGGGCAGCAGCAAGAGCCGCAGCTTCGGTTACTCTTGCAAATTCAAGAGCTAATTCTCTCTCCACGACCAAACCCTCCTATTTGTTGCCTAAAACGCCTGCTTCCAATCGTGTAGAAATTTTTCTATCCCGGCATCGGTTAGAGGATGTTTAAGCATTTGCTTAATAACATTATAAGGTATGGTAGCTATATGGGAGCCCATCATAGCGGATTGGGTGACATGCATAGGATGCCGGATACTGGCAGCAATAATTTCGGTATCCAGCATATACTGGTCAAACACAGTAATTATGTCATTTAGCATAAGCAATCCATCATTACTGGTATCATCAACCCTGCCAACAAAAGGACTAACATAATTGGCTCCAGCCCGCGCTGCCAGTAAAGCCTGGTTGGCAGAAAATACCAGGGTGGCATTGGTAGCTATCCCGTTTTCCCGAAAAGTATGAATGGCTTTTAACCCTTCTTCAGTAAGTGGTACTTTTATTACCACATTACGGTGAATAGCCGCCAGTTCTTGTCCTTCACGAATCATAGAGTCATAGTCCAGCCCTATGACTTCAGCGCTTATGGGGCCATCAACTATATCACATATCTCTTTTATTACCTGTTTGTAATCTCGCTTCTCCTTGGCAACTAGACTAGGATTAGTGGTTACTCCAGAAAGAAACCCCAGAGCATGAATTTCCCTTACCTCGTTAATATTAGCTGAATCAATAAAAATACGCAATATGTGTTCCTCCTTAGTACACCCCTGTAACCCTTGAAATTTATTCTCACTCCTCCAGTATTTACATCTATATTATATGACGGTAGGTTAATTATTAGGCCTTGCCGGAGCTGCCAAAAAGTCGAATTTTTTCAGAAATTATAGCTGTTGCTGCTTCCCGGGCCGGTCCCAGAATTTTACGGGGATCTATTTCATCAGGTTTATCCATCATTACTCGGCGCATTTCTCCAACAAAGGCCTCTCGAATGTTAGTATCAATATTTATTTTTCGAACCCCCAGTTCAATCGCCCGGCGTATTGATTCATCGGGAACACCGGAAGAACCATGTAAAACTATAGGTATTTTAACGAGC
Source organism: Syntrophomonas sp. UBA5432 (assembly GCA_002424365.1). Taxonomy (GTDB): domain Bacteria; phylum Bacillota; class Syntrophomonadia; order Syntrophomonadales; family Syntrophomonadaceae; genus UBA4844. Next base: position 125,811 of record DIRQ01000032.1, on the reverse strand, counting down.
GATTTAATTTTTGCCAGGCGGTCAAAGTCCAGTTTGGGTTCTCCCTTATACTGGCCATGGGCAGTACCTATAGCAATGGCCAGACTGTGAACTCCAGTTTGCTCCACAAAATAGCGGGCCTCTTCAGGATCGGTATACATAGCATCTTTCTCGCTAACATGTACATCATCCTCTGTTCCCCCAATTTTGCCTAGTTCCGCCTCTACCGATACTCCAATAGGCCGGGTCATATCTAGAACCTTACGAGTAATGGCTATATTCTCCTCTAGCGATAATTTGGAGCCATCATACATTACCGAGGTAAAACCACTACGAATACATCTTACCACCTGGTCAAAATCTGTTCCATGATCCAGGTGTAATGCTACTGGAACTTTTGAGGATGTAGCAGCCAGCCTTACCATTCCAGTAATAAAATCCAGGCCCGCATAATTTATAGCACCCTGGCTAGCTTGCATAATAACTGGAGCATTCTCCTGTTTGGCCGCCTCCAGTATGGCCTGTACTATTTCCATATTATTGGCGTTAAAAGCCCCTACTGCATATCCTTCCTCCTCAGCCCTAAATAAAAGTTCATCTACTGTAACCAATGCCATTTATATCACCTCTTAATTATTGAAAACTGGTTCTACTGCAAAAATAATAATTTATGGACTAATACGAATAAATAGACATACCCAAACTCTTATGTTCCCCGGTACTCAGTGCTACATTATACCCGCACAACAAGTAGGATCATACTAAGTACAGGGTCACCATTAGTTGAAAGGCACCTTAATTAAAAATTACTATGATACTTTTTCGGCTGCCATTTGGTTAACCGTATCACGTAAATTCATTATATCAAATGGTTTTGTTATACATTTTCTTACTCCAGTATCCAGAGCTTCCTTAACTACGTCCATCTCACCATACGCAGTCATCATAATAATATCCAAATCATTGAATTTTTCTAAGATAATCCGCGAGGCTTCCAAACCATTCATATTTGGCATTTTCATGTCCATAAGTACTATGTTAGGTAAGAACTCATCTGTTCTCTCCACTGCCTCCTTTCCATCGGCTGCTAACTGGACGTTCCACCCATCTTTTTTAAATAGCTCCTCCAGCAGTCGTCTGACACCTTTCTGGTCGTCTACTATTAAAATTTTTTTCATAGCCCTTACCTCCCAGGATATGCTTATGCCATTTATTTCTACACCTGCATAAAATATCCTGCTTCTTATCCCGGAAATGATGGCATTGTTTTAGCAATAATGAAAATAAAACCTAAGAGTAAAAGGACAATGAACAAACCCGGCAATATAAATAATAAAATGGCCTGACCGGTTTGCAACTCCAAAGCTTCACGTAGGGAAAGAACTTGTAATACCACAACCCATATTACTGCAAGTAAAGAAAATATGACACCTAGCCAGCTAACTCCCAGTAAAGTAGCCCCATACTGCAGGGGCGGACCTAAAACTCCTGGAATAACTGAAAAACTCAAACATACCAGTAACCCGCTGGCATTTCCCCGCTGGTAAAATATTTCGCTTAATAGAGAAAATAATCCTGCTGTTAAGGCTAGTATAAAAAAAGATAATATTATCCCCATGCCAGCAAAAACCCAGATGAGGTTACCATCAGGGATAAAGCCAGCAATCTCACTATCTAATGTGGTCAGACCATGATTAATTATTAAGTTAAATACAAACGCAACCAGATATACTAATAAGCCTAGTACCAAAGGTTTTTCTCGTGCCAAATACTTCAATGTAGGAACAGGGTCAAAAAAGATACCATAAATAATATCAATTAGAGACATTATTCCTCTCCTCCCCAGTTTAATATTTAAGCTGCCACATATTTTGTGCAGGAAGTAATTTACTAGCCCTGGTCCCTAATAGGAAACTATCCCACAGTTTTTCCGAATTAAGAACTTCTATTCGGCTTGCTTCAGTGATTCCGGCCATGTCTTCTGCCTGTTTAACAGCGTCATAGTAATTTCCCACACTGTCTACCAATCCCAGTTGTAATGCCGTTTCCCCAGTAAAAACTCGGCCATCAGCTATATTTTCAAGTTCCAGCAGGTCAATTTTGCCTTTGCGACCTTGTTTAACCTGGTTTAAAAACTGAGTATATGAATCACTGACTATTGACTGAAGAATCTCTCTTTCCTGAGGTGTAATTTCGCGGGCTGATGAACCGATATCTTTATGCTCGCCACTTTTAAATACTTCCTGCCTTATACCCAGTTTATCATAGAGACCTTCCAGGTTAGTTGTTTCCATAATAGCACCAATACTCCCGGTCAGGGTGGTGCCATTGGCTACAATATAATCACTACTACAGGCAATCCAATACCCACCTGATGCACAAACATCTCCCATGGAAGTTACCACGGGTTTACCGGTTTTTCGTAATTTATCCAGCTCAATGCCAATTTCTTGAGCAGCTACCGCTGTACCTCCGGGGCTATTTATTCTCACTATCACTGCTTTAATATCCGGTCTTTTGGCTGCTATCCTAATGGCTTTCATTATCCTGTTGCTATCAGCAGAACTTCCAGTCAGTAACGAAGTAGCCTCACCGCCAAGAACTCCATTAATTTCGATTACCCCTACTACCGCACTTCCCCTTAGTGAAGTGGTATTACCAGGTTTATTGACTACCCTTACTGATAAAACTCCCATTAAAACTAAAAATGCTACTATGAGGCCTACTGCCAGCTTTTTGTTCATTTAACTATCCTCCTATAAGCATATATATTCCTCTTTCTATTATCTATTTTAGGGGCTTTTCTATTTTTTGTATATATACGGTCAATATTCCTTATGGCCAGGGTTTTTCGCACCGGGACCTCCACTTCATCCCCAATTTTCATCTGCACCTGAAGCGGAATCTCCACCAGGGCCATCTGCATGAACACTTTGCCCCTTATAGGGTACTCACAACCATTAATTTTAACCTTAAGTATAAACCGGGATAAATTAAGATAAGCCAATATACTCTTAATCAGAACTTTCAAAAAATCCAGCCAGCTAGCAGGACGATTAGCTACCTGCAGTGCCAATCCATGGTTATACCCTACCGGAATAACCGCAACCTGTGCCTGCTTATGTAAGCGAGCGGTTCGGTTGTATCCTAGAAAACTTCCTTTACCCAAAGTACGTAAAGATATAATCCGACTTTTATATTTATAAGGGTCTATTAGATCTAATTTATTAACAAACTTACCTGCCGGTAATTCCCCAGAAATCAGAGTTCCTATTCTTACTGCATTTAAATGCATTTCCGGGTATTTTAAAAAAATTGCACTGTTAGCACAGTGACACATTGGTATCCTGAATCCAGCCCCCTCGAGTTCATTAATAATGTGTAAGAAACGGGCAAACTGTTTTTGAGTATAGGTTTTAGAAGCGGCTTCGGCCATATGAGTATATATCCCCTCTATGTATATGCAGGAGTTAGATTGTAGTATTCGACAAACTTCAATTGCTTCATCTATATTTAGACCAAAGCGCCCTAATCCTGTATCAACCTTCAGGTGCACATTAGTCTTAACATTCATGCGACGGCTAATCAAATCCACTAAACGACAGTCATAGAGAGAGGTAACGGTTACTGTTATGTGGTTTTCCAGAGCCTTGGTTACCTGATATTCATGTACTAGAGGAGTAAACAACATGATACTGGCTCGAATCCTAGCCCGACGTAAAGCTAAGGCTTCGTCCAGAAAACTAACCCCGAAAAAGTCTACCCCATTCTGATAAAGTATACGGGCGGTTGCCACTGCGCCATGACCATAGGCATCAGCCTTAACTACCGCAATAAGCCGAGCCTGTTCGGGTAATCGTGATTTTATCTGCTCCAGGTTATGGATAATAGCATCTATATCTATCTCCAGCCACCGGTCTGCGGGGATTTTTCGCACAACTTATCCTCCTGTTGTTCTTTAGGACCTGGTCAGCTTAAAATACAGTGGTAAAACCCTGTTCCAAAGCCAGTAAAAAATTGATGAGTACACCCGGTCCCATTCCCCCACAAACTCAGTAAATTCTCCATTAAATCCTTTTTTAAAGCGGTACAATCCATACAGAGGATTGCTTTCATCCAGGTCTCCTGATACTCCCCGAAAATCATAAAGAGTACATCCCTGCTGGCGTGCCCAACGAATCATTTCCCACTGAATGAGGTAGTTAGGCATTACATTACGATGTTCATTGCTGGAAGCACCATATAGATACCAGGCTTTTTTACCTAGTATCATAGCCAAAGCAGCAGATATAACCTGTCCTTGGTATTCCGCTAAGAAAACCTGGGAATAACCCCCCTCCACCATATAATCCCATATCCATTCAAAATACTCATATCCGCGGATAAGAAACTTATCCCGGATGGCAGTCTCTTCTAAAATACGGTAGAAAACTTGTAAATCATTTTTATCTTCTGCTGTTCTAATCTTGACCCCTTTTCTTCCTGCCAATCGAATATTATATCGCCATTTGGAGTGCATATTCTGAAGTAAACTTATTTCGGAAGGTGTAATATCTAATCGGAAGACAAAGTTAGGCTGGACTCCTTCAAAGTCTAATCCAGTTTCATTCTGGCGAAAAGAACATTCGTGCAAAATATTTTTAAATCTTTCATTGTCGACTTCGACGTCAGGGTCAATCTTTAAAAATATGGCTCCATGCTCTTTAGCTACCCGACTTGCCCCTGCAAACAAGGCCTGGGCCAATTCCTCACTATCTGTGTCTATTACCGGTCCCCGGGGTGAATAAAAAATGCACCTTTTTAATATCGGTAGTGGTAGTTTGCGTTTTAATATAAGCAGAGATGCCCGTATTTCTCCATCATGCTCCAATACCAGGGGTAGAGGTTCCCAACCCATACCTTTTTTCACCTCACCCCATTCCCATAACTGCAAAAAATGGCCTTTACGGTGAAAGGCAATAAATTTATTAAAACTATCTTTTTCTTTTATATCGATTATCCGGGTGGTAAACATAAGTCACTCCTTTGATATGCAATTCTAAAAATTTAAATTTAAAATTTTTCTCTATCTGGTGAAAACGGGTGAATTCTTTATTTATTAGTTTTCCCAAATGTGGTAATAAAATAAGACCTGGCTAATAAGAAAAAAGGCGCTGATAACAAATTTGTCTTATGAAAAGCACTAAGATTTATAACTTGATTATTGGTTTAGAAATAGGGGTAAAGGGTTTGGAATGAAAATACTTCCCTTACTCTATCGTCCTCGCTTCTGACTTTGGGGCCATTTTCATGGGTGGTTACCTATACTATTTACGTATGGCCTCTGGATATGTGGAGGGCTAATTGGAAACGACCGGAAACCTACTTGGTCAAATATTCAGAATATTTAGACTTTGTTTTCTAAGAGGATATCTACATTTTTGTGCGAATATTCTAATATATACTAGGAATGTAAAATATGCCTAGGGTGGGGGGGCAATTGTTAGGTTGTTGTCGTAGAAAAAAAAACTTAGAGGGGGGTTTATGTCTTGAGTACTTTTTTAGAAGAGTATAAACGTAAATTAATTACCGCTGAAGAAGCAGCAAGACTCGTCCAATCCAACGATATTATTGAATACGGCATGTTTGCCACTAAACCAGTTGATTTTGATGTGGCTCTCGCCAAGAGAGCAGGAGAACCAGACTTAAAGAATGTAGCTATTCGCGGTACCGGTTCGGTATTACCAGTGCCTCAGGTTATTCAGGGTGACCCGGAGCAAAAAAGCTTCCAGTGGTTTAACTGGTTTTTCACCGCCATAGACCGCAAGGCTTGTGATTTTGGGCTAGCCTGCCATAATCCATTTAACTATCATGAAGCAACTATTCTGGCCTATAACCGCGATTTTTATGAACTCTGGCCTGATGTTTGGGTATCTCAAGTAACACCCATGGATAAAAATGGTTGTTTTAACTTCGGCCTGGGAAATTCTCATAACCGAGGAGTAGCCCTGGCAAGTAAGCGTGTAGCTATAGTTGAAGTAAATGAAAATATGCCCCGTTGTCTCGGTGGTAATGATGAATATGTTCATATCAGTGAAATTGACTATATCATTGAAGGGAGTAATTCTCCCATTTTTGCCACTCCGCCTTCCGCTGCTCCCACTCCCGAAGAAACCAAAATTGCCGGCTACATAATGGAATACATTCCTGACGGTGCTTGCATCCAGCTAGGAATAGGGGCTATGCCCAATTTGCTGGGTACTATGCTGGCCGACTCTGACCTTAAAGATCTGGGTGTACAGAGTGAGATGTTTTGTGATGCCTATGTAAAAATGTATGAAAAAGGTAAAATTACCAACGCCCGTAAGGCCTATGATATTAACAAGAGTACCTATTCCTTCTGCCTGGGTACCCAGGAAACCTATGACTTCCTGGATGATAACCCGCTCTGTGCTTCCTGTACGGTAAACTACACTAATAACCCTAATCGTATTGCCATGCATGATAACATGATTGCTATTAACAATATTCTGGAAGTAGACCTCTTAACCCAGGTTTGCTCAGAATCCTCCGGATTACGCCAGATCTCTGGAACCGGCGGACAGTTAGACTTTGTTATCGGTGCCTTCCATTCCAAGGGCGGTAAGGCCTTCCTGGCCTTTTCCTCTACCTATAAAGATAAAGAAGGCAAAGTCCATTCCCGTATTCGTCCTCTGTTAACTCCAGGTGCAGCAGTAACCGTACCCCGTACTGTAGTTCAGTACCTGGTAACCGAATATGGGGCAGTCAATATGAAAGCCCTGTCTATCTGGGGTAAAGCGGAAGCTGTTATTAATATTGCTCACCCTGATTTCCGTGATGAACTGATTAAAGAGGCCAAAGAAATGAAGATCTGGTCCAAAACTAACCGTATTCCGTTCTAAAATACTAAAAATCCCCTGGTCTATTGATAGGCCAGGGGATTTTTTATTTCTATTTTTTCTTGCGATATTCAATGGCCTTGCCGATAAGTCCGGTGAAAAGAGGATGAGGTCGATTGGGACGAGAGCCAAACTCGGGGTGAAACTGGCAGGCCACAAACCAGGGGTGTTCACTTATTTCCACTATTTCTACCAGTCTTTCATCTGGGGACAAACCGCTTATCTTCATGCCGTTGTTTTCCAATATCTGGCGAAAATCATTATTGATTTCGTAACGGTGGCGGTGTCTTTCGCTTATATTACTAATCCCATAGGTTTTAAAAGCAATGCTTCCCTCTACCAGTTTACAAGGATAAACCCCCAGGCGCATGGTTCCTCCTTTATGTTCCACCTGCTTCTGACCGGGCATAAGATGAACCACCGGATATTGGGTATCCGGGTCAAATTCCAAGCTATTAGCTCCTTTTAATCCGCAAACATTGCGTGCAAACTCAATTACTGCACACTGCATACCCAGGCAGATACCCAGATAAGGAATACGATTTTCCCTGGCATACCTGGCCGTAGCAATTTTCCCTTCTATCCCCCGGTCTCCAAAGCCTCCCGGTACCAATATGGCATCTACATCTCTTAAAAGCTGTTCACAGCCTTCCTTTTCAATCTGCTCGGCATATATCCATTCAATTTCTATTTCGCAATTAAATTGAAACCCTGCATGCTTAAGTGATTCAACAATACTAAGATAAGCATCGGGCAGTTCCACATATTTGCCAACCAGGCCAATGGTAACCTGTTTGTCCAGGTTGTGTATCCTGTTCACCAGTTCCCCCCAATCAGCCAGATCGGCCTCTTTACACTCCAGCCCCAGTCGTCGGATAACTTCCTTATCCAAACGTTCCTGGGCCAGCATCAGAGGGACTTCATATATGGAACCAGCATCTTTTAGTTGGATTACGGCCTCACTATCTACATCACAGAATAGTGCTAATTTGGCCTTTAAATCTTCGGAGAGGTCTTTTTCGGTACGACAAACCAGAATATCTGGCTGTATACCAATACTACGCAATTCTTTTACACTATGCTGGGTTGGTTTGGTTTTCAGTTCAGCGGCTGCTTGTATGTAAGGTACCAGGGTAACATGAATATAAAGGACCCGGTCCTTACCCAGGTCAAATTTCAACTGGCGAATAGCTTCCAAAAAAGGTAGGGACTCGATATCACCAACAGTCCCACCAATTTCCGTAATTATTACATCGGGATTAATCTTTTTTTCTATCATGGTCACGCGGTCTTTAATTTCGTTAGTTATATGTGGTATTACCTGTACCGTTTGGCCCAGGTATTCCCCTCTTCTTTCCTTATCCAATACTGCTTGATATATTCTCCCGGTAGTACAATTGGCATAACGACTAAGTTTTTCATCAACAAAACGTTCGTAATGTCCCACGTCCAAATCAGTTTCGGCACCATCCTCGGTCACATATACCTCACCATGCTGGTATGGGCTCATAGTACCCGGGTCAACATTTATATAGGGGTCAAACTTCTGCAGACATACCTTCAGTCCCCGGCTTTTTAGTAAACGGCCTAGGGATGCAGCGGTTATGCCTTTTCCTAATGAAGAAACAACCCCCCCGGTTATGAATATATACCTGGTCAAATCCTGGCCCCTCTCCTTCGTGTATGTTCTCTAAATAAATCTCTATGAATTTTACCCATTTTGGTCAGCAAAATCAACTATCGGGGATAGTCCAGAACTATTATCCGAGTTTCCGATATCAAAGCTTCTTTGCTTATTTCCAGAAAGGGCTTTTTTATTACCCGGGGAAACTTTGCGGTAAATGCTTCCACTGGAGCTAATTCCTTAAGAACTACATCTGGAGTTAAGAAATGCATGGGAATAATTATTTTGGGCTGCAGTTGTTCCACTATTTCATAAGCTGCTTCAGCATCTACAGTGTACGTGCCCCCTACTGGTACCAGTAGGATGTCCACATTACCTATTTCCTTTAGTTGCTGGTCAGTAAGAATATGTCCCAGGTCCCCCAGATGAAGAATATCCAGGTCTTCACTGCTTATTTTAAATATGGTATTATTACCCCGTTCCCGTCCTTGTTTCTTATCATGATAACTGCTGATTCCCAGTATATTAATACCGTCAATTGTAGTTATACCGGGTTCGCGTACCACTTTTGGATTGCCAGAGAGGGTATCCACCGCATTATGATCCCAGTGTTCATGACTTACGGTTACAATATCAACTTTCTCTTTACAGGGCTGGTAACCAATCTCAGCATTAAATGGGTCCATTACTAATTTAATTCCGGAGCTTTCTAGTAAAAAAGAAGCATGCCCCAGCCATTTAATTATCACTTGCTATTTCTCCTTTTTTAGCCTGCTAGCATCATAATACCAGTATCCATCTCCCTGGTAAACCAGGCGATTATCCATATTTAAGCGGGTGTAAATAGAAGTTAGGCTGGTAGGATCAGTTTTTTTACCCATCTGCTTGGCAATAGTCTTTATCAAATCAAAATAGTATATGGCTTCTTGTTTTTCTGCCAGTATTTCCACTGCCCAGTCCGCTTCACTTTTCTTTCGTGGTACCAAAATATATCCCTCCTACATTCGTTCTGGTGAATTTACTCCTAATATATCAAGTGAGTTCTTAATGGTTATGCGGGTAATATACATCAGCAGCAGGCGAGCGTTCTGCAATGCCTGATCCTGGTGTAAAACCCGGTGATGATTATAGAAGCTATGAAATAATCCAGCCAACTCCAATACATAGCGGGCTATACGTTGTGGTGCCATCGCCCTGGCGGCAACACAAATCTCTTCCGGGAAATCAGCAATTTTCCTTAATAGAGCCAGTTCCTCCTTTTCCTGCAACAGAGAAGGGTCAATCTCTGCTATTCCAGACATCCTAACCCCGGCTGCTTCTGCCTGGCGAAAAATGCTGCATATCCGGGCATGAGCATATTGAACATAATACACCGGATTTTCCTGGTTTTGTTGCTTGGCCAACTCCAGGTCAAAATCAAGATGACTATCCGGACTGCGCATAACGAAAAAGTAACGAGCAGCATCACGACCAACTTCTTCTATTAGTTCATCCAGCGAAACCGTGGTGCCGGTACGTTTAGACATACGGACAATATTACCCCCCCGATACAACCTCACCAACTGCATTAAAAGGATATCCAATTTATCAGGGTCATAACCTAAGGCCTCCATAGCTCCTTTCATGCGGGCTACATGACCGTGATGATCTGCTCCCCAGACATTTATCACCCAATCAAAGCCTCGTTCAAATTTATCTTTATGATAAGCAATATCTGCTGCAAAATAAGTAGGTATACCATTGGCTCTCATTATTACTTCATCTTTTTCATCCCCAAAAAGGGTAGATTTAAACCAGAGCGCATCTTCCCCTTCATAAACATAGCCCTTTTCTTGCAGATAATTTACAACCTCGTCTATCTTACCTGTTTTATGCAAAGTCTTCTCACTAAACCAAACATCATAGTTAACCCCAAAGTTTTCTAGAGTCTTACGAATATATTTTACCTTTTCCTCCAGGGCATAATCCAATAGAATCTTACGCCTTTCATCTGATGACATATCTAACAGTTGCTTACCATAATGGCTGATTATACGTTTAACCGTTTCCACTACATCCTGCCCGGCATAACCATCTTCAGGAAAAGGTAAGTCATAACCGTTTAGCTGCAGATAACGAGTTTCCAGAGAATCAGTGAAGATTTCAATCTGGTTACCGGCATCATTTATGTAAAACTCCCTTTGCACATCGTAGCCGGCACGGTCAAGAATATTAGCCAACGTATCTCCAATAGCTCCCCCGCGAGCATTACCCATGTGCAGGTTACCGGTAGGATTAGCGCTGACAAACTCCACCTGTACCCGCTGGCCTATCCTGGGGTTATAGCCATAGCGGTCTTCCAACTCAGTAACTAGTACAGGGATATCGTATAACCAGCTGTTATTCAGAAAAATATTAATAAAACCCGGTCCCGCCACTTCAATTTTCTCAATCTGAAGATGGCTTTTACTGTTTATCATAGTTACAATAGTTTCTGCAATTTTACGTGGTACCATACGAGCCTCCCGAGCTAATAACATGGCAATATTACAGGCAAAATCACCATGCCCTTTTTCCCGGGGAACCTCTATGACAAAGTCAGGAAGTTGCTGATAATCCAGCTGTCCCTCCTCCCTACACGCTTCTATAGCCTCAATTATTAATTCTTCCAAAAGGTTGTGAAGTTCCTGAACCGGATTCATGAATGCCCTCCTCAAGTTATTTTCTAATATTTTTTACCGAAATGGTCAAACTGATAAAAACGGGGCACTTTATATCCCCGTACTTATTATTACAAGGAGGTAAATTAAATGCAACTTCAACCAGGCGAACAGGCGATTTTTGCCTATTTCTCCGATTATAGCGATGCCCAGATAGCCGCAGATGTACTGAAACAAGCCGGATACAATGAAATCCAGGTTGACCGCATTTCCCCTTATTCCTCGCCTCGGAGGAACCGGCATACCAAAACTAATCTTTCTTCTCTAACCATGGATAATAGCGGATCAAACCTGGCTTACGGACCTCTATTTGCTGCTGACCCTGCCGCCAGTGGTATGTCATCATCCTCCTATGACCTGCCCGGCAGTTCCTCTATTATACTTACCCTGGTTTGTGATCAGAGCTTAAGTCCTCAAGCTGTCGAACTACTTAAACAATACGGTGCTTCAGTTTAAAACCATTTATCAAAATAATAATCCATATCTTTATGAGCTTCTTTTTCAATAATGGCTAACAAATCTCGGGTGCTGGCAATCTTAAACTTATAATCGGCCAGGTAACTGCGCAAAACCTTAATTACCATTTCCTCACCCAATTCTTGCTCCAGGCCAAACCAGAAGGCCTCCCCTCCGTCGTTAGCAGTACTATAATACTCCCAACTCAAGTGGCTCTCCTGCAGTTGTTTGGATAGCGTAACTCCCTGCTGGTTATTAATATCAGGCGCACTATACCCCAGGTTATTCTGCATATATTTATATGCCAACCAGTTAGCCAAGCCTTCACCCAGCCAGGACTCACGTAACTGGTCAGTCCCTACCATGGTATAACACCACTGATAGGCTATTTCACGAGCCATTATAAATTCTTTCTTCTGCTTATCATAACCCAAATTTAGAAACTCTTCTCCCAATAAAATCAAGCCCGAATATCTCATCCCATGAAAACCCTTTATGGGTACAAAGGTTACCTTAAAATCAGGATACGGATAAGGTCCTAAAGTAGTAGAATAATAATCTACTATCTGACCGCTCTGCTCAACTACCCTGGAGGATATGTCTATATTATTGCTCGGAACATAGCATTTTATATTCCAACCCTCAATTTGCCGACTTGATTCCTGATAATCATGCATTACCACCAGGCAAAAATCTCGAACTTTATCAGCTTTAACCCAATATATGGTTCTCCCCTTGTCTTCCGCTAGTATCGAAATGGTAGTGCCGGTTGATACCATATTGTAGGTTTCAGGTAGGTTAATGTTAACTATATAATTTGCCACATGAAAACAAAAGGGATTAGCAAAACTGAAATTATAAGAGTTTTGCCAGTGCCCGTTAGATAATACATTTAGTGTAGGATAAAAATTACCTAAAATGTAGACCCCCGCTTTACTGCCATAACGATAAGCCAGTTTTGGGATTTTAGCCTTCCAGGCCATTTCCACCTTAATACTCTTATCCGGTAAAAGGGCTGATGGTAATTGCGTTTTTATTAAGACCCCTTCCTCCTGGTATTCTACCTTGCTACCATTAACTTTTATGCTGTCAATTCGCAGCCACCCTTCGTTAAAACCACAGTAGTAGGCATTATCTGGTGCAGGTGTCTCGGACTTATTGCGAAAAGCATTAGGATAAGCTGTAAAGTAGAGTTCATCCATAGCTTTACCACATGTATTAATAGTGTCTATTATGGTGGTACCATATAAAGTGCGAGTATTAATATCCAGATAAAGCCCCATGTTGTAAGTAGTAAGCTCAGGATTGGGAAATTGATAGGAAACCTGATTAGTAGATGCCACCGAGCAGTCATCAAGTTGTCCAACATAAATAAAATAGGCAGCACAAAAGACGCCTACTATTATTGCAAGTATGTAAAATCTATGCTTGTTCACCGGCACTCACCTGTTTTAAATATCTTATCGCATTATACTTTATTTTTGCTCTTATGTCCCCTGTCATTCTACTTCATCCATATCCCCGACAACATCCTTAGATGTTTGCCCGATATTTGCTACCTCATCGGCCACTTCCTCCAGAGCTACTACCACTAACGGGTCAAAAATTGTGCCGGTGGCTTTCTTTATAACACCTATAGCTGTTTGGTGATCTAGTCTTTCTTCTTCACTGCACAGCCGGGTTACAGCATCATAAACGTCAGCTACAGCAATTATTCGGGCTAAAAACGGTATATCCGTCCGGCTCAAACCCAGAGGATAGCCACTGCCATCATAACGCTCATGATGATACCTGACCGTTTCCCGAACCTGCGCGAAAATACCAGTCGCCGGGATGAGTTCAGCGCCCAGGCTGGCATGGTCACTAAATGATTCTGTCTCATCATCGACCATAGTCTCAGCATATTTGCCAATATCGTGTAGCAAAGCAGCATAATGCAGGGTTTTCATTTCCTCGTTATCCAAACCCAGCTTACTGCCAATTAAACCGGCAATAGCGTTAACTCTTTCACTATGTCCCTTGAAAATGGGGTCACCCGCCTCCATTCCGGCTAAGAGTGAATTAATTAGTAGCCGCTCATCTCCTTCTCTGTTCTGCTCTGCCAGCACACGATATATAGCATCAGCACTTTGACGACACAAAATATTAAGAACTTCTTTGGTATGCCCCTGCAGCTTATCCGACCGGGAATTTAATAGAAGTATGATTCCCCGGAACTCGTCTCCCATTACTAGTGGATAAGCTGCTAGCCAGGTTGTGTTTTCAGGCCAGGTAAAGCTATTCTCTCCCTGTCTAGTTAGTTGAAGGGGTTCTGGGCCCAGTTTAACCCTTCTTCCTATATCCTCTAATAAATCATGGTACTCCTCATCCTCCGGCCACATAATATTATCATCTGGAAGCCATAAAAGGACATATTTAATTCCCAGCAGTGATTGAGCACAAATAGTTAAGCAGTTTAGTACTGCCGTTAAATCAGTTTGCTTCCTAATCTCTTCGCTAGCTTTGATTGCGCTTCTTAATGTACTATATTGTTCAATTCTCTTCTGGTTAAGGGCAAAATAATATGTTAGTAATATCCCTGCTATCAGTATCAGAAAGGCTACCACCATATCTACTACCCAACCACTTAAAACCAGGGCAGTTATCAAAGCAGTAGCAACTAACCCGGTTAATACTATTTGTTTCGACTCCATATCTACTCCTTTTTTCTAATTAAGTCGTCATGAGCGCCAAGCACACATACCCTACGGGCACACGGCAACCACCTATGAAAATAGTTGCACTGGTATTACGACAACATGACGGAACGGCACAGGGGCCGTTCCCTGCACTTCCCATCGGAGGCTGCCGTGTACCCGTCTAAGGTGAAGCCTCCGCTACCGACAGTTGGTCGGTTGTTTAGCTGTTTCGGCAATTGAATAACGGGGAGCACATACTTTACTGTCCCCTCACCCCTCACTCTAAACAGTTAGTCAAATTCATAGATTCGAAGTTATTTGCTCGACAACTTCATTATTAACGTAGCCAATTTTCTTATTAAGATATCTCTACTTTAACATAGGTTCTTTACATGTTGTTTTCTATACTCTTAACCTTTTTCCTACCGGAATTAAATTTTATTACCCTTGACAGCCGCAATTACCAGTTATAGTATATGAGTATAAACGGATATATTCATATAAGGAGGTGTCTCGTTGGAATTAGTACAAGTAATGAGAGCGTTGGGAGATGAGAATCGGCTAAGAATTCTTAATCTTTTACGAAAAGGAAATTTGAACGTAGGAGAACTGGAGCAAATATTGGGCATAAATCAATCCAATGTATCCAGACACCTTAACCGCTTAAGACAAACCGACTTAATCATTAACGAAAAGGAGGCTCAATGGGTTTATTACCGTATTAATTATAGTATGTTGCATAGATACCCCTTGTTAAACGAAATCCTCAATAAGGAATTGGACAAAATAGAACAGTGTATCAGAGATTTGGAAGCACTTAAACAATATCGCTATAAATTAAGGGCTATTCCAGACTAAGAACGCACCTGATGTTTTATATACCCTGACTCATTTCTCCACTATCGTTCTCTTACTTTAAGCACTTTTATAGCTGTTACAGTGCCAAGGAGGGAAAATAGCATGAAAGTAAAACAAATGCTAAGCACTGCCGTACTCAACGAAGGAATTAAATATGTGGAAAAAAATCCCGTGGAGAATATAGGAAAGTTGTTAAATTGGGGTGAGAAAATTCTAGTTACGGATAATCACAAAAATTATGCTCGTTCATTCCATGACATATTGGATGACCCCGACAATAACTGGAATGAATATGTCCGACGCCTGTTTACCGAGTATGATGTCAATGTTAGAAAAAAAGTCCTGGTTAATTTCCTGGTTAATGCTTCTATCCTGGGGATTCCTACCAATGGAAAAATGTCCGAAAAGTATGATTGCAACATTCCCTGGGCTATCTTGATGGACCCCACTGCCGCCTGTAACCTGAAATGTACCGGTTGCTGGGCAGCTGAATATAAAAAGTCGGATTCATTGGATATAAAAACCCTTAACCGTATTATCCAAGAGGGTAAAGAACTGGGGATTTATATGTATATTTATTCCGGGGGAGAACCCCTGATTCGTAAAAAAGACCTTATGAAACTGGCCCGTAAACATAATGACTGTATGTTCCTGGCTTTTACTAATGGTACCCTGGTAGATGATGATTTGGCCGCACAAATGGCTGAAGCTGGTAATTTTGCCCTGGCATTGAGTGTGGAAGGCTTTGAGAGTGAAACTGATATGCGCCGGGGTAATGGTACTTACCAGCAGGTTATTGAAGCTATGGATATATTGCATAAATACGGGGTGCCTTTTGGATTCTCTACCTGTTACCATAGTAAAAACGTTGATAGTGTGGGCTCTGACCAATATATTGATTATATGATTGAAAAAGGCTGTATATTTGGCTGGTATTTTACTTATATGCCCCTGGGTAAAGACGCCCAGTTAGATTTAATTGCTACTCCTGAGCAGCGAAAATACATGTATCATCGGGTAAGGGAATTCCGTAATAACAAACCTATCTTTCTAATGGATTTTTGGAATGACGGGGAATTTTCCGGGGGATGTATTGCCGGTGGGCGTAAGTACCTGCATATTAACGCCAACGGTGATGTTGAACCCTGTGCCTTTATTCATTATTCCAATGTTAATATAAAAGAGGTTAGTTTGCTGGAAGCCCTGCAATCTCCGCTTTTTATGCAGTACCGTCGCAATCAGCCTTTTAATGATAATCTCCTGCGCCCCTGCCCGCTACTTGATAACCCCCATAAACTAAGGGAAATGGTGCATTTATCAGGCGCTCATTCTACCCAACCCATTGACCGGGAAGATGTGGATGAACTTACTGGCCGTACCATGCAAGTAGCGCAGAAATGGGGTAAAGTGGCCGACCAGCTCTGGCAAGAGGACCACTTCCCCTCCGGGGTAAGTATACCGAAAGAGGTACTTCAAGCTGCCCACGTGGCCAGCAGTCCGGTTAACTCTTAACAATCTCAGATATTATATATAATCCTCCCCACCCGGTAGAGGCCATTTCCCATGGCCTCTACTTTTTTATGATGCTAATTAACTCGATATGTCCGGAGGACATACTCCAGTACTGTAGCCTCATATCACCACCCTGCAAACAGCGCCTGCCACTACCAGGTATATTTCTCCATGTTTTCTGCTATAATAGCCATAATCAAAAAAGAAAGAAGATGATACCATGAGTAGCAATAAAAATCCAGAAGTAACTATAGAAATGGAAAATGGAAATATTATTAAAGCTGAACTCTATCCTGATGTAGCTCCTAACACTGTTAACAACTTTATTTCCCTTATCAAGCAGGGTTTCTATGATGGACTCATATTTCACCGGGTAATACCTAGATTCGTTATCCAGGGCGGTTGTCCCAATGGGACCGGTGCTGGAGGACCGGGCTATAGCATAAAAGGCGAGTTTACCAATAATGGTCACCCTAACCCACTTAAACATGAAGCGGGAGTACTATCTATGGCCAGGACAGCTCAGCCTGACTCAGCCGGCTCCCAATTTTTCATTATGGTAGACAAAACCCCTCATCTAGATGGAGAATATGCCGCCTTCGGTAAAGTTACAGAAGGCATGGAGGTTGTTGATGCTATAGTTAATACTCCTAGAAGTTTTAGTGATAAGCCCAAAAAAGAGCAAAAGATGAAAAAAGTTAGTGTAGAAACCTTCGGGGTAGATTATCCCGAAGTAGAAAAGATCTAGAAGAAAGTCTTTGGCATAGTTTTAAGAGGGAGGGCAATATGTTTAATAAAAGCAGCAAGCAGCCCAACTCCCGTAGCTGCTTTGTATGCGGACGGGAGAATGAGGTTAGCTTAAAAATGAGCTGGTATAATGATATGGAAAAGCAAATAGTATGGTCGGAGCTGATGGTACCATCCCATTTCAACGGATATCCCGGAGTAGTTCACGGGGGTATAATTGCTGCCATCCTGGATGAAACTTCAGGTAGAGCTCTGTTAATAAACGGAGATAACGATGCGCTAATGCTTACTACCCATCTGGAATTAAAATATCGCCGCCCTACTCCCACCGACCAGCCCCTTATAGCCGTAGGCTGGATAGAAAAAGGTGGCACTAAACGGGCCCGGGTAGCAGGGGAATTGCGCCTGGCTGATGGAACTGTTACTGCAGAGTGTAAAGCGACCGTCCTTAAACCACCGACCCATTTCCTGGAATCCCATGGCTGGCAAGAAGAAAAGGCCTACTTCAAGGTCTATGATGATTAGCTCGAAAAAATATACTTGTTGAAAAGTAAAAGGCCGGCAGCTTTAGCTGCTGGCCTTTACTAATCTTTCTTCGACTTTATCCCAGTTAACAATATTCCACCAGGCTGCAATGTATTCGGGACGGCGGTTCTGATATTTCAGATAATAGGCATGTTCCCAAACATCAATTACCAGCAAGGGGATTACTCCCCATTGAGTAAGATTCTGATGCTTTTCTGCCTGGAGGATTTCTAATTTCTTAAAAGAGGGATTATAGCATAGTAGTGCCCAGCCTGACCCTTCTACCGCAGCAGCAGCTGCAGTAAACATCTTTTTAAACTCATCAAAGCTGCCAAAATCCCGTTCTACCTGGTTAATGGTTTTCTGACCAGGGGAGCATTGGCCCGCTGGGGCCAAATTTTCAAAGAACAGAGTGTGCAGTATATGACCTGATCCATGAAAGGCTATTTCTTTAAGCCAGTGTTTAACCAGACCATAGTCACTGCGGCTGCGGGCTTCCTTTAACTGAGTTTCAGCCTTATTCAGCCCATCTACGTAGGATTGGTGATGTTTGCCATGATGGAGTCGCAAGGTTTCTTCGTCATAATAGGGTTCCAGAGCATCATAGGGGTAAGCTAATGAGGGTAATTCATGCGCCATTAGTTTCACCTCTTTACCACCAACATCTTTATACAGATGCGGCTGTTTTTTAACTATTATAGTATGTTAACCAACAGCGAGCAATGTAATAACAGAAATGAACCCACCATGACTACAAGGCCAATACCCTAAAGGGTACACGCAACCATGAGTGAAACTAAATTTATAAGGTTGGTATAGTAAGAAGTCTCCTCACCCCTCACTCTAGACAATTGGCAAGTTCTCCATTCAAATTTATTACAAGACAGCTTCGTTATTACCAACTATTCCCGAATTATCCCCGATAACTGGTAATAGCATCCGGGTAGGTAAGATGCAGCTTAATGTCCTCACCGGGATTGCAGCCTTTATGAGCTAAAAATTGGCTTACGGTGTTATAAGCCAGGTTAGGATTATTATTTTGTTGGCTAAGATGGGCTAGAAAAACCTGCATCTGCTGTTGGGGAGCAATGCGCTCCAATATGCTGGCTGCATCATGATTGGAGAGATGCCCATACCTGCCCATAATGCGCTGTTTAAGAAAACGGGGATACGGTCCGTTTATTAACATTTCCCGGTCATGGTTAGATTCCAAAACAGCCAGGTCGGCACCAGTCAGGGCCTTTAAAATATTCTCCGTTATCATACCTATATCAGTAGCCATAACCCATTTCTTTTGCCGGTAATGAAAAGCAAAACCTACCGGATCAGCCGCATCGTGAGGAATACTAAAAGCCTCTACCCCGACTTTCCCGATACAAAATTCTTTATCTATGATATTACAGCATTCCGCTGGCAATTTACCCCGGCAGGGTATAGCCTCCCAGGTAGCACCCCGGGCAAATACCGGTAAACGATAGCGGCGGATAAATACATCCAGTCCCTTAATATGATCAGTATGCTCATGCGTAATTATAACCCCATCCAGATCCCCTGCTTTTACTCCCAACAGGGCCAGTTTATTCTCTATCCTACGAGTACTAATACCCACATCAACCAGAATCCGGGTATTACCAAATTTAAACAAAGCCACATTGCCAGTACTGCCACTGGCCAATATATGTACCTGCATTACTGCCTCTCCTCCCCGATGTTTCACATTTACTATTATAGCGAACTTCCGGCAATCAAATTATGAAAATGAGGGTTTTGCATAATGAAAAAATCTAAAATGTCATTATTAAGCGTCAGCGAAGAATCTTTAAGATCCTTCGGCTTTGCCTCAGGATGACACTCCTAAAATAACTTAATTTTAAATGAATTATGTACAACCCTCAAATAAATGCGCAAACCGGATAACAGTCTGTGCTCTTTTAGAAAATGTTATTGGCAATAATAAATACCTGTGCTATCATGAAATTGACACTAGGTAAACTATATTAGTATTATTAGTTTACTTACAGGGGTTATGAAGGAGTGCTTGGGTATGAATCGAAAAAAGGCAATCGGTATCGTTATGGCGCTTGTACTGCTGGGAACAGCATCATATTATTACCTCCATTATTATCAGGATAATGATAAACTACTGCAGGCCAGCGGCACTATTGAGGCTACAACGGTGGAAATATGTGCCCGTTTAAATGGAACTTTGCAAAACCTGTCGGTAAATGAGGGCATGAAGATAGAAAAAGGCCAGTTGCTGGCGGAATTGTCCCGCAGTGACCTGGTAACCCAGCGGGAAAGAGACGCCCTCGGGGTACAGGTAGCCCAGGCCCGCTATAACGACCTGGTATCAGGATTTAGAGCCGAAGAAATTAAGGAAGCCACTTCTAATCTCGGTCTGGCTCAGGCCAATTTGGAACAGGCGCTGGTTGACCTGAAGCGGGCAGAACAATTATTTAATGCCGGAGCCCTTTCCCAGGAAAAGCTGGATGCTTCACAATTAAACAAGACCACCCGGGAAAAGCAGGTAGAGGTTGCCCAATCCCGCCTGCAGCTACTGGAATCAGGTAATCGTCCTGAGATGGTTTCCGGCGCAGCAGCGGAGTTGGAGCGCAGCAAGGCCATTTTGAAAACTACCGAAGCTATGGTGGCCGATCTTAAGATATTCTCTCCCCTTAATGGTACTATCAGCAGTAAAAACTATGAGAACGGCGAATATGTCCCTGCCGGAGCCTCACTACTCAGTGTAGTTGACTTGAACCATCTCTGGATTAAGGTTTATATTCCTACCGATGACCTGCCCCGGGTTAAGCTTAACCAAACCGTGAAGGTTAGGGTAAGCGGCAGCCCTCAGGTTTTTGCCGGTAAAGTCACCTATATTGCCTCCCGGGGGGAATTTACCCCTAAAACTATCCAAACCAAAAAAGAACGGGCTAACGTTGTTTTCGCGGTTAAAGTCACAGTAAAAAACCAGAACGGTATACTTAAACCGGGTATGCCTGCTGATGTTATCTTTACCGGGAGTTGATTATGGTGATTGAGGTTATCGATATTACAAAATATTTTGCCGACAAGGCAGCTCTGGATAAGGTAAGCCTCTCGGTTAAGCGGCAGAGCATATTCGGATTGATTGGCCCTGACGGTGCCGGTAAGACTACCTTGTTCCGGGTAATCTGTGGCCTTCTTATAGCTGATAGTGGAAAGGTGTTACTGGATGGAGGAGCAGCCCATAGATTAACTAGCGGAGAACTAGGCTACATGCCCCAGCGTTTTAGCCTCTATGGTGACCTTACGGTCATGGAGAATATTAATTTTTTTGGTTCTTTGTACGGACTAAGCCGTAACCTTATTATAGAAAGAGCCCATGAAATCCTGGACATAACCGGACTTGGCCCTTTTAAGAAGAGGCTTGCTCACCAGCTTTCCGGAGGTATGAAACAAAAGCTGTCTTTAAGCTGTGCCCTACTTACCCGCCCGGCAATTCTAATCCTGGACGAGCCCACTTATGGGGTGGACCCGGATTCCCGTAAGGAATTCTGGAAGATCCTTTACCAGCTTAACCATGAAGGTATGACGGTACTAGTCTCTACTCCTTATATGGATGAAGCTGAGCTCTGCCACCAACTGGCTTTTATCAACCAGGGGCAGTTGCTGGTTGTAGATACTCCCGCGCATTTAAAAGAAAGACTTTTACATCAAGTGTTAGAGGTTAGAACCGGAGTTAAAGACCCTTATCTTTTTGATAACATTTCCGGAGTACTTTACAGTTCATTTTACGGTTATAAGCACCGCCTTATTGTAGAGAATATAGAATCTACTAAAAGCTCGATAACCCAACTGGCTAGACTACAGGATGGCAAGAGCTTCTCGCTGGAAGAGGTCGAACCTTCCATGGAAGACCTTTTTGTTTATCTAACCGAATTAGCGTTTACCAGGCAAGGAGGTCAAGCATGACTTATACCGTAAATACTTCTGATCTCAGTCGAAAATTTGGTAGCTTTATTGCCGTCGATAAGATCAACCTTAAGATTAGTAGTGGAGAAGTATGTGGTTTTTTAGGCCCCAATGGAGCAGGAAAATCAACTGCCATACGTATGCTCTGCGGGATTCTTAAACCCAGCTCGGGCAAAGCAGAAGTGCTGGGCTTTGATGTGGAACAGGACAGTGAAAAAATAAAGCCTTTAATTGGGTATATGTCCCAGAAGTTCAGCCTCTATAATGACTTAAGTGTAAGAGAAAACCTGGACTTCTATGCCGGTATCTATAGTATCCCGGTTCGGGAGAGGAAAAGGCGCATTGAGAAAATGATTTTACTGGCAGGTATAAAGGGTGAGGAAAATGCTCTGGTAGCCTCCTTAAGCCCGGGAATTAAACAGCGCCTGGCCCTGGGTTGTGCCATAATGGCTCGTCCGGCTCTGGTTTTTCTGGATGAGCCTACCAGTGGGGTAAGCCCCACCGCCAGGCGACAGTTTTTTAACATTATTCAGGAACTGGCCGCAGGGGGAGCAACGGTTATTGTCTCCACTCATTTTATGGACGAGGCTGAGCGCTGTGATAAAATTGCCTTTTTCGATCAAGGTCGATTGCTGGCCCTGGATAGTCCTGACCAGCTCAAGAAAAGCCTGGCTGGTTGTTTAGTAAAGCTGGACCTACCTGAACCATTCAAGCAAATAAAGACTCTAGAATCTCTTTCCTTTGTAAAGGAATGTAGTTTCCATGGGCTTTCTCTGCACCTGCTGCTTAACGATAGCAACGATATAGCAGGGTTAGAAGATATTACTGGTTTTAAACCAATCAGGCTAACTCCCAATCTGGAAGATGTTTTTATTAACCTGCTGCGTCAACAGGATAAGGAGGAAAGGCGGGAGCTATAGTGAACAGAACTTTGTCCGTAATAAAAAAAGAATTTTTACAGATGAAAAGGGACCGCCTCACTCTGGCCTTGATTTTCATGATCCCACTGGTGCAATTACTGCTCTTTGGTTACGCTATTCAAACCGAGGTAAAACATATACCTACCGTAGTATTTGACCAATCCTTATCCCCTTCCAGCCGTGATATGCTAGAAGCCTTCAGTGCTTCCGGCTATTTTGATATTACCCATGGTGTTGATAGCTATGAAGACGTAAACCGCTACATTGATAGTGGTCAAGCTCAGGTGGGGATTATTTTCCCACCGGATTTTGCTCGCCAGTTGCATCGAGGAGCCCCGGCAGCAGTACAAGTAATTGTCGATGCCAGTGATAGCATGGTGGCTAACCAGGCTATTGCTATTGCTAACTCCATAGGCCTGCTCAAATCTCAGCAGGTACTGTTCCAGAAAACCCAGTTAACTTCGCCTCCTTATGACATACGGGTTCGACCCTGGTATAACCCGGATGGTATCACCGCTTACTACATGGTACCGGCCATCCTGGGAATAATCGTAACTATGACCATGGTTATAATCACTTCAGTAGCCATAGTACGGGAAAGAGAGCAGGGTACCCTGGAACAATTGATGGTCACCCCGGTTAAACCTCTGGAATTGATGATAGGTAAAATAGTACCCTATATTGTACTGGGCTACCTGCAGATAACCGTGGCTCTGCTGGTGGCGGTTCTGGTCTTCCAGGTTCCTATACGAGGTAGCCTGTTGCAGCTTTATCTTCTTACCCTGTTCTTTATAACTGCCTCCCTGGGTCTGGGCTTAATGATTTCCAATCTGGCTCAAACTCAGATGCAGGCTTTTCAGATGTCCTTTTTCGTGATGCTGCCCAGTATTATGTTATCGGGATTTCTATTTCCCCGAGCCGCTATGCCTAAAATTATCTATTTTATCAGCTATTTAATTCCCCTCACTTATTACCTGGATATAATTCGAGGTATTGTGCTCAAGGGGATTGGATTTAATTATTTGCTGGGACAGGTAATATCATTGCTGGTGTTTTCCGTTGTGGTTCTTAGCATTAGTGTGCTGAAGTTTCGCAAAACGGTAAGTTAGTTGGAGGGATTAAAATGGATATCAGGGATCGTATATTAAAAGCTTGCCGCGACCTGGCAGTTAAGCAAGGATTACGGGGTTTTACTATGGATGAACTGGCTCAACGGGCTGGGGTAAGTAAGAGAACGGTTTACCGCTATTTTGACAGCAAAGAGAGTATAATCGAAGCCTCCCTGGATCAATTTATGTTAGGTGCAACAGCTCGGGTAGAGGATTTGCTATCCCGAAGTGAACACCCTTCCGTTTTTTTCAAAAGCCTACTTAATTATCTTTCCTCCCAAGGGCAGTTTATAATTAACCCATCTACCTTGGGCGACCTGCGCTTTTATTACCCCCAGCTCTGGGACAAAATAGATTCTTTTCGTATTAAACAAATACGTAAGGTATTGAACCACCTTATGACCCCCTATCCGACTCGCCTGCAAAATATTGATCCCCTTATATTAAGTACGGTAATTGTTGCCGCCATTCAGAACGTACTTAATCCTACCTTTATTCTCGAAAACAACCTCACCTTTGAAGAAACTGCTCAGCAATTAAGCCTTATACTTACCGCCTTGTTTCAATAAGTCCACTGACTGTCCCTGACAGATTGACTAAAAATATTTTCCATCCACTTATATTTAGCTGGCTAAGGTGCAAGCTATAGATAAAAAGGAGGGATTTATTTTGCGAATCAGTGACCCCAATAAACTGGTGGCAAGTGTAATGGAGATTAAAAGTGGGCCTATCATGAGTGAAGTCATAATGGACGTGGGCGACCAGGCAGTAACTGCAACCATAACTAGTGCTGCAGTTAACGATATGAAGTTGCAAAAAGGTGACCAGGTATTTGCCATGTTTAATTCAACCATGATTACCATAATTAAAGATACCAAGAATGAGGACTCCGATGAAACCTTACCTTGGGCCCCTCGATGGATGGAAACAGTAATGGAGGAAAACTATATTAGATAAGGAGGTGATTAGTTCTGGCACCATCAAACCGGCAGGAAAAGAATTTAGAGCAAGCCCAACAGTCAGTACAGCAGGCTATTCTATCAGCTCAGCAAGCTCGTAGAGCAGTACAACAGGCTGAGGCCAGCCTAAATCCCCAGGAGATCCAGTTTGCCCAGCAAAAACTAGATGAAGCCATGCAGCAGATACAAGAGGCCCGGCAGTATGCTGCTCCTAGTGTATCAGCTCAGCAACAGATGGATTTACAGCAGACGGAACAGATGTTAATAAATTTCCAGCGCCAGGTTAACGGTTCTGAATCTTATCCGGGTCTGCAATAAAGATCAGGCAACAGGAGAACTGTTTTATAAGCTTCGGTTCCCTGTTGCCTTAATTTAAATTTCATGCTGATCGCGAATTAAGTAGTATAAAATAGAAGTTTCAATACCCCGCCTTTCGTAGCTTTCAATTTAACCAAAATAATATTGGTTCTTTCCCTTTTTTTTGGCTGTATACATGGCCTTATCCGCACTTTTAATAAGGGTCTCCAAATCCCTGCCGTCTTTTGGATACATACTAATACCTATACTTGCGCCTACACGTAATTCATGCCCTTTAACCGCAAAATTACGGCTGAAGGCATCAACTATACGCTCAGCCACCAGTGTAATTGTTTCATGTGAAACAGAAGATAATAATGCAATAAATTCATCTCCTCCCAGACGTGCCAGCAGGTCATTTTCCCGCATAACCCCTTTAATTCTTATCCCCACCTCTTTTAAAAGCAGATCACCGACATCATGCCCCAATTCATCATTTACCTGTTTAAAATGATCCAAGTCAATAAAAATTAACGCTAATTTCTGCTCTTGATGTATCTGCCCGGCTAAAGTAAGGGCAAAATAATTTTCAAACATAATCCGGTTAGGTAAACCCGTTAATTGGTCGTAAAAAGCCATGTGTTTTATTTTTTCTTCTCTCACTCTTTGTTTACTCATATCTATAATTAAGCCATCTAACCTTGTTATATTTCCAGCCTTATCCTGAAAGGGTAGGGCCAGATGCTGAACCCATCGTATACTGCCGTCAGTTAGTAGCAAGCGATGTTCGAGAACCCTTTTTTTACCTGCCAGCAAATCTTTGTAAGCCTCAAATAGGCGTAACGAATCATAGGGATGAACTAGTTTTTGCATTCTTTCCGGTCGTTTTATGAAAAAATCTGCCGGCAACCCGGTCAGCTCTTCTATGCCCTTGGACATAAATAACTGTCCTCTCTTAAGTTCGTAAGACCAGGTTAGTATGGCAAACCCTGCTTGGATATTATGCCACTGCTGCTGCTCCTTTTTAGTAGATCGGTGTGAAACCAGGATAAAACGATTAAGCACCAGCATTAGAATAATAAGAATTAAACCAGGAATTATAAACCATACTGGATGCATCCGTTCCACCGCATCTACCAGGCTACCTGAATGTAGTTGGAAGACAATAATACTAACCACGATTGCAGCTATAGATGCCGTCAGAATCAGAGCGGTTTGTCGGTAAATAACAGTAAGAAACATGACCAAGTAAAGTAATAGTAGATTAATAAGCGAAGGCTGCCAAAAAAGGCGCAGGGAGAAATATAGAATAAGAACCGTAACCAGAAGATAGCTCCCCCGGATTAAGAATATATCTCCCAATAGCAATAAGGTGGGCAGAAGCAGAATGGTAAGCATAATTATATACTGGAACAAAGTATAATGCTTACCCTGTACCAGGTCGAGCAAGCAGGTAATGATAGTAATAAACCACAACATTTTCAGCATTATAAGATTGTGCTGATCAGTTGGCCTGCCCATAATATCCTTTCTTTCCCCGAGGCAAAAATAAGATCAGCAAAAAACTATAGGCTTTTCAAAAATAACGGGGCATTTTTTTATTTCTCATTAACCCCACATAGCTATAGGACATACCCTGAAGGGCACAAGCAACCACGGATGAAAATTGAAGTTGGGTTTAAGGACTTGGGAGCCAGACGATAATTAACCACTAACGTCTGGCCCTACCGCCCCTAATATTGTTCCCTAAAATACAAACTACCGGGATAAGTTAACTACTACCCGTCCCTGTATCTGCCCCTGTAGAATCATATCGATTTTCTCATTCAATTCCTCCAGGGAACATTCCTCAGCCAGTGCTTCTACATTATCTAGTTTCCAGTCACCAGCAATTTTATTCCAGACCCGCAAACGATAATCCATGGGGCATTCTACTGAATCTATGCCATAGAGGGTGATCCCGCGTAAAATAAAGGGCAGGACAGTCGCAGGTAAACTATTAGACGCAGCATTTCCGCAGCAGGTTATACTACCCCCATAGCGGGTAGTCTTAATGGCAGTATACAGGATATTACCCCCAACCGTATCGATAACTCCAGCCCAGAGCCCTTTGCCCAGAGGTCTTCCGGACTGATCGTCAACTTCTTCAACTGGCACAATACGTTTTAGACCCAGGCTGTCTAAAAAGGTTTCCTCTTCCGGTCCACGCTGTACTCCAACCACTTCATAACCCAGCTTTACCAGAGTGCGGGCAGCAAAACTTCCCACCCCACCTGTAGTTCCGGTAACTAAAACTTCTCCATCCTTTGCTTTCACCCCGGCATCTACCAGACTGGCTACCGAAAGCATGGCTGTAAGTCCAGCGGTACCATAGACCATAGTTTCCTTTAGGTTCAAATTAGGTAGTCTTTTAATTACCCAGGCAGCAGGTACCCGTATGTGCTCCTGGTACCCCCCTGAGGTATTCATTCCTAAATCAAACCCAGTTACAAATACTTCATCTCCTACTGCAAACTCAGCCACCGAACTTTCGGCTACAATCCCGGCAGCATCTATTCCCGGGGTATGAGGATACTTTTTAGTTACCCCCCGATTACCAGTAGCGGAGAGCGCATCCTTGTAATTCAAGGAGGAATACTTGACATTAATCAAAACATCTCCTGCAGGTAAATCATCAATCTGTTTGCTGGCAATTTCCCGGGAAAACTTCCCATCAGCCTGCTCTGTTACTATTAAAGCCTTAAATTTGTCTACCATTAGCCTCGCTCCTCCTATAATATATTATTATGACTAGTTTAATTGTCCCACAAATTGGCTATTCCTGTCTATGCTAAACAAAAAAGAGCCCTACTACAGGACTCTTTTTTCAAGAATTAATCACCTATATCTGCCAAGTCAAACGCAAATAACAACCTATCTACAATTGTCATAGACGAGGAGGAGCAAGGACAGCAGAGTAAAAAAGTATCCTCACCCGTAACTCCTCACTCTAGACAATTCCATCAAGTTCTACATTGCTAAGTTATTTGCAAAACAACTTTGTTATCAACGCTATTTCCACAATTAAGCATCCTTAAATATTATGGTTCCCACGTGTTCTCCATTCAGAGCACGAGTAATATTACCTGGTTTAAGACCGTTTATTATCTGTACCTCATTCACATTATGAGAACGGATAATCATATCCAGCACCGTACGCTCTATTATCAGGTCATCCAGGTCTTTTTCGATAAGTTCGCCGGCACCTATACGGGGAATGAATTCAGCCTCTGGGTTAACCTTGGGATTATCCGTGTACAGGCCATCTTCATCTTTAACAAATATACAATGTTTAGCCCCGATTACTTCAGCCAGGAGATAAGCTCCCATATCGGTACGATTGGGAGGCAGTCGCCCTTCCCGAGGCAAGTGCTCCCAATAACCATACGGTGGCATACCATGAATGACCGGGATACAACCCTGGTTAAAATAGGCTGCCAGTTTGGGTATATCATCGTGTCCTACTTTGATACCTCCATGGGGCATAAGTAGAGTTGATATCATAAGGGCGTTTTGTTCGGATACACTCTGGCCAAGTTTGGATATCACTCCGGTGGGCATACCTAATTCCATAGCTATAGCATATACGTGGCGGGAACGGGTTCCTCCGCCGGTAGAAATAATCGTTTTATGCTGGTCAGCGTTATCAACGATTTCTTGCAGTACCGGCAGTACAGCAGTGGCACCCAAATCAGTAATACTCTGGCCTCCAATTTTAAGTACGTTAACATCTGGCAAGGCCCGAAACTGCTCTCCATATTCCAGGCTTTGGATAAAGCTTTTGCCTACCAGGGATTCGCCCATAAGTTTGCTTTTTATGTGCAGGCGCTTGCTGTCTCTCTCGCGAATAAGAGCCATCACTTACGAACCTGCCTTTCTAGTCATCAACCTCGACTTCAGCTTCATCCTTGCCGGCAGTCAGGAAGACAATTTCTGCTCCCAAGGCAGCGGCGATTTGATCAATCTCTGCCTTTCTAATATGTTTGACGTGAATTTTTAAATCAGTTCCTGCTACACCAACTACAGAGTAACGTGGCTTTTTCTCACCTTCGGAGACTTTGCGTCTCTCTCTAATAAATATTTTGGCATTCCCCATCTTTTTCCTCAACTCCTTTCGGCATATATATAGATTATATACTATATTTTTTAATATTTAATACAGGCTGAACTTGGAAAAATTGTTATATACATAAGTATTTGAAATTGTAGTAAATCTAATACAAGACTAATATGGAAAATAGCATCAAGATAGCAAATGGTGTTATTTCCTAAGCTTGATAGTTGTTTAGAGTGAGGGGTAAGGAGTTTAGGGTTAGGCGTAAGGATTGCAGGGGCAGACTCATGTGTTGCGGTAAAAAAGGGAAATATTGAGGTAATTAGCGAATAACGGGGGAGGTAGGTGATTACTCCCTTTAGAAAGGCTTATTTAGGACCAGCGTAGTGGAGGTATAGATGATAAAAGGCTATGAAATGCTAAAAGACTTCTACCAAAGGTTCCAGGAGCACGAGGTTCCAGCCCTGGGAGCTCAGCTAACCTATTACCTGATCCTGGCTTTTTTCCCTTTCCTTATCTTCCTCTTGACCCTTTTAAGTTATACTCCTATTACCAGCGAAGAGGCCTTAAATAATCTATCCCGTTTTCTACCTGCTGATGCATATAAGGTGGTTATAGAGGTGCTACGCCAAACGCTAAGCTCCAGTCGCCAGACCCTTTTATCGCTGGGCGCACTTTTTACCATCTGGGCCTCTTCCAACGGCATCAATGCTGTTATCCGCGGTATTAATAAGGCTTATGATGAGAGCGAAACCCGGCCGTTCTGGAAGGTACGGGGTATGTCCATTATTTTCACCATCGGCCTGGCCCTGGTAATAATCCTGGCTTTTGTACTCCTGGTCTTGGGCAAGTTGCTGGGGCAGACCCTGGTTACCTACCTGGGGTATAGTGAGCTTTTTATGAAGAGCTGGCAGCTTTATCGTTTCCTGCTGCCGCTAGCGGTAATGCTGGTGGTGTTTATGTTTTTTTATCGTTATGCTCCCAATAAAAAAATCCGTTTTCGGGAAACTATACCGGGAGCAGTTTTCTCGAGTCTAGGTTGGGTAGTAACCTCCTGGGCCTTTTCATTCTATATTAACCAGTTTGCTAACTTCACCCGAACCTATGGCAGTATTGGCGGCATTATAATTCTGCTTCTCTGGCTCTATTTAAGCAGTATGGTAATTCTAATTGGTGGAGAAATTAATGCCACCCTCTCCTTCTTTAGAAAAAGTAGGGAGTAAGCAGAGTATATAAAAGAATGGTCGGTTAGTTACACCCTGCTTACACACCTACTCTCCGAGTATAACCAGGTTTTCCGACGGCAAATAAAGACGATAGGTATTACCATTTTCCAGTCCTGGTCCTGCACTTTTAGAAATGTGTACTTTAATATTTGTTCCCTCCTGGAATTGGAAGGTATAGCTATAAAATGAAAGTTCCTCCTTGCCATCAATGAGCTCTGCGGTAAGGCAGTTCTTATCTTGGCTATCAGCCAATTTGACGTATTCCGGGCGTATAGCTATAGATATTTCCTGGTTAACCACCAATCGATTAAGATTATCGGGGTACAAACTTAAATAACCTGTCCCCAAGCGGATATCCACCCTGGAGCCTTCAATTCCGCTTACTATACCATCAAATATGTTTTCCATTCCGGTTAGACGGGCTACTTTTTCATTGACCGGGCGCTCGATAATAGTTTGGCGCTCACCCCACTGTAGCAAACCACCAGTTTCATAAACTGCCATTTTACTACTTAAACGATAGGCTTCCGCCAAGTTATGGGTAACAAAAAGCACATGTCCCTGGAAATCAGACTGTATTTCCAATAGCTCTGCTTCCAGCTGTTCCTTTACCTGGGTATCGAGGGCGGAAAAAGGCTCGTCCAGTAGCAATACTTCCGGTTCCGGCGCCATGGCGCGGGCCAAAGCTACCCTCTGTTGCTGCCCCCCGGATAACTCCACCGGGTATCGATGCCCGAAACGGTCCAACCTCATCTTACCTAACAGTTGCTGTACCCGTTCATTTCTTTGGGCAACCGGTAACTGTCTTATCCCAAAGGCTATATTTTCATGAACGGTCAGGTGGGGAAACAGGGCATAATTTTGGAAAAGGAAGCCAATCTTACGTTCACGAGCCGGCAAGTTAATTCGTTGCTGGCTATCATATAAAACCTGTTTGTCTAAAATAATGCTGCCCTGGTTAGGAGTCATTAGACCAGCTATACACTTTAATGTCATAGTTTTGCCACAACCGGAGGGACCTAAAATAGCCATTATTTCCTGGCCAACCGTAAAGTTCACCTCCAATTTAAATTCGGGCAGGGATTTCTTAATATCTATGCTAAGAATCAGCAGTCACCTCCCTGACCAAGCGACTGCTAAAGCGGCGTTGATATTTTTTCCAGTAGTTTAAAGCTACTATGCTGGCAAAAGAAATTAATAAAATCACCATTACCCAAATTAAGGCTTGCTGCTGCTTTCCGCCCTCTACCAGAAAATATATAGCTACTGGTATAGTCTGGGTTCGGCCCGGAATATTTCCAGCCAGCATCAGGGTAGCTCCGAATTCCCCCAGGGAACGGGCAAAGGCCAAAATAGTACCCGCTGCTATCCCCGGCCAGGCCATAGGTATAGTAATCCGCCAGAAAACAGTCCCCTCTGAAGCCCCCAGAGTACGGGCAGCATCCTCGATATTAGCATCAATCTGTTCAAAAGCTCCGCGGGCGGTCTGGTACATTAAGGGAAACGATACTACGGCAGCAGCAATAACTGTTGCCGACCAGGAGAAAACTACCGGTCGCCCTATTTCAAAGAAGAATGACCCCAACCAGCCGTTTCTTCCCAGAATCCACAACAAGATAAAACCTACTACCGTAGGTGGTAGAACTAGAGGTAGAATAAATATTCCATCTAATAGGCTTTTGCCCTTGAATTCACGCCCCGCCATCCAGCGGGCTACTATAATACCCAGGATAAAAGTGATGGCGGTTGCTACCAATGCTGTTTTTAATGATATCCAAAGTGGATTAAGATCCATAACTGCCATTATTTTTACCTGTTTCCTTAAATTCTCCTCCCTCTATCCAGAGGGCTAACAACAATTACCCGGTACTCAGTCGCATCTTGACTGGATACCGGGTGTAGGTTTGCCTATTTTACCATAGTAAAGCCATATTTCTCGAAGACAGCTGCTGCTTTATCACTACTTAAGAAATCTACAAAAGCTTTGGCTTCTTCCTGGTTTTTACTATCCTTGACTACTGCTACCGGATAAACCAGGGAGGAATGCAGACTGGCATCGGCTACTGCCGCCACTTTAACCTTGTCCGATATGTTAGCATCAGTCTGATACACTAAACCAGCTTCGGCATCGCCACTTTCCACGTAAGCCAATACCTGGCGCACATCCTTGGCATAAACCAGTTTACTTTGTACTTTGTCCAATAAATTAAGACTGGTCAAGGTCTCAGAAGCATATTTACCTGCCGGGACTGATTCTGGTTCACCCATAGCAATGGTTTTGGCTTTTTCCAAATCCTCAAAGTTTTTAATAAAATCATTATCCTTGGCTACGACCAAAACTAGAGTGTTTTTAACTATGTCTTTACGAGTCTCTTTTACAATTAAATCTTTTTCGTCTAAAGCATCCATTTTACCCTTGGCAGCAGAGATAAATACATCAGCCGGAGCTCCGTTTGCAATCTGCTCCTGCAAAGAACCAGAAGAGCTCAGGTTAAAATCAAAGCTTACATTCGAGTGTTCTTCCTGATACGCCTTCTCAATATCAGCCATCGCATCAGTCAAGCTGGCAGCAGCTGATACTAATAGATTTACCGGCTCAGTGCTTTGCTGTTGTTCAGGTTCCTTAGATGTATCAGCGTCCTGGTTACCACAGCCTACTAGAGCAACGGCCAGAAATACCATAATAAGGCCAGCAATCAACCATTTCCTGGATGTAAAATTACGCATCTCCTCTTCCTCCTCAATATAGTTTAAAATCTTACTTTCCTTGTAAAATCCGGTTCTTTATAAACCCTCCTTTCATCAACTTCTTATAATCTTTAATAGCCCTTAAACGGTCTAAACTTTAGGGTAGGAATAGCATTTTATTGCCATCTGATTTACAATTAAGGATAATTAACAATAGTAACTTCATTTATATAAAATAAACTCGACTAAACTAAATTATTCGACCGATATAAACAGCTTTCAATTAAATATAACTAAACATAATATAACATAACATCAAAACGATTACATAAATAAAATGCTTTTAAAATGTAACTTAGTAAGTATTCGTTCAATTATGTTAGCAAAACCTAAATCATATATAAACGTATATATAGACCAAGTTTATCCCTAGAATATATTTAGTTTAATGTCTGTTTTTTAAGTAAAGAAAAGGAGGTCGCTCATGCCTAAAGAAAGTAATCCACTTACCCCAGCAGAAGTCGCTGAAATACTTAAAATAAGCAAGTATACCGTCTACGAAATGGTAAAACGGGACGAGCTTCCAGCTTACCGGGTTGGTAAAAAAATTAGAATTGACCGCCAGGATTTGCAAGATTATATCAACAAAGGTAAAGGGAATGAGCCTGCTCCCAATGAACATTTGGCCACTACCCCGGTTTCTCTAATGGAATCACCGTTATTAGCTGTTGAAACTACCAATCGAGCTCCCGGATTAATTATCTGCGGACAAGATCTTTCCCTGGATATACTTGGTCGTCACCTGGAACATCACCCTACAGGGGTGCGGGCCTATCGACAAAACCTGGGTAGCTTTGCCGGACTGCTAGCACTTTATCAGGATAGAGCGGACCTGGTAGCTATTCATCTTTGGGACAGTGACAGTGATTCCTATAATATACCCTATGTTCGCCGCCTGTTACCTGGTATTCCAGCTATCGTTATCCACTTAGGCTATCGTATGCAGGGGTTTTATGTAGCCCGGGGAAACCCGAAAAACATACAAAAGTGGGAAGACTTAATACGGCCTGATATTCGTTTCGTTAACCGTGAAGCCGGATCCGGAACCAGGGTGCTTATCGATGAGCAGTTTCGTGTCCTGGGAATTAACCACCAGTTGGTTACGGGCTATGAAAACCTGGAGTTTTCCTCCCTTGCAGTTGCCAGTGCTGTCTCCCGCAGAATCGTAGATGTTGGTGTAGGCAGTGAAAAAGCCTCCATGCAGGTACGAGATGTTGATTTTATCCCTTTACGTCGGGAAAGATATGAACTAGTAATTAAAAAGGAAGATATTAATCGGCCTCCCTTTCAGCTGGTACTGGAAGTCCTTACCTCGCCAGCTTTTAAGGCCGAATTAGAGGGATTAGGCGATTATGATTTAAGTGAAACTGGGAAAATTGTAGCCGAAGTTTAATTAGACAATAGGCACTGATAACGAAGTTGTCTTGCAAATAACTTCGAATTCAGACCTTGGTTAATGGTTAGAGTAAGGGGTTAGGATAATTCCCTGCTATTCGCCAGGTATTATTTAAACATATACTATATAAATATAAAGTAGTCCGGTAAGCAGTTCCCCTTTAACTTAAAGTGCTGAAACCGGATAGGGGGTTAATTCATCTATGAAGATGAATTTTTCATCATTTACCATTCATATAATTGAAGGGTACATATCAAGTATATATTTAGTTGAATATGATAACCGTATACTACTCCTCGACAGTGGCTGTTTTAATGACGTTAAACGCATTGAAGACTATTGTAGACACGTTGTTAACCGCCCTGTGAGTGATATCAAGCTGGCAGTTGTATCCCATATGCATCCTGATCATGCCGGGGGTGCCGCTACTTTACGAAGCAAATACGGTACAACCATCGCTGCCCATAAGGATGTAGATCGCTGGTACTCGGGGTTGGGAGGTTTACTACAACATAAATTGGACTGCTATATGGCCTTGGGCGTAGCCAGGACTAATAAACGCAACCGGGAGCGGTTGCGTTTTAACCCCATTATCCACCCCGACATTCTCCTTAATGACTTGCAGGTCCTTCCTTTCTTTGAAGATTGGGCCGTATTGCACACACCAGGACATACCTTGCATGACATCGTCCTTTATCACCAGCAGGAAGCGTTGCTGTATATCGGCGATATAATCTGTGATGTAAAAGGGAAAATGCTGCTTCCCTTACCGGTACTGTTTCCCACTCACATGGAGAATTCATACGATAAACTGGCGACCCTCAACTCTTCCACCATACTCATGGCTCACGGCGGGGTAAAACAGCCTGAAAATGTTTCTTCTCTTTTTTTGAATATGAAAGAGCAGCTTAATCAACCGCCTAACTCGTTGATGCGCAGGGTTTATCGCTTGTCCGTTTTTACCCCGGAAATAAAAAGACAGGGTATGTAAACCCCGTCCTTTTTTAATTTTTTGTAGTTGTATCCTTACTTCTTCTGCATTTTAGCCCAGGTGTCTCTTAAGGATACGATGCGGTTAAATACCAGTTTATCAGGTATGGAATCGGGATCAACGCAGAAATAACCTTGGCGCATGAACTGGTAGCGGTTGCCTACCACGGCGTCAGCTAAACTTGGTTCCAACATACACGAGGTAAGGGTTTCCAAAGACTTCGGGTTTATATTACTGGTAAAATCTCCGGCTTCATCCTCTTCCGGATCTTCCTGGAGAAAGAGATGGTCATAGAGGCGCACTTCTGCCGGGATGGCATGAAGAGCCGAAACCCAATGGGAAGTACCCTTAACCTTACGACCAGCAGTAGGTCCACCACTTTTGGAATCAGGGTCATAAGTGCAGTGTAATTCGATAATGTTACCCTGTTGATCCTTAACTACTCGTTCACACTTGATAATATAGGCGCTCTTAAGACGGATTTCTCCACCCGGAATCAGGCGGAAGAATTTCTTAGGGGGATTTTCTTTAAAATCTTCCTGCTCAATATATATTTCCCGGGAAAATGGAATCTTTCTATTCCCAGCTGCCGGGTCTTCCGGGTTATTTTCGGCATCCAGCCATTCCACCTGGCCTTCCGAATAATTATCAATTATCACTTTAAGCGGCTGCAAAACCGCCATAACTCTGGGTGCCTTAAGGTTTAATTCTTCCCGGATACAATGTTCCAACAAAGCTATATCCACCATACTATCCCGCTTGGCTACTCCAATACGGTCACAGAAATCCCGGATGGAGGCCGGAGTATACCCACGTCGGCGCAACCCTGATATAGTAGGCATACGAGGGTCATCCCAACCATTAACATATCCCTCTTCCACTAGCTGCCTAAGCTTACGTTTGCTCATGACGGTATGGGTTAAATTTAAGCGGGCAAATTCAATCTGCTGGGGTCGCCCATATTTGGCAGCATCATAGTCCACATTATCAATAAACCATTCATATAAAGGCCGGTGGTCGGCAAATTCCAGGGTGCAAACCGAATGGGTAATAGCCTCCAAGGCATCAGACAAGGGATGGGCATAGTCATACATGGGATAAATACACCATTTATCCCCGGTACGGTGGTGAGTAGCCCTTAAGATACGATAAATAACCGGGTCCCGCATATTCAGGTTGGGCGAGGCCATATCTATTTTTGCCCTTAGTACCCGGGAGCCATCTTCAAATTCTCCTGCCCGCATCCGTTCGAAAATATCCAGATTTTCCTCCGCCGAGCGGTTGCGATAAGGACTCTCTTTACCTGGTTCAGTTAGGGTTCCCCGGTAGTCCTTAATTTCCTGGGCACTCAAGTCACAGACAAATGCTTTACCAGCCTTGATTAGCTGCACCGCGAAACTATATAGTAGTTCAAAATAATCAGAAGCATAATATAAACGGTCTTCCCAATCAAACCCTAGCCAGCGTACGTCAGTTTTAATAGATTCTACGTATTCCACTTCTTCCTTGCTGGGATTGGTATCATCAAAACGCAAATTGGTTATACCGTTATTAGCTGCAGCCAGTCCGAAATTAAGACAAATCGACTTGGCATGTCCTATATGCAAGTAACCGTTGGGTTCAGGAGGAAAACGGGTATGAACTCTCCCACCGTTTTTACCAGTACGCAAATCTTCGTTAATAATAGTCTGAATAAAATTTACCGGAGTTTTGCTACTATCTCCTGTTTCCGTATTATTTGATACTTCCACTTCAGTCATTAATCTATCCTCCTCGAGCCAGAACGGGCTGGTCTCATTATATTATCTCCCTTATATAATAAGGTTTAAGCACCAGGCTGTCGATTAGTAGTCTTGATTTTGCTTGTAATTATAACATGGACTGGAATAGTGAAACCATAAAGGGTTAAAAAACCAGGTAGTATAATTATGTAGATTAACACATATTACTGTAAAATACTAATCGGGGAGGAGTTATATTAATGCAATCAAGCAACCAGGGACAGAGAACATGGCGTTTAATAGCAGCTATAGTACTTATAATTTTACTAACCCCGTTTCTTTACCTGCAGTATAAATCTCTGCTTAGACAGGAGAATGCCTTGCCCGAGCAATCTGTGCAGGAAGAAACGAAGGGTATTACCCCGAAGGTTTCTGAGCAGGATATGGTAAACCTGGCCGAGTTTATCCCTGGAATAGAAGTAGATTTAAAATATGCTACTCCTGATAATTTTACCGGTGCTATAATTTATGATGATAAAGCAGCTTATTTAAGAAGGGGAACCGCAGAAAAACTAAAGGCTGCTCAAGCGGAATTTACCACTCATGGTTATACCGTTAAGGTCTGGGATGCTTACCGGCCCCCTGCTGCCCAGTTCAAACTCTGGGAAAAGGTACCCGATGCCCGCTTTGTTATCAACCCTCATAAAGGCTTTTCTTATCATTCTCGGGGTATTGCTGTAGATATTACCCTGGTAGATAAAAACGGCCAGGAAGTTGTTATGCCCACTGGCTTCGATAATTTTACCGCCCGGGCTGACCGGGATTACAGCGATTTAGACTCGGAAACCGAAGCCAGTGCCCGCTTTCTGGAAGAAATCATGGTTAAACATGGTTTTAATAGTATTCATTATGAATGGTGGCACTTTATAGACAGCGACAAAGATGACTATTCCGTTTATGAGCCTGAATTAGAGTAAGCGGACTTTCCTCGCCAGCCAGGGCAATTTACCTGTAGGGGCGAACCCATGTGTTCGCTCGCTAGTAGGCAGTTTCATATCGGATAGGATTAAAGCCCCCAGGGTTCCCTGGTTGACCGGGCAGACACACGGGTCTGTCCCTCCCCCTCATGCCTTACTCTAAATTCCTATTTTTTCAATATCCTATGGTTGCATTTAATCTTATGGATGAGGGAAACTTCGTTTCCCATCGGAAACTAAAGTTTCCTCTACAGTAATAGGGTGGTTGTCTAGTTATTTTATCTCTTAATTTGTAGCGGAAGCGTTAGCTTTCGCTTTCCTTAAGATTTTAATAAAAATCTGTGTTATCTGTGTCTATTAAAATTCTATTTTCTTACTAAAACTCACACGATTTAACGGTTCGGGGGAAGGGGATTACATCGCGGATATTACTTACTCCGGTAAGATACATAATCAAGCGTTCAAAACCCAGCCCAAATCCGGCATGCTTAACTCCACCATATTTTCGCAGCTCCAAATACCACCACAACTCTTCCTTATGCATACCCAGGTCAGCCATCCTTTTTTCCAGAACCTCCAACCTTTCTTCCCTTTGACTACCTCCAATCAGTTCCCCTACTCCCGGAACTAATAAATCCATAGCAGCTACGGTTTTACCATCATCATTTTGGCGCATATAGAAAGCCTTAATATCTCGGGGATAGTCGGTTACAAAGATCGGCCTCTTAAAGACTTTCTCAGTTAGATAACGCTCATGCTCCGTCTGCAAGTCACTACCCCATTCCACCGGGTAATCGAAGTTCTCCCCCGATGTTTGCAAGATTTCCACTGCCCGGGTATAAGTTATTACGGCAAATTCCTGGTTTACGATACTTTGTAGTCTTGCCAACAGACCCTTATCCACAAAATTGTTACAGAATTTTATTTCTTCAGAGGCATTTTCCAGTACGTAACTAATCACGAATTTTACCATGTCTTCAGCCAGTTGCATATCATCATTCAAATCGGCAAAGGCAATCTCCGGTTCAATCATCCAGAATTCGGCCGCATGGCGGGCGGTATTGGAGTTTTCCGCGCGAAATGTAGGTCCAAAAGTATATACGTCCTTAAAAGCGAGCGCAAATGCTTCCGCTTCCAGCTGGCCGCTTACAGTAAGGTTGGTTCTGCGGCCAAAAAAGTCTTCTAAAAAATCAACTTCTCCGGCCTCAGTAAGTGGTGGCTTTTTCGCATCTAGAGTGGTAACCCGAAACATTTCCCCGGCACCTTCGGCATCACTGGCAGTGATGATTGGAGAATGAACATAAAGAAATCCTCGTTCCTGGAAAAACTGGTGAATAGCGTAGGATGCCAGTGAGCGTATCCGGAAAACAGCCGAGAATAAATTGGTGCGGGGGCGAAAATGAGCTACTTCACGTAAAAACTCCCGGGTATGACGCTTGGGCTGTATAGGATAATCTTCCGGGGAATCCCCAGCTAAAATGACCTCCCGGGCTTTTATTTCAAAAGCCTGTTTGGCCTGTGGGGTCTCTACCAGTATCCCTCTAACCGTAACCGCTGCACCCGTTCTAAACCGCGTTACTTCCTCAAAGTTGACCAGGGACTCCTTTTCATAGACCACTTGCACCGTATTAAAATGAGTGCCATCATTTAGCGCTATAAACCCGAAGGATTTCTGGTCGCGATTGCTCCTAATCCATCCACTGATTTCCACTTCCTGATTGGCATATCTGCCGGTATCCCGTACCAGCTGCCTAACTGTTGTTTTCTCCATGTTAATCCCCCTTTTAATGAGGTATCTATGTATTATTATCTCACCCTTCACTTACTTATGATACGGTTCATTCTTTAATATTTTAAATCCCCGGTAAAGCTGTTCGGTGAGCATAAGGACAGCCATCTGATGGGGGAAGGTCATGGGGGAAAAGGAGAGACGGTAATTAGCTCTTCTCTTCACCTCTTCGGACAAGCCGTGAGATCCTCCTATAACCAGATTAACCCGGGATTTACCGGAAAGGTTCCACCGGTCTACCAGCTGGGCAAACGCTTCTGAGCTGATACTACTACCCTGGATATCCAAAGCCACCAGGATATCATTATCACCAACCAACTTTAAAATCCGCTCACCCTCCCGGTCTAGCACCCGATTAATTTCACTCTCCCCCGCCCGGGGGTTAGTTTTTTCCTCCAGACCATCCACCAGTTCAATTCCGGCATAAGGCTGTAGTCTTTTTAGGTATTCTTTAATCCCATTTAAATAAAAAGCCTCTTTAATTTTGCCTGCCGATATTATCCGATATCGCATAGTCCCTCCACTATATGCAAAATGTATACCATCCTCTCTGGACAAAAGTATTATTGTCCCAACCTATTCCATTAATAAAAGAAATCTCTTGCCTCTATTTCTGACTAAAATGGCTATCCCTTGTATCCGTATCAGATAGTACTCACCATTATTTACCTGATTATATAGTAGCCCCTACTTATTTATTTGCATATTATACAGCAAATCTAAAGAAGGAGGTATGAAAATGCCAAATGGCGGCAGACCTTTAAATTTTGTACGCTCTGTACCTGCCCGTGGGTCACGTAATGTATCCCCGGCTATCAGAACTATCACCCTGTTTTTTGACAAAAACGTTGTTAATGATGCAGTCTGGATCAATAATCGTAATCAAATTCGTATGTTTAGAGGTTCCACCCGGGTAGCTATCCGGGTCACCAGAATCCGCGATACCGTTGATTTCTCCCAGCGCCGTAAAATATTTGTCCACCCGGTAAACCGGCTTCGTGCCAACACCAGATATACTATTGTCATTGGCCGAAATCTGAGATCCAAGGCAGGGGAAACTCTGGGCCAAACCGTGCGGGTATCCTTTACCACCGGTCCTACTGGCATCATTCCAACTGAATAAGGGCTAACTAATCTCCGGGGTTGTGTTTTTTGGTAAATTATGTTTAACTCGCAAAATTCATGCCAACATTAAACAGGATACAGTGTTTATATTCCAGTGTATCCCATATACAAAACGCTTAAATATGTGACTGTAGTTAATAACATATTTACATTACGGACTTTTAACCATACCTTTCTCATAATAGTAGTGACTTATATACCATAACTTACCTTTTTTGTGGGGTAACCGGGTTATATTTGCCTGCATAGTATACACCAAGTTAAGAAAAGGAGGTATAGAAATGGCGCAACCCGGAGAAAAGCCCCTGAGTTTTGTCAGCTCCATTCCTGCCAATGGTGCTACCAACGTTGCTCGTAATATCGGCACCATCACCCTGGTTTTTGATAAGAACGTGGTAGATGATTCAGTCTGGGAAGATAACAAGACACAAATAGATTTTTGGGCTGACAGCCAGCGTCTGCAGAAGAGAATAGACTACAATGTAGTCCGATCCACGGCCGTTGAAAAACGCCGTAATATTTATATCAAACCTATAGGATTACTGAAGCCCAATACCAAATATACTATCCGCATCGGTCCCAATCTAACATCAAAAGCAGGCGAAAGCCTGGGTAAAAGTGTTATCATTACATTTACCACAGGAAGAAGAAGGGTAGTTCCCATACCAGTTGAAGAATAAGGTTCCCGGTTTCATTAAAGTATTATAGCAAGTCAAAACAGTCCAGAAGGTTTAGTCCTATCTGGACTGTTTACTTATTCAGCTTAACTTTGATGGTTTTAACCTCTATTTGTCCTACCTGAGTATGGGGTAGTCTTACCAATTGCAGCTTAACTACCTGACCAATTTTTTTATTAAATATTAAATCCTGCAGCTGGGAGGCGGTTTCTATTTTTACCCCATCTAGAGAAGATACAATATCATAACGTTTAATACCAGCCTTAGCAGCCGGACCACCTGCTGCCGGTTCAATCACTACACCGCTGGAAACCGGTAGGTTAAAGTACCTGGCCTCATCTCCGCTTATTTCCCCGATTATTTTGATTCCCATTAAGGGGCGTAAAACCCGCCCGTGTTTTTTTATATCCTCTATCACAATTTTTACCTGGTTGGAAGGGATGGAAAAACCCATACCCTCAAATCCCTCGGCGGCTATCTTAACCGTATTTATTCCTACCAGTTGACCCTGCAGATTAACCAGAGCACCCCCGCTGTTACCCGGATTAATGGCAGCATCTGTCTGTATAAGGCGGAAGGTAAATCCTTCTTCTGTGGTCAGCAGACGGTTTAATCCACTTATTATACCAGCGGTAACTGAGCGGGCAAACCTTAGTCCCAGGGGATTACCGATAGCCACTACTTCCTCTCCTACTATCAGTTTATCAGAGTCACCAAATTGTACTGGAGTTACCTTCCGTTCAACCTTTATTTTAATTAAGGCCAGGTCAGTACGGGGGTCGGTACCAATTATTTTCGCCTCTTTTTCGGTCCCGTCCGCCAGAGTTACTATTAGGCGCTGGGCATTTTTTACTACATGATTATTACTGACAATATGCCCCTGGTTGTCGATAATGACTCCCGAACCAGTTGTTTCTACCTTGCGCTGGTTAAATACATCACCATCACTACTCAGGTTAGTTATACCCACCACTGATGGGCTAACCTGGGCAGCTACTTTACTTATAGTACCGCTAACGACGATTTGCTCCTGTCCAGCAATAGGCTTACTGGATGAAGGCTTATGGTTATAAACAGCTACCGCACTAAGACCAACGCAAAAGAAAATAAGAAAGTATAATATTCCCCTGACTGCTTGCCTGTTCACAACATTCCTCCTTGAACCATCTGTTTACCTTTACGGTAAGAAGCAGTAATATTTTCTAACGCCTGGTCTGTTATTATACTGTTCAATATCTTCCATATAAAAAAGGACGGATATTTTGCCTTTGCCTATAGCAAGGTAAAATGTCCGTCCTCTAGCTTTTTTAACTACTCTATAACATTAGCACCCAAAGCCCGTAATTTAGTGTAAATATCTTCATATCCCCGGAAAATATAGATGGCATTGTCGATTACAGTTTGGCCCCGGGCTACCAAAGCTGCC
Source organism: Syntrophomonas sp. UBA5432 (assembly GCA_002424365.1). GTDB lineage: Bacteria > Bacillota > Syntrophomonadia > Syntrophomonadales > Syntrophomonadaceae > UBA4844. The sequence continues at coordinate 82,426 of DIRQ01000032.1, read as the reverse complement.
AGCACCAGAGCCGCACCAGCCCGCAGGTCAGTTGCTTTTACCCTGGCTCCATAAAGGGTACTAACTCCATCTACCACCGCGGTATGCCCTTCCACCTTAATATTAGCTCCCATACGTTTCAGTTCATCAACTATCTGAAAACGGTTTTCAAAGACATTCTCTACGATTACACTGGACCCCTCCCCCAGGGATAATAGAGCCATCATCTGTGATTGCATGTCGGTTGGAAATCCCGGGTAAGGTAAGGTTTTAATATCAACCGGCAGTATTTTATCGGCAGCTCTTACCAGAATGCCACCGTTGGTCTCTCTAACCTCAGCTCCAGTCTCCTGGAGTTTGGCTATAATCGGATGCAGATGAGTGGGAATAACATTTTCCACCATCACTTCACCCCCGGAAATAGCTGCGGCTACCATATAGGTACCAGCTTCAATCCGATCTGGGATGATGGCATAACGGCAGGCCTTAAGCTGCTTTACTCCCTCAATCTTAATAACATCCGTACCAGCACCCCTGATTCTGGCTCCCATGGAGTTTAGAAAATTAGCCAAATCCACTATCTCCGGCTCCTTGGCGGCATTTTCAATTATACTTAAGCCCGGAGTTTTAGAGGCCATCATTATTATGTTTTCAGTGGCTCCCACACTGGGAAAATCCAGATAGATGCGTGAACCTCCCGGTTTCTGGACCCGGGCAAATATATAACCATGCTCAATATTAACCTGAGCCCCTAAAGCCTGAATACCCTTAATATGCAAATCCATCGGACGTGAACCTATGTCACATCCTCCCGGTAGGGAAACAGTAGCTTCTTGCTGCCGCCCCAACATGGCTCCCAGAAAAAGATTGGACGCACGTAGTAATTTGGCCAGCTCATAGGAGGTGTGGCTCTTAATTCCACCTGCTGGTGAGCAAATGGATAGGCTACCATCCTCGTTCCAACGTGTGTCCACATCTATATCATTTAGTATTTTTATCATTACTTCAACATCGCGTATCCGGGGTACATTATCTAATATAGTTTCACCATCTGCCATAATACTGGCAGCCATTATAACCAGGCCGGCGTTTTTCGCCCCACTGGCCCGTACCGTCCCGTAAAGAGGGTTACCCCCTCTAATTATCAATGTATCTTTCAAGATTTACACCTCTTGTTAACTGTCTTTCGTAATATATCGGTAAAAATCTTCTTCCCATTCAGTATACGGTATTGATAAAACTTTTTCGATAGCGTGTTCCAAACTTTTACCCTGACCTAGTTCCCAGGTTATACTAAACAGGCTTTCCTCTCCATAACGTTCAGCTATATACTCCGTAGCCTGCAAGGATTCCCAGTAAGCTATGGATTGATCAAGTTTATCAAACCTTTTTGCCAGTTGTTTTAACTGGTAATACTCAACCTTTTTGTCTCCGGCAAAAGGACTGGAAAACTCAAATCCGGTAATTTTCTTTTCAACATACTGGGCAATGCCTTCGGTCCACCAGCGATTATAATTCCCTCGACTGATTTCGTCAACCATTAGGTGAGCAAATTCGTGAACCATAGGTCCTTCCCGGGCAAAGTATAGCTGCATATCCTTTTCCCCTAACCATTCTCGGGGTGATAAAATTCGGATAGATCCTGCCCAATAAACTCCCATAGCATTGGCATCCTTATCCCAACCAAAGCTTTGAGAAAGACTGCTGCTATCTGGATATACTACTATAATAGTCCGGCCACCTGGTTTAAGGCCAAACATAGAACTAACTGAATCATAAGCTTCTTCGCCTACCCCTGCAATCAGCTTTACATAAGGCTCATCTATCGGAGTATATTTAATGTCATAATGTTCACTCTGGTACTGGGCAAAGTCTGCAGTTTTAAGATTTACTTCCTGTCCAACCATGAAACGCATCAGGGACTGGCTATTTTTACTTATCAGTAAAGTTATTAGCAAAATAAATACCAGAACCAGAACAATGCCTTTAGGTGAAACGGGCGTTTTAATCCCCAACATTTTTCTCTCTCCCCTCTGCACCCCATTATACTATGGGCTAGTTTGCGGGGGGGAAAGCAAATAGTGGCGCTATTCCTTCAAATACTCAGTAACGGCTATTCCTGCCAAAGCACCATCACCTACAGCAGTAGCTACCTGCCGTGCTGTTTTTACTCTAATGTCTCCAGCAGCAAAAATACCGGGTACTGATGTAGCCATCTTCTTATCGGTCACTATGTAACCATCTGCAGTTTCCAGTAAACCTTCAATAAAGTCTGCCGCTGCCACCAGTCCAATGCTGACAAATAGTCCTTCTACTTGCAGATTTTCTTCGTCTCCTGTTTTAACATCCAGTAGGGTTAAGTTTTGCATCATTCCTTCACCTTGTATACGTTTTACTATCTTGTTTAGTTTCAGTTCAATTTTGTCATTAGCCAACATTTTATCAACTGCGGTCTGGTTAGCCCGAAAACCCTCCCGGCGATGAATCAGGTAAACCCGAGATGCTATATCAGCCAAGTAAAGTGCTTCCTTAACTGCAGAGTCGCCCCCACCTACTACTGCAACCGGGTAATCTTGGAAAAATGCTCCGTCACAGGTGGCACAGTAGGAAACCCCTCGCCCCAGATATTCTTTTTCCCCTTCTACTTCCAGTTCCCGGCGTCTAGCACCTACAGTAATAATTACCGCACGAGCCAGATATTCACCCTCGGTGGTAATCACCCGTTTGCCTCCAGGTGACTCTTCTATGCCGGTTACTTCCTCTATTCTTATTTCAGTTCCAAAGCGCTCTGCCTGTTTTAGAAAATTGTCCATCAAATCACTACCACTAATACCAAAGGGAAAGCCTGGATAATTATCAATTAAGTCGGTTTGCCCGGCATTTCCACCCAGCATGGCCGCTTCCAGCACCAGGGTTGTCAGTTTAGCCCTGCCGGTATAAATGGCAGCAGTCAGTCCTGCTGGTCCCCCACCGATAATTATTACATCATACACAGACCTCTCTCCTTTCATGCCAAAAATCATAAAAAAACCCTGACCGACAGTCAGGGTTACAGTGGTTTAGCGCAGGCTATTAAGTGGATTAGTAAAAGAGCCATTAATCAAGACCTCGAAATGCAAGTGAGGCCCGGAACTTCTGCCGGTTGAACCCAGGGCGGCAATAGTCTCTCCTTTATTAACCCTCTGACCGGTAGATACATTTATGGAACTACAGTGAGCGTAGCGGGTAACTATTCCATTGTTATGGTCAATAATAACGAATTTCCCATAACCACCTCGATACCCGGTAAAACTTACATAACCTGAATCAGCAGCTCTAATGGCCTGACCAGTTCTGCCCCCGATATCAATACCAGTGTGTGGACTACCCTTATAGTACTGAGTAATAGAACCATTAGTCGGCCAGTCCAAGGTTCCTGACCCACCGCCGCCACGGGAGGCTATTTGGGTTACCCGGGTTCCTTTAACAATAACCTTGTCGACTGCTGCTTTCAAAACCTTTTCTTCTAATATATTGGTCTTTTCGATTATACCATTACGTTTACTGGCAGTGTAGGCTATCTGCCTCTCCCCATTTTGCCCTTCCTGTTTAATCCGGATAGCACTGGGAGAGCTTTTATCAACAATAACCTTGGTTTCATAGGGTATAGCTTCCGTTTTCTCTCCCTCTACCTTGGTAACAACATTTATGTACGGTTTACTTTTTACTAAAATTAACTCCTGCTCTAGCTGTAGATTTTCCGTAGTCAGGCGGTTAGCTTTAACTATATCATCTACATACATATCGTTTCGGCGGGCAATAAGCCATAAATTATCGCCTTCTTTAACGATATATTTCTCTGGATTACTAGTTCCGGTACAAATAAAATCATAGGCTTCTTTTACCGGTACCAGTTTTGTAACTGCTACTTTTTCCTCTTTAATCTTTACCTTTTCGGCAAAAGAAACAGCTACTAGCTTTTCGCCTTCTTCTGGCTGGCTATATTCCTTTTTTAACTTACTAAGAAGATTATTGGCTGCTGCTTTACTTTCAACGTAAGCTATGGCTTTACCATCAACCACAATAGCTGCTGCCGGAGCTTTAAATACCACAACCGGAGCCAATTTCTTTTCTACTTCCTTAGAAGATATCAGCAGATTTCTGCTTACGAAACCTCTTTTGCATTCCACCTTGCTGGATAGTTCCAACCCTTGTTGGCAACGTTGTTCTTCCCTCGCCTCAATTTTATTTAAGGCCTTTTGCAGGTCAGCTTTATGTTTCAGACCGAATTCCATATTACCATTAACATAAACTGCATAGCCTGGTATCCTTATCCCAAACAAACAAATCAAACTTACTAATAAAACCGCAATAATAGCCACTGCTGGCAAACAAGTCTTATTCTCTCGAAAATAATTTCTCATAATTCTACTCCATATAAAATTTTTATTCGCATTCTTATGTTCTATTTGTTTTTAGCAAAATCCTCCTTGCTTACCTATGTTTTTTGTTTTATTATCCCTTATTCTGTAAATTTCGATAAATTGCCCCTTCAATTCGCTTTTTATGCAGGGTACAGGATAGCTCTGCCGGAGCCGTAATATCGCCATTGCTAAAGTAGTTATTGGCATGGCAGCCCCCACCACAAAAGTTTCTGACCCAGCATCGTTTACATTGTTCTTTATTATCCAGATGATTAGCCTGGAACCTGGTCCTTACATTACTATCCAGAGAACCCCAGGCTACATTACCCATGTAAAACTCCTTTTTGCCAACAAACTGATGACAGGGGTAAATATCTCCCTCAGGAGTAATAGCCAGATAATCCACCCCGGCTCCACAGCCACTATGGCGTTTAGCTAAACAAGGTCCTTTCTGTAAATCCAGGTTATAATGGAAAAAGTGAATATTCTTACCCGCACGGTCATAGTCGACCAGGGTGTTGGTAAGTTTCTCATACTCCTGCAGTGCCCGGGGCAGGTCTTCATTTTGCAGGCTATAACCGTTGTCAGCACCAATAGCAGGCTCCAGTGACAGGCAGTCAAAACCCAAATCCACTATATGGCGCAGGTCATTGACAAAATCCAGGTTATGCCGGCTAAAAGTACCTCTGATGTAATAGCTAACCGGATTATGAGCCACCATTTGGCGAATTCGCGGTAACACCAGCTCATAACTTCCACTACCGTTATTTAGTATACGGTGGCGGTCATTAGTTTCGGGCCTGCCATCCAGGCTTAAAATGATAGCTATATCGTGCTCAATAATAAAGTCTATAATCGGCTGGTCCAGTAATAGAGCATTGGTAGTTAAAGTATAGTTAAAATGCTTACCCGTTTCTTCTTCCAGCTTACGACCATATAGGACTAATTCCTTAACCACCTTAAAGTTTAACAAGGGCTCACCACCGAAGAAGTCAACCTCCAGGTTTTTTACCCCGCTACTGTTGGCAATCAAGAAATCAAATGATTGCTTACCCACTTCCAAACTCATCAGAGCAGGTTGCATGCCAAAATCACCCTGACTGGCAAAACAATAGCCGCATTTCATGTTACAGGCATGAGCTACATTAAGACAGAGGGCCTTTATTGGCAAAATTGACAGATCCAGGGTCAAATCTTCTTCCGGGGTAAATATTTCTCCATCCTCATAATCTGCTAATATTTCATTAGCAACTTCCATGACCTCTGAGGAAGGAAAACGCAAACTACATTCTTCTACCGCCAGGTAAAAATCCCCCTGGTTCTTCATCAAGCAGGTAATAAAATCGTAAGCCAGTTCATCCAGGAGATGAATTGCCCCACTATTAACGTCCAGGAGTATGTTTAATTCATTCCAGCGATAAAGGTGTATGTTAGCGTTAAAATCATAACTGACCAAGTGATACACGTGTTTTCTCCCTTCCCTCGGGTATCAGAGCATAAAAAAAGGGGCACTGCCCCCTATGTTACTGCCGTTTACTGCTTACGGCAGATCTGGTTGCCCACGGTGCAGGAAGTCTTGCAAGCTGACTGGCAAGAAGTAGCACACTCACGGCAATTAATTTCCCCATCTCCTTTTAAATTAGGTTTTACTACATTAACAATGTGTTTTTTCAAATTCTCCAACCTCCCGTTGAAAAAATAAACTAATTAAAGCTGATAACGCAGGTTTACGCTCACAATTAATGGAGCCCTTTACAGGACACGGATGTAGGCTACGCTCACAATTAATGGAGCCCTTTTCAAGGACACGGATGTGAGCTATCGCTCACTAATAATGGAGCGGGAAACGGGGGTCGAACCCGCGACACCCGGCTTGGGAAGCCGGTGCTCTACCACTGAGCTACTCCCGCATCAAGGTTATTTTATAACAGATACCTGCATGCGTCAACCTGCCCCTTGGGACCTACGATCATAATACTATATCGAACCGATGAAAGGCAGGGAAAGAGGAAGAAATGATTGAAAAATGCGGACACTTACTTAACTGGCCGCTTACTCCTCACTCCTCGCCCCTCACTCTAAACAATTACTTACTTCTATACTCCAAGTTATTTACAAGATAACTTTGTTATACCTATTTTCTAATATAAACCTACATGAACATAGTAAACCCTTCCATCTCCCGGGGTTGCTCTGAAATGAGGATGCCAGCTGCCTCCAGGGCCTCGGGTACGCGGTCAAAGTTTTGGATAATAGTGTTACCAAGCTGGTCAGTAAACCATAAGTAAATTTTTCTACCATCGCGGCGACGAATTTCCAGACCGCCATAACTGGCAGTAGCTGCTAATAAAGCGCTGCCTGCCGGTTGAGGGGATGAGCGACCAGAAAACAGGGAGATAAAAGCAATTATCAGGAATAGCCGGCGAAACCATTTAGGATTATGCAGGTCCACTATTTCTACTCCCTGAATATCATCAAAACGGCAGGTTTCCACCCCCCTGAAGGTTACTCGGTAGAGCGCATCAGGAGTCAGCTCAATCCGGTAGGAAGAATACCAGGCCGAGTAGTAGAAGAGCAGAATTCCGGATAAAGCTAGAAACCACATAATCAAGGTAATAATCCACATGTTAGTAATAGCCTGTATTGCTCCTCCGTTAATTACAAAGGGCAGCATATAAAAGAGTGTCAGAAAAATAATAGCCACTATATCACCTGCTACCAGCCGACCAGTTGGGTAGGAAATATCCTGAGGTTCTTTTTTACGGCGTGGCAAAAAGATATAAGCTAACAAGCCGATAAGTATGATGCCCCCGCCTGCAGTACGGTAAGGATGGTAAAGCCAACCCGGAGGTTGGTGATAGGGGTTTGCTTCAGCCAGGTAATCATGATAGCGTACCTGCAGGTAGGAAACCTGATTCGAATCAGTTAGGGCGAGATAAGCGATAGAATTATCCTCTGCTATTAAACCCCAATTCCCCAGTGGTATTTCATGGGGCCGGAAAAATACCGCCACAAAACCTTGCGGTTTCCAAAACGGGTCTTTATCCATTTTGCTGACCCGGTTGCCATAACTAGACTGGCCATATTGGGTGGAGCTGGCCAGATAAACCTGCCCCACGAAATCTTTCCATTCCTGGGTACTGAGAGTAGTCACCCTTCCACCGGTCTTTTCGGCTATATAATCCTGCAGGGGAAGGGAATGCAAGCGTTTTTCCTCATTGCTGACAATACCATAAGGAGAGTCTATTTCATCTTTTTGTTCCTGAGCCCAGTCCACCCAGGTAATGCTGACCAGGGCCGGAGCCTTGTAAAACACCATAAATATTCCAATGATTATAGCCATGACCAGGGCCACCCGCCGCCATAATTCCATTTTACCGGTACTACCGGGCATAAAATTTCCCTCCTCAATTTCAGCGCCTATTTTCTTATTAACCAGCCATGAGCGCCAAGCACACACAACTATTTATGAAAATAGCGGTCGGGGTTAAGTTTATTTTAAAAAACAATCTGTGAAAATCCTAAAAATCTGCTACCTTAATGGCGACCATAGGAAGCATCTGTGTGCCCTATGGGTATGTTATCTGTGTCTATTAAAATTCTATTTTCTTATTAATCAGTTCTGCGTACGGTCATCTTGAATGGATGCGTAATTAGGAGACCATTGTTTCACGGTTTCAGCTGCCTGGGCTGCATCCATCTTAGAAAAGGCAGTTAATTTCGATAAATCCCCTCCCTCTTGGGAGGTCCTTTCCGCAACCTGCCCCATACCAGGAGCATAATAAATAATCGTTTTGAAACCTACAGCTTGATTATCCTCTTCTAACAACAGGCAGTTATCCAGAGTAGTAAAGCCCAGATCCAGACTTACCCCCATATCCAGTACAGTCCATACAATTTGGCCATATTCAGTGACATAATTCCAGTTTTGTCCAACCGTCAGGTTATTCTTAAGAACCGGTGAACACTCCTGGGGAGTAGAGTCATAAATCAGGTAAATTCCGTCCGGACGTTCAATATAGTGGAAACCATAACCAATGACCTCTCCACTGTCCTGTATTATTTCCGCCTCGCTAACTCGTACTGCCTCGGCTGGAACTACCCGGGCACTAACCCGTTCCACGGTACCGGAAAACCCATCGGGATAATTCACAAAAAAGCTGCATTTTAAGCCTGATTCGGACAAGTAGGTAGCTGCCCGGGTCAGGTCGAGCTGAGCTGAAGGCTGAGCCGTTGATTGTCCAGCCGGTGTGGAGGAAGACTGCTGGGGCTGATTAGTTTGCGGGGCAGCAACCTGTGGGGGTTCCTCACCTTTGCTTAGCCACCAAAACAATCCCCCTCCTGCCAGGAGGACTAAAATCAATCCTACTACTATAATTATCGGTCCGGTACCTCCACTAAGGGATGGTGCTGCTCCCAGACCCCGGTTTCCCTGCGCTGGATCAAACCGAGTAACGGGCTGCTCGGTGGGAGGGAAAACCGGCTCAGGATGAGTAACCGGTGGTGATACCGGTGGAGGAATAGTACCTCCTGTACCGGCTGCCGGTCTAACTGGTTCCGGGTTAGCTACCTGTTGCTGAGTATCAAATCCGCACTCCCCACAGAAACGATCCCCGGGGATTAGCTCTCCCCCACAGCGGGGGCAATACATAATCTGGCTCAAAGTGAATTTCTCCTTTCCTTAAGTCTGAGTCAAAAGAACCATCCCCGTAACTCACTTGAGCAGCGGGCAATTACAGCGGAAACAATAGTCGTCATTTATGTCATTTAAGCTGCCGCAGGCATTGCAAAAGATAATTGTATCCTTTGATTTATCATATTTTTCATATGTGTTTAACCCTTTATGATGCCGTACCCGGTCGCCAATTTGGTAGTAGTTGTAGCGGGTATCATCCTCTTCATCCTGTAGCTTATAAGTTTTTCCGTCAGCATCGCTGCGGATGTGAACAACATAATCAGTATAATCCTCCAAATAATACTCATTATTACCAGTGTGGTTCTTACGCTGCCCATGTTCGATTTTTTTATCTACTACCGTTCCATCCCAGGTTGTACCTCTGGCTCTGTTTATGTTTTGAAAAAGTCCAATAATAAAAAACATACCACCAATACCAAGCCCTATGAACAATGCCTGGGGATTATCCATTTCGGAACTGGTTTCGCCATAGATGAAAAACCCGATAATGGCAATTAGAGCCAGAACACTGGAGAAAATTAAAGCCCAGCGGTTGCTGTTTTTTAGATATTGAGCAAAAGCCGGATCATTAATCTTGGATGAAAATCCGATAAGCCCGTTGTCCTGGTCTGGTGATTTGTTCTGTTTATTTGTATTCTGGCCACTACCACAGTACTTGCAAAACTTTGCACCGTCTTCAAGGGTTGAGCCGCAGTTTGAACAATTCATAGGTCCCCTCCTCTATTTACAGGGAATTACCGCAAGCAGTACAAAAGCGCTTACCGGGGCGAATTTCAGCTCCACAGTTGCTGCAAAAACGCGCCGCCTGAGGTGAAGCCGGTGTAGGTTCTGTACTCGGTCCGGAGCCGGTTATACCAGCAGCCCCGCATAAGGCTTTCATCCAACCAGATAGTATTCCCAATAATTCCTGCCGGTTGGCTGCCTGATGGCGAAAGCGGGTTTTCCCTGCCTGTGCTGCTTCAAAGGAAATCAAGTGATTGGTAAAAGCAGTCGGAGCCAAAAAAACTCGAGATAAGGAGCGTTCCTGTCCATCAATTAATGCCGTTGCCTGCCAACCAAACCCTCCCATCCAGCTGGTTATAAATTCAGTTCCCATTATCCGGCTTCGTTCTGCCAGGGTAACATCATTAGCATCGCTGGTGATAAAGCCTAACTCCCCAATCTGCTTCATATGTTCAGGATTTAATGTAATACTGCTGTTCTTTAGACCGGGGGTAATTTCAAACATAGTCGGCAGTAACCATCTTTTGTCTCTGCTGGCCAGGGAGCGTTTTAAGAGCTGTACAAAATCCTGGATTGATAGTGATGAATCAACCCCGCTGCGGTAGTCCAGCATGCTTTCCATATAAGAGCGGCGATAAATATCTACACAGTGGAGCGCGCAGACCAGGACTTCAGTTTCCATGACATTAGGAAATACATTCTGGTAAGCGCCCATACCCGTGGAAGCATAAAGGTCAGTCCACCACCTTAGAAATGACTCCCCATCAGGGAAAAGCAGCAGAAGTATATCACCATCAGAGTTTACCAACTGTGCCAAAACGGTTTTATCATCGGCTGAAAGCAAGGCGTAATATTTATCATCAGCCGTACCGGCCCCGCCGCTGTTGAACTCAATTTTTAAATCCGGTTGCAACAACCGCAGGGCAATCTGTCTGAACTGGGGACTCTCAGATAGTTTTTTGAATAATTCAGAAGGGCTGCTGGTGGCAGCCTGTTCAGCATTATAACTGAAAAATGAAAGACTATTCCCGTTCAATTCTGAGCGCCTGAATAAGTGATTAATATCGCCCGGTGCCAGTTTGAATACCTCAACTCCCACCATGCCCTGATTCGTTTCCATTTGAATGCCTCCTTACCGTTTATTCCATTATATTTCTATATTCTGGCTTCTCTAATTGCACCTATGCGGCTGGTTACCTTATTCAAAAAGTCCCCGGGGGTTTCATACCCGAGTTCCTGCAGACGGGCTGCCCTGGCAGCCGGTGACAGGTTGTTGTTATTGATAACTTTTATAGCTTCCTGCATATTATTCGGCATTTGCTCTATTCTGTAACCCATGTCCCTATAGCTGCTTTCCACAGTCTGAGCTACACAGGCAGTTTTACGCAATTGCTCCATAGCCTCAGTCTGGTTCCTCATAACCTCCGCCGGGGTGCTTCCCGCAGTCCAGTATTCATCGACTTTGTATGATTCCATCATAGACAATTGTTCTGAGTCCAGGAGATTACCCTGTCGTCTTTGGACCAATTCGTATGCCGTAGAAGGTCGCATTGGCCTGCCGTCAATCATCACTACGTCCACCCCGCGCGCAATCTCCTCCGGTGTAGCCTCTATCATAGGTCTACCCGGCAGATCCGCGTCATTTATACGCCAGGTGCGCTGGTCGCTGAAATCACGGGCAGCTTCAAGATCAAATTGATCCATAGCGGATTCTTCATGTCGTCCTGCCCATTCTCGGAAGCGCGTTGCGTCATCCATTTTGGCCCAATCGCTATCCGGGAACCGTCTGGTTGCTTCATCAACACTAAAGCCGGAGTTCTCAGCAAAGGCTTTATAATAAGTATCTTCCCATTCCGCCTTGGGAATCTCCACCCATTCAGGCCCATTGGGGCCATGTACCAACCGTTCAGCGATAACATCGTTATCTGTATTTATATTCCATGGATGCGGTTCAGTACCTGGTGTACGCACTGTTCTACAGCGTATCTCGCCGGGACCATTCTGCGGATATCTGGTCCGCAGGTGATCTTCTACGTTCCGATAAGAAGGCCGATGTATCTCTGTATCCAGTACATGGTTAAATTCAGACTGTACCTGGCGGGATCTGATCGACCCTAGTTCCGCTCCTATACCATCAACATTTTCAAGATCCTTGAGCGTTCTCATGGAAGCCGGGTCGGCTTTCATCTCCATAATATCTTCAACCGTTAGCGGTTCTCTGCGCTCAATCTTATCAGCCACATTATAGGTTCTTTCCTGAGCCTGCATTTTGTATTCATCATAAATAGCCTGCTCCCTGATCAGGTCCTGTTGTCTGGTCGGTGGCAGTTTATCAAAATCTTTGATGTTTTTTTGCAGGGATTGTTCTGCTCTGGCTACCGAAGCCGGATCAGACAAGACCTCTTCAGGAGTCCTGGCATTAGTATTAAGAGTCCTATTATTTATAGCTTCTGAATGCGCGCTACCTGCATCACCACCGCCACCTCGCGGAGGCCCTCCCGGATCCCCTGGTCCATCCCCGCCTGCTGCACTAGATTTTGGCTCTACATCGGCTCCGTCTCCGTCTGCAGTTTTAGGTCTATTACCAGTACCTGCCCCTTTAGCCATATCATCACTGCTATCGGAAGCAGCCTTACCTCCGCCTTTCGCCAGATCGTCACCACTATCGGAAACGGTTTTTCTGCCACCTTTAGCAATATCATCACCGCTGCCGGATGCGGCCTTGCCTCCACCTTTGGCTATATCATCACTGCTGGAGGCTGCTTTGCCTGCTCCTTTGGCTACATCATCACTGCTACTAGAGGCTACTTTACCAGCTCCCTTGGCTACATCGTCACTGCTAGTGGAAACGGTTCTGCCTCCGCCTTCAGCTATATCAGACCATCCCTGGGAAGCTGATTTACCTCCTTTAAGAATATCATCCCCGCTGCCGGTAAATGCCTTTCCGGCTTTGGATACATCATCAAAAGAGTCGCTTACTGATTTTAACCCATAATCTGTTCTGGCTTTCTTTATGATGTTTTCTGCCGCTTCACCGCTGCCTATATCTACCAACCGTTTATTTATTTGGTCAAGGGTTTCCTCTGCTGATTCTTTGCTAATTAGACCTAATGACTTGCTCCACATCTGATTTTTAGCACTGCCTTTTAATATAGCAGTTTCAATCAGATCGGCTGCCTTATTGGTAAACGCCGGGAATCTTTCCATCATTTCTCCCATTACCTTGCTACCGGCAGCTCCTACCAACCAGCCAGCTTCTTCACCCAGAACCGTCAAGCCAATCGCCTTGGATACTGCCCTGAAATCTGATTCTCCCTTGTCGATTGAATCCTTGATGCGATACATGGCTTCCGCTACCGTTAAGCCCCCATCCATAACTACCCCGGCAGTCCCTCCAGTAGCTGTAGTAATCATGATACGGGCACCCATACCCAGCCAGGATGTACTGCCATCAGCTTTCTCGCCGGTTACTACTTCTTTGGCCGTTGCTGCATTAGCTTCCAGAGCCCATCCTAGATTTTTGAACCAATCTTCTTCCCAACGTTGACCGGTATCCGCTGCTGTTGTTCCTTGTATACGGTTGTCGATAATTTTGTTTAACTGCTCCAATCTGTCCTGGTCGACCTCTTTCCCGGCCAGCATGTCATCTTTTAGATTCTGGATAGCCTTGTCTACATCTCCAGGACCTCCCGGTTCTCCGATATTGTATTTATCAGCCGCCTTCTGCATTTGCTCCAAACGCTTCCAATCGGCCAGATTCTTGTCAATGGCCTGGCTGGTGGCATCCTGACGGGCTGCCATCTTTTCAATATCGCGGGCAGAACGGCTCAAGTCTTCGGCAACGTCATCCTGCCATCTATTAAAGTCTTCTACATATGATCCCAGGTCCTCATTACGAATTCTGCCTCCGGTAAGCAGGTTTTCCCATTCTCCGGTTTGGCTATTGTATTCCAGCTGATAATCCCTGCCATCTTTTCCCGGCAAAGTAATGGTATCCCCATGTTGAGGCCCGGAAACTGGTGGTATATTCCCTGCATCAGGAATGTCTTCTTCGGGTATGGGCAATCCGGTTCCAGTCTGCCCTTCCGGTGCGGTAGGAGCATCTTGATCTATCCCATGATTTTTCAGGGTATTCATGGGATCTTCCGGACCAATGACTCCAGCATCTTCTGTTGAAGGAATCGTTGGTTTTTCAGATGTTGGCTGCGGAACCTCATCAGTCCAGGGTTTGGCACCGTATTTTTCCACCGTCTGGTGATATGGTTCTCCCAGTGGCGGTTTGGTGGGCTCCCAGGCTTCTCTCCGTCCACCTAAATCGACTACCCTTCCATCAAAGGGATTGTAAGTGTCTACATTCCATATACTACCTTCCTCGTAGGGGTTATCAGTCCAGTGCATCCCTTCCCGGTTATAGCCATCAGCGTTATACCCGCTCCAGTGATAGCCATCCTTTCCAAATCCCTGTTTATCATAGCCCCAGGGATCGTAACCGGACCGGTTATATCCTTCGAAATCAAATCCTTCCCGGTCATAGCCGTCACGGTCATAGCCATGCTCATTAAAGCCTTTTTTGTCATAACCGTCTGCGTCATAACCCTCTTTTGACTGGCCTTCCCGGTTGTAACCATCCCGATCGTAGCCTTCCGCATCGTAACCGTTCTTATCGTAGCCTTCACGATCCCATCCGTTCTCGTCAAACCCTTTACGATTATAACCTTCCCGGTCCCATCCATCCTTGTTGAAACCTTCTTTGTCATAACCTTGTTTATCATACCCTTTGGCATCAAAACCGCTGCGGTTGAATCCCTTGCGGTCATAGCCATTTACATCATAGCCTTCCCGGTCAAAGCCTTCCGAGTCAAAACCATTGCGTCCATAACCTTCTTTATCAAATCCAGCTTTATTGAAACCTTCTCTGTCGAAGCCTTCGGCATTGAATCCAGCTTTATCAAATCCTTCCCGGTCAAATCCTGATTTATCAAAGCCCTCTTTATTAAATCCCTCTTTATCAAAACCTGTCTTATCAAAGCCTTCGCGGTTGAATCCCTCTTTATCGAATCCAGCCTTATTAAAGCCTTCTTTGTCAAAGCCTTCAGCATTAAATCCGGCTTTATCGAATCCTTCCCGGTCAAAACCCGATTTGTCAAAGCCTTCACGGTTGAATCCCTCCTGGTCAAATCCGGCCTTATTGAAGCCTTCTTTGTCAAATCCTTCAGCATTAAATCCGGCTTTATCGAATCCTTCTCGGTCAAAACCCGATTTGTCAAAGCCTTCACGGTTGAATCCATCTTGGTCAAATCCAGCCTTATTGAAGCCTTCTTTGTCAAAGCCTTCAGCGTTGAATCCGGCTTTATCGAATCCTTCTCGATCAAAACCTGATTTGTCAAAGCCTTCACGGTTGAATCCCTCTTTATCGAATCCAGCCTTATTGAAACCTTCTTTATCAAAGCCCTCCCGGTTAAAACCATCCTTGTCAAATCCCTGTGAGTTATAGCCATCTCTATCAAAATCCGCCTGGTTCATACCTTCCCGATCATAACCTTCACGGTCGTAACCAGCTTTATCATAGCCTTCTGAATTATACCCTTCCTGGTTAAAGCCATCTTTATCGAATCCGGCCTTATCGAACCCTTCCCGGTCAAAACCTTCCTTATCGAAGCCTTGCCGGTCGAAACCCTCTTTGTTTAAGCCTTCCGGGTTGAAGCCGTCCTTGTTATACCCTTCAGCATTAAAACCAGCTTTATCGAATCCGTCTTTATCAAAGCCTGCCTGATCGAATCCTTCTTTATCGAAACCTTCTCGATTGTAGCCTTCCGGATCAAAGCCATTCTGGTCATAGGTACTGTCAGCATCGGCGGCAGTGGTCTGTTCTGCACTTTGTCCTTCTGCTTCCCCGGCCGTAGCTGCTTCTTCGGATCCGGGAACCGTTTCTGCCCCCGCACTGTCTTCCAGCGAACTAGTGTTAAGGGGAACTTCTGAATCTCCGGCATCTGTATACAGATGTTCAGATTGTGCTGCAGCTGGAGCCCCTTCGCTGTTTTCCGCCGTGGCAAAATGTGCTCCTCCTGCTTCCCCTTCTCTGGCACTGAACGCCTGAGGCTTCATTTGCTCTGCTTCAACCTCCAGATCCGATCCAGATTTTACAAACAGGGCTGCCTCATCCTCCATCTCAATGAAAATTCCCTTTTCATCGGATGCTCCCAGTACAGGACTTTCTTCGAACATATCCGTGGTATCAATGTGGATACCCGTTTCTCCCCCCGGTTCCCTGATATCGATAGCTTGTTCATGCATATCAACCGTGTCGATATGAATTTCCGGTTCAGGCTGCACAAATATAGCTGCTTCATCTGCAGTATCGATTATCATACCTGATTCCGGTCCTATTACGTCTGTCCCTATTGCATCCGTGTCAATTATTATCCCGGATTCAGGCTTAACAATTACATCCAGACCTTCGGCGGCTGTATCAATTATGATCTCTGACTTGGGCTGTACAGCTATAGGAGTTTCAAACATATCTGCAGTATCGATTATCATACCGTGATCTGCAGGTTGTTCAACTTCCCTTATATCAATTGCTTTTTGCCCTATGGCACCCGTATCGACATAGATTTCCTCACCACGCCGTCTACCACCTAATTGGCTGACTTCCTGGACTGCACCAGGGCGGGCATTTCCGGTTCCAGGATAAGATCCACCTGTAACCGGCGATGGTCCTCCACCAGTTGGATATAACGGGGTTCCTCCCGGAGAAACAGGTCCTCCGCCACCACCAAATCCCGCAAGAGCTCCTAGCCCGGTAGCAATTAATCCAGGAACTGCCACACCAATTACTGCCTCAGTAGTATTGGACGGACCAGGGATATTTCCTACCGAACCTACTCCAGCCGGGCTTTCTGCCCAACCACTTCCTCCAGGCGAACTTCCGGGAGTACCTTTATTTAAGTCATCAACCGAACCACTGGTAACTTCAAAATGGGGAGTAACCTTTACTTCTCCCATTCCTTTGCCTCCTGAATCAGCATTGGTTGACCAGGTAGCCGGGTCAGAGTCAACTACTGTATAGGTACCGGCTGGAATAACAATATTAGGAGATACCTCCCAATTGGCGTTGGGTACACCACCCTGACCAGGAGTTCCCGTAGCTTGCCAGGGTCCGTATGTTTTGCCGTTGCTGTCCTGCAGGGCAATAGTGCCGGGAGTTGCCCCCTGTGCGCTATTCCAGTGATAGTTCAATATGTAGGTTACCAGATGAGGGCCGTTGATACTAAATGTAGTCGGCACAGTTGGTCCATTTTGGACTACGGCAATATTCATAGTATCTGATACCTTAACCGGCTCATCCAGCGGGTTGCCGGTTACAACCGCCGGAGTTGCCGGTTTACTTTTAGCAGGTTGTTTTTTATCGGTTTTACCTGATTCTATGTCCGGAGCCGCCTGACTTAACAGCCCGGCTTGTTCCAGCCCATCCAGAGTCTGCTGGGCAATGCTTTTGGCGGCTGCCATATTAGCATCCTGGTTCAGGCCGGTATCCAGCATTTCCACAGTAATGAAATAATCCGGTAGGACCACCCCGATGCCTACCCCGTCATCCGTGTTATATTCTCTTACTTCGCAGCCTTTCATCTGAGTGGTTCGGATATAAGTAACCTGCGATATCCCGTCAACATAATCGATCATGATTTTTATTTCATCCGGCTGTGCCGGCCCTAGCACACTGAGCATACACCCGCCGTCACCATAGTCACCCATGCCGGCATGAATGGCAAAGCCATAGCCGGTAGCTGATTCCTGCCCAAACTTAAATTCCGGTGAGCCAGTATTGGCATTGGATACCTGGGTGACTACATCCCCGACACTTCCTGCCAGAGCAGTGCCTGGTCCCCAGGGGGCTATCAGCATCATAAACATAATAGATATGGCAAATACTATCCCCAATGTCTTTTGTATTCGTTTCCTATTTCTAGCCAAATATAGTATTGACAAGCTGTTCACCTCCGCCCCTTATGGTAACAATCCCACCAGCATCATCCAGCCGGTAGAAACCAGAAACGCTATTGCTGATGGTATCATCATATTCTTCATACCCTGGGCTCCCTTTTTCATTACTTCCGTACCAGCCGTAGCAGCAGCGGTCATAATAGCAGCTGAAGCAAATGGCATTACTGCATCCCAACCTAACACTACCATGGCTAAAACGGCCAGGACGGTAAACGGAATCATAAACAGCATCCCGGTACTAACGGCTTCCCGGGCAAACTGCCCCCCGCTTTCGGCTCGTAAAACTGGATTACCGTTATTTAATAGCATAATAAGCATATTTACCGCCAGTAACCCCATTACCAAAGCGAGAAACATTGATGATAATAAGGTCATCCAGCTAAATTCGGGCTTACTAAAAGGAATTAGTATGCCAAATACCAGGAAGCATAGATATACGGGCCAGAACTTTACTGTTTTCTGGCCGGCACTGCCTGCATAACCTAAATTCATTTCCATAATCCCACCAGCTCCCAAAATCGAATTTTTAATTCTTAATTATAAATTTTGAATTATGGTTGGAATACTTCGTATTCCTTTCTATTTCAACCCTAAGCGTAAGTATTATCCCAGGTCTGTTCTTGTATTAAAATCCGCGTAAATCCTTAAGAATCCGTGCGAGCGAAGCGAGCCCGCGTCTATTCCCCGTGTCTGTTAAAACCCAAAGCGTCCTAATAAGGCCCAGCCAAAAAGCAGAATAGCACCACAGAGCGTGGCCAGGGCAATACTAAAGGCAATACGATCACCTGACATCTGCCGTACCGTAAATAACGTAGGCCGAAGCGCCCATAAAACACCGGTCACCCCAAAAGCTATCGCCGTTTTCCATCCAAATGCCAGGGAGAAAATAACCCCCAGTAAGGCATAAACCAGAGTGGCCGAATAACCCAGGGCAAATGCGGAAATAGCCCAATCAATAGTATAGGCTCGCTCTGAACCCTGCGCTAAGGCCCAGGCCATAGCTGCAATCAGAGCAATTCCCACCGTACCATAAACCAGACCCAGCATAGTAATAAGGACTACAGTAGCAGTACTAATTTGACCGGAACGCAGCATATCCAGACCGGTTTGTAGAAAAAATAACGTAAATGATAAACCGGATACTAACAGCGAAAACGGCCAGGGTACTTGTGACATCTGGTTTTTGACCACTTCACCTGGATTAATCATCATACTTAGTGCAACTTTCCATCTTGGCTGTACAGCCGGTGCAGTAGCATTCATTAACATCATCACTCCTTAAAGTCTCTAACGGCCACCGTAACTGCCGCCACCGGAACCACCGCCGCCTCCGCCGGAGAAGCCTCCCCCACCGCCAGAGCCCGAGGATGATTTGCTTTCGGCTGCCCTTACAGTTTTCTCTGCTACCTGTATTGAATGCTGAATACTTTCGGAAATTTTATCAAAATTGTCACTCAAACCTGCCATAGCAAAACCGCTTTGACTATACCACCAGTACTGGCCAAACCGGTAATCGTCCTCCTGCAAATTAGGAAAGACTATTTCCAGTTGCTTCATTACCTCTTTGGCTACCCCCAGAGTAACAGCGTAAACCAGATAATGTTCCCAGATAACTAAGCTGGGAATTTCGTGTCTTTCCATATTAGAAAAATGCAGTAAGAAACGTTTAAAAGCTTCCCATTTGCGCAAATCCTCATGGGCCGGCTGAGAGCGCCGTTTAAATCTAGTCGGTACGATAGCAATGAAGAAACTGCAAAGAAATATACTAACTCCCGGTAGGACGACTTCAGCTCTGATTAATATTAGACCAGTTAAAAAGAATACCAGCGCTACTCCAGCAGCAATCCAGCGAGTGCGGCTGGGAGTTCCTAGAAACCACTCGTTGGTTTCTCCAATTGCCGCCAAATCATTTTTCCACCCTAACCAGAAATTATAGAAGCCCCGACTATTTTCTTTGGAGTACTCCTCAATGTCATATAGATACAAATAAGGTTTACCTTTGCTAATTTTAGAGAAGATCAAATTAATTAAGTCAATTTCATGGGGGCGTAAATTTTCGCGCTCGGCATTGTATTTTTCTTTTTGTAGGCTGATAAAATAGGTGGTAACTTCTTTGCTTCCCAATAGGCGTTTTTTCTCATATAGTTCCTGCTCAATAGTAATATATTGCCGTCGGGCCAAATCCAGCAAGGTGGCGGTAATATCATGCGTTTTTACCTGCCCCCAGTTCCATAAAACTGATAGTTCAGCCGGGGAATAATCAGCCGGAAGTTCCCGGTAGTAATCGCCCTGAAACTCAGCCTGATACTCTTTACCGTATTTACGCCACATAAGGAATAAAGCAATTAAGGTCAAAATAGGAATTAAAATGGCTATGCCAACCTCCATACGAGCCTCCTGGCGCCGGCGATTGGCACCTTCAGCCCAGCGTCCCTCTTCATCCATAATGATTGGCAAGCCCGCCTGCCCGGTAGAAAGTTCAGCGGGAGCAGCAGGGAAAAGCTGCAGAGGCAGAACCATGCGTCCCTCCAGGAATTTATTGCTGGGCATATCCTCAATCTGCCAGGCAACCTCCCGGGGTCCGGTAAATTGAACTTCACCATGGAGGGGCCCGTGTCCCCAGATGCGGATATCAGTACCCTGCGCCAGATTTTCTGCCCCGGGCGGTAGTTGCAGCTTGACTATAACCTGCCCAATCTCCTGCGGGTTATCGGAGGAAACAAATTTACGGTATAGTTCCGCTACGTCAGTATGCATTTTAATTAAGTTGTTAACCCGGTAAGTAACATCAAAGGTGCGTTGTTCATCACTGGCATTAATACTCCAGTCAATGGTAAGCTTGTTGCCTTCCTGTTTAACCAGATAGGTACCCGGCGGGCCGTAACTCTGCTCCGGGTTAAACTGATAGGGACTCCCGTTCTCAGATACCAGGATGTCCGTAATAGGGGCATTATCCTGGGGAATGGAAACAAAAAACCCCTCATAGGAGCCCCGGAAAGTAACGGTTATATGCTCAGTAACCTGCATAGAACCATCTGAAAGTAACTCCGCATCAATCGCCAGTTTATCCATTTTTAAACTACGGGCTTCAGCTGTTACAGGATAAAAGGCACAAAATAAAAAAGTTATAAATAGCGTATAGAGTATAATTAAGCCCAGCCTATTGCCTCTTGCCAACACTTCTAAAATCCCTCCTAAAATTAACCTCCCGCTGCGTTAACCTGCGTCCATCACCCTTCGGGCACCACCCACCACCGAAAAATAGTTATATCAGGTTGGCAGAGCCGAAGTGTCCTCACCCCTCACGCCTCACTCTAAACAGTTAGTCAAGTCAGATTCGAAGTTATTCACTCGACAACTTCATTATTAACGCCTATTACGAACTAAAACTTCACCTGTACTGCCTGACGGGCTTCCGGTTCACCCTGCAATGTGAAATAGTCTGCCGGTCCGAAACCTAGCATCCCGGCTACTAAATTAGTGGGAAATAGTTCAATTCGGGTATTAAATTTTTGTACAGTATCGTTGTAAAACTGGCGGGAATAGGCAATCTTACTTTCGGTACTACTTAGTTCTTCCTGGAGCTGTAAAAAGTTAGTGTTGGCCTTCAGCTCAGGATAATTTTCTGCCACCGCAAACAGGGACCGCAGAGCCCCAGATAGCAGATTTTCCGCCTGCGACTGTTCCGCTACTGATGTCGCCGTCATAGCCTGAGCGCGTACCCGGGCAATTTCTTCAAAGGTTGCCTTTTCATGAGCGGCATAGCCCTGAATGGCATTAACCAGATTAGGAATTAAATCATAGCGACGTTTCAACTGGACATCCACCTGGGACCAGGCGTTACGCAACCTTTGACGCAGCTGTACCAGATTGTTATAAGTAGCAATTAGAAAAATTACCAGTGCTACCAGTAAAACCGAGACGACAGTAATTATGACAACAGTGTTCATTGCAATCCCTCCCGTATTATTTATCCGGCACTTAGCCAATCTTCACTCATTAATAGCCCCGTGCCTGAAACCGGTTCCTGAAATCTATTTTCTAATTAACCCCCCCCGTGAATGCCAAAGCATACACAACCACCGATGAAAATAGCCGTTGGGGTTGCGTTAAGTGTAATAAAGAAAAATGCACAAGCATTTCCACAGTAATTCAAAATTAAGAATTCATAATTAACCCCATAGTTTTGGCCACCCCTGAACTTAACCATACCTATATCGCTGCTACCACCACCCCATTCCCTAGCTATCCCTCCCATTAATAATGAATTTTCTACCAAATATACTGGTGAAATCACATAATAGTTCCTCCAGATTAATATTGCTATCAAGACTCCCTAGATATAAAACAGATTGAGTTTTGATTTCAAACTCGGCAAAGTTTTTATTTTTGATTATGCTTATGGTATTCAACTCATCTTCATCTATTACAAATTTCTCCGAATCGTTGTCATGTTTTGGATAGAGAACAATTTGCTTTCCCACAATATCAAGCACATATGGCTGAGTTTTAAAAAATCCACAGCGGAGTTTAACATTATATGGCATGATTACCACCTCTGTATTAATTATATGTAGCTCCGTTTCGTTTAAAAATAGGGTTTTCCCATTCGTCATTGACAAATTTTTGACACAAATTATGTCAAAAAGCTATGTTTTATTGGCATAAATAATGTAATATAAGGTATATAGACTACTGGTGGTGTTCTAAAATGGCCTTTAGTGAGAAACTTGATTTAATAATGAATATAACAAGTACAACCAACAGTGTACTGGCCCGCGCAATTTCTATTGATCCCTCCCTGGTCAGCCGATTAAGAAGAGGAGACCGAACTCCTTCCAAAAATCAAAACTATATAACAGCAATGTCAGAGTATTTTGCCAGGAATTGTACTACTGAATATCAAAAAGCAGCATTAAGGGAAATGCTTCAAAAGGATTTACCCAGCAATAATAGTGAATTAACAGTATTAATAGATGCGTGGTTTTTAGAAGAGATTATGCCAACCAATTCAGTTGCTAGCTTTATGGATGGCCTGACCAATTTCCAGTTTGCAAAGGTACCCAGTGATCTAGATACCGATAGTTTGACTGTTATTGCAAATGAGCAATCAGGTGATAACGTGTTTTATGGAGCAGAAGGTAAGAGGAATGCAGTCATTAGATTCCTGTCTCTGGTGATAAAAAGAAAAAGTCCTACAACTCTGTATCTATTCAGTGAGGAGAACATTGAATGGCTAACGGAAAACCCCAAGTTTACTGCAAAGTGGGCAGCACTATTATTTAAGGTAATTCAGAACGGCAACAAAATAAAAATCATTCATGTAATAAACCGCAATCTTGATGAAATGCTTTTGGGAATTGAAAAGTGGCTACCGCTTTATATGACCGGTGCCATAGAACCCTACTACTATCCCAAAAGCCGCGACGGAATTTTTAAGCGTACATTGTTTATCGCACTTGATACAGCCGTAGTTACTTCAAGTTCTGTAGGTGATGGGGTAAAAAGTGCCGCTAATTTCTTTTATACCGATAAAAATACCATTGCTGCACTGACAGAAGAATATCAGGAATATTTTTCTCTCTGCCGCCCGTTGATGCGCATTTTTACACCCAACAACCCGGGGAACTATCCTTCTGTTCTTACTGAATTTGAGGAAGAAGAAGGTCACTCGGTATTAAAAGCCGATATGTTTTCAGCTATAACTATGCCATTTGATGTTGCAGAAAGTATATGTTCACGCATTGATGATAATAACCGGAGTAAAATGTTATCCTATCACCAAAACAGGCTAAAACGCTTTGAAAACAGCCTGCAGAACTATTACTTTACTGAAATAGTTCCTATTCCCGATTTGCGAACAATACAAAGCGGTAAGGCTATGGTTAATTTCCCCCATATGTTTACCCATAACCTGGTCTTTTACACCCCAAAAGAATTTAGTAAACATCTTCAACATATTGTCGAACTTCTTGAAACCTTTAATACATATAATGTGCACCTTGTACCAGCCAGCAAAATAGATGGGTGTTCGGTCTATTGCAAAGAAGATGTGGGCGTGATTGTTGAAAAAAGCACACTACCGGCAATTACATTTGCTATAAACGAAAGTAATATGAATGCTGCTTTTTGGGACTATATGCGACTCATGTTAAATAAACAACCCCGGGATAGAATTCAAAGAAGTATTACCATAGACACTATTAATACCGTTGCCGAAACCTTAAAAACTCTATAAGAAATAAACTTGCTTTCCTGATACAAAAAAACCGGTTCATAGGACCGGTTTTTTGACTAACCTCTAAAATAATAAAAAAGAGTTCCTTTAACTCTGGTAATATAATAAATTATCCTTCAGTTCCAGGTCGAGCTCAATACCGGAACGCCGTAATTTAGAATAGCGTGCTTCCAGTAGCCGGGCCTGTCTGGCTATTATGTTTTCATATTGGCGAATGAATTGGCTAAACAGGGGCTGTTTCTCCAGGCTATTTCGAATCGGTTGAGAAAAAGGGCAGTGTTTGAAGAGAATCTGCCGGGCTACCTTATTTAATCGCAGCATACCTTTGGATTCATAGCGTACCCAGGTAAAGTAATCGGAGGCAAAGATTTCAGCAGTGTTGTTGCGCTTTTTCTCTATCTGCACTTTAAGTTTTTCTTTCGCTTCGGAAGAAAGGTCTCGATTCTTCTTGTAGAATTGAATATAGCTACTATAGTCACCTACCAGAGATCCTTCCTGGTAATCACTCAAACTATAAGCCGAGAGTGACCTGGATAACTCCCAGCGAAACTTGGCTACCGTGTCGATCATAAGATCATCCAGGTTAGCAGACGAAAAAATGGGGAAAAGAAAACGTCCGGGAGAGTTCATCAGTTTTCCGGTCAAGCTCTGCCACATAACCCCTTGGGTTCCAAAGACCGGCAAAAGAATAATATCCGGCCAAACTGATTGCATAATCAACTCCTGACGAATCTTTTTTTCCGGGTTACTATAAACCGTTTCCCGATGTAAGGCGGAGAAATCAACCTGTAGGATCTGGTTTATACTATTCTCTATCTTTTGCGGAGTCACTAGGGATTTGGACAAATCCCCGATTACCATTCCCTGGTGGAAAATAGGAAAAAAGTCACTTAGGCGCCCACAGCATAACCTTTGACCAATTTTGAACATACTGCCTATCTCATGAGCCATGCGGCCATCCAAATCTTCATCATAACTGGCCTTATCTTTATCAGATAGCTCACCCCGTTTTTTCTTTTCCCTGAATACATCCTGGTAATCTAGCCCAAAATCATTTACTGAAGGTTCTTTTTCCCGGTTCATGATTTTTTCCAGCCAGGTCAGGCCGTTATATACAGCGCACTTACCTTCTGGCTGAATCTGCTCTACCATTTCGTATAGGGTTAGAGTATTCTCTTTACCAGCAAGTTCTTCGTCCATAAATCCATATTGTAAAAACATTTTATATAACCGACCGGAGTTGTTTTCCTGCAAAACCTTTTTGGCTACTAGACTGTAGACCTCAAAAAACATTTCGGTAATTACATTCTTAAGCCTTCTTATCTCTTTATCAGCTCGGTAATCACCCTCAATGCGCTTATATTGTTCCAAGTAGGCTGTAAAGAGATGGGCTTGATCTGAAGGCATACCCGAATAGGCTAGAATTTTCTCCCGGCTGTTCCTTATTTCTTCAGGTAGGCCGTTTTCCCTATCTATCCCCCCACCCGATTCTGCAAAACGATTCATTGCTTCCTCCATTTTTTATTAGTCCCATTAGTTTGTATATATATATATTGTCACATTCTCATACTTTTTTCCATATTTTTCAGGGTGATTGTGATTATAATCCATCCCAAGGTTATTTGCTTGATATTTGCCAAATAATAAATTAGGTTGGAGGAGATGTTTCTGATTTGGTGATAGCAACTAGTTTCTTCCGGTCGGGTAATTTTAAATTCTATTAGGATGGCAGAAAAAACGGTAAAGGTGATAGTACTTATAAAAATTTTCAGGGGAAAGAGATAATCCCTCTTTCCCCTGCTGAAATGACTATTAAAAACTCCGAAACTGGTCTAACGCTTAAGCCAATATATATTCCCTGGCTTCACCGACAATAACCACCTCATTATTCTGGTTAACACAGGTAGTTTCAATCTGAACCATATGTTTGTCTTCCAGTTTCTCTTTTATTACAGCGGTAGCGGTAATGGTATCGCCAATGTAAACCGGCTTAACAAATTTTAGATTCTGCATGGCATATACATTACCAAAAGTAACCTTGGTTACAGCCGTTGAAATCAAGCCGGCCACACATAGACCGGGCACCACTACATCCTTAAAACGGGTATTTTTACTATAAACACGATCGATGTGGACCGGATTCATATCTCCGGTAATGCCTACCCAAAGCATAATATCTGATTCCGTCATGGTCTTGGTCATGGTTTCAACATCACCTGGTTTAAGAGTATCCCAGGTTTTTATTTTGTCCTGATAATTCATAAATTGCACCTCCTAGTATGATGCTTACCTAAAAAATTAACGTAAAATATTGTTGCTGATGACGACCCTCTGAATTTCGCTTGTTCCCTCATAAATCTCCGTTATCTTAGCATCCCTCATGATTCTCTCTACGGGGAACTCCCGTGTATATCCATAGCCTCCATGAATTTGTACTGCCTGATTAGCTACCTTATTAGCCGTTTCTGATGCTTTCAGTTTTGCAATGGCAGCATCTGTTCCAAAGTCCAGATTTTCACTCTTTCTCCAGGCGGCATTATAGGTCAGAAGTCTTGAGGCTTTGATTTCTACTGCCATATCGGCTAATTTAAATTGGATAGCCTGCAAAGCAGAAATAGGTTTACCAAACTGCACTCTCTGTTTGGCATAGTCCCGGGCAAGTTCAAATGCACCCTGGGCGATACCTACTGATTGAGCAGCAATTCCTATTCTTCCTCCATCCAAAGTCTGCATAGAAATCTTAAAGCCTTGTCCTTCTTTCCCCAACAGGTTCTCTTTGGGTATGCGGCAATCTTCGAAAACCAAATCACAATTCTGAGTGCCCCTTAACCCCATTTTCTTTTCATGTTTTCCAAAAGAAAAACCAGGGGTGCCTTTTTCTACGATAAATGCACTGAATGCTTTACTCCTTAATTCTTTAGGGCCTGTGCGGGCAAATACTACATAGGTGTCGGCTGCACCTGCATTAGTAATGAATATTTTTCTTCCGTTCAAGACATAGCTATCTCCATCCAAATCTGCCTTACAGGTCATGGCAATAGCATCCGAACCTGCTCCCGCTTCGGTGAGGCCAAAAGCTCCTAATTTAGTGCCCTCTGCCAGGGGAATCAGGTATTTCGTCTTTTGTTCTTCGGTGCCAAAGGCCAAAATTGGCCAGGCGCCCAGGCTCACATGAGCGGAAAGGGTATCTGCGGCTGAGGCATCAACTCTACCCAGTTCTTCTACTGCGATAGCATAGGCCAGGTAATCCATTCCTGCGCCGCCGTATTTTTCTTCAAAGGGGATGCCGGTCAGCCCTAATTCTCCCATCTTATCGAACACACTGCGATCAAAGTATTCATTTTCGTCTCGGTCAACTACCCCAGGAGCCAATACTCCTTCAGCAAAATCTCTAACTGACTGTCTTAACATTTCATATTCTTCACCTAGTTTAAAATCCACTATTATTCCTCCTTTGCCATGTTTTCAACCAATGCCTGTAATTGATTACCCTTAGACCTTATTCCCTTGCTAGTCTTGCTGATTTGATATTGCAAGAAACTTGCCAACCCCAGCAATTGATTCATCAAAGTCTCAGGTAGTGCAACTTGCAACCGCCCCCGCCCTGTCAAACCCAAAACCCGGTCTAACCATAATCACTGCTCAATCATCCCAAAATCGGTTCAGCATTAGCATAATGGTGCTATCTACCCAACCATCACGATTCGTTTTCGGTTCTTGTGAGCTATACCCGGTTCACTTCTTCTTGTCCTCCCAGGCTAATTCCGTAGAGAGCAACTTTGCGCATGATAGTAGTTTGACTTACGCCCAGGGCTTTAGCCACTTTGCGACTACTTTTATAAGTTTCAACATAATGCTGTATCAGATCCCTTTCGTAAGCATTAACCTTTTCCCGCAAGTTAATTCTGGGCGAATCTTCCGTTTCCATAACATATTCTTTTTCATCCTGGTTAATATTGCCGCTTAATTTGATGGATTTTATCACTGTATCCGGACTAGTTACCACCGCCCGTTCAATAACATTTCTCAATTCTCTAATATTACCTGGCCATTCATATTCCATTAATCTGGCTATTAGTCTTTGATCCAGCTTCTTTTGCAAGTCATATTGCTCATTAATAATTCGCAAGAAATGATAAGCCAGAGCAGGTATTTCCTCTTTTCTATCCCGTAATGGAGGTACGTAGATAGGAACTACATTCAAGCGGTAATAGAGGTCTTGCCTGAATTGTCCTTTTCTAGCCATCTCCCACAAATCCCGGTTAGTAGCGGTAATTAAGCGTACATCAATATTTATTGGTGTGGTTCCTCCAACTCGCAGTATCTCTTTTTCTTGAATCACCCGCAATAATTTAGACTGCAGGGTAACAGGCATTTCACCAATTTCATCCAAAAAGAGGGTACCCCCATTGGCTATTTCGAATATCCCCATTTTACCGCCTTTTTTAGCCCCAGAAAAAGCACCGCTGTCATAACCGAATAATTCGGACTCCAGAAGGCCCTCCGGTATGGCAGCACAATTTATGCTTATCAGCGGCCGGTCTTTTCTGATGCTATTCTTATGCAGTTCCCGGGCAATCAGTTCTTTGCCTACCCCTGATTCCCCGTAGATTAAAACAGTTGAATCTACCTTGCCGAGCCGTACGGTCAGATCCATAATTTCCCGGGATTTGTCTGAGTTAATTACCATTTCCTTGGAATTCGCAGTGGCCTTTTTCAGTTCTTCTTCGAAATGCCTACTTAAACTATGGGCCTGCTCAACCTCTTGCTTGAGTAGCATCAGTTCTGTTACATCACGGCCATTGGTTAGCACTCTGACAAACTCGCCTTTATCATTGAACACCGGGTTGCCTGTAACCAGGAGAGTCTTACCGGTCTTGATGTTTTGCGTAAAGGTAACCGACTGATGCGTTTCTATAACCTCTATCGTAGCCGAACGATCATACAAACCCTCTTGCACCAGATCGTACATATTCTTGCCCATAATTTCTTCGGCCTTGATACCCGTGATTCTCGTATAAGCTTCATTAACACTTAAAACATTACCCTTGGCATCAGTTACAAAAATACTATCAAACGAAGCTTCAATAATAGCATCTACTTCTGCTTTAAGCTTTTTCGTATATTCCAATTCATGGGATACACGCTCCAATTTTGATATGTCCTGCAAAGCCGCAATGGCACCTATTACTTTATTTCCTATCACAATAGGGCTGTTTATTGACAAAAGGGTTTTATCCTCATAGCTAACCTTTTGATTCAAGGCACCTTGCCTGTTCTCCAGCACTTGATGCAAGATTCCCTGAGGAAAAATCTCCAGGTAAGACCGATCCAGGATTGATAATTTACTTATACCCAGTAGCTCTTCAGCAGCTTTATTAAAAATGAGAATGTTTTGATTACTATCTATGCCAATAATACCATCGTAAATGGCATCAAAGGCAGCTTCCATCTGCATTGAGTAATGACTGGAATTCAGGTTGCTATAACTGGCAACCGCTTCCCGGGTGACCACACCCAATATTTTACCGTTCTGAACAACCGGCACCATACTATTACTTAAGGGATACATTTCCTCCAATGCAGTTTCCGGCGCCACCGTCATCATGTTACTCACCATTAATTCATGCACCGGAGTCGTAAAATCAATGCCTTTAGCAATGGCGCTATACAGTTGTTTTTTACCAACACATCCGACAAATTTCCCCCGGCTGTTAACAACTGGGAGTCCATCAACACCGTGCAGCAAAAGCAAATGTGCCACTTCTTTTAAGGTTTGTTCATGCTTACATACCCAAGGTAAAGGTATCATGATATCCTGTACTTGCATTCATATCCCTCCTGGAATAAAACTTCAATAACAAGCACTTCCGAGGTTAGTTCCATGTTGTTAAACTATTAACTTAATTTCATCTTATAATAAATAACCGCGTTTCGGCAAACTTATTGTCGAATTATTTCGAACTATGCCCCAGATTATGGAAACCAGAAACCACGCTATCCCTTCAGGCTGGTATGCCCAAAGGGATAGGAAGGGAAATTACTACCTTAAGCATTACAAACCTAGATAAGCTTTCTTTATATGGGGATTGTTTAATAGTTCCTCCGAGGGACCTTCCATGGAAAAATAGCCGTTTTCCAGAACATAGCTTCGCTGGCTCAGGCGCAGGGCTTTTTTAACATTTTGTTCCACCAGCAGTACGGTGATATTGTGTTCACCTATTTTAGAGATAACATCGAATACGGTATTTACCAATAATGGAGATAATCCCATTGAAGGTTCATCCAACATCAAAAGCCTGGGCATAGCCATTAAGGCTCTACCAATTGCCAGCATTTGCTGTTCGCCTCCACTCATGGTGCGACCTACCTGGTCCTTGCGCTCGGCTAAGCGTGGTAGTAAATCAAAGACATATTCCAGGTTTTCTTCACGTTTACTCTTTGCCCGCGGCAAGGAAGCGCCTATCAACAGGTTTTCATATACAGTCATGAGCGGGAAAACCCTTCTTCCTTCAGGAACCTGAACAATACCCAATTCAGTTATTTTATGTGCCGGAAGTTTGTCTATTCTCTGATCATCTAGCCAAATCTCTCCACTTTTTGGACGGATGATTCCGGAGATGGTATTTAGTAGCGTAGTTTTACCGGCACCGTTGGCACCAACAATGCTTATTACTTCCCCTTCTTCTACACTTAAGGAAATATCTTTTAATACGGTTACATCACCATAACCAGAGTCTATTCCTTTAACTGTCAGCATTTTCATATTCATCACCTAAATATGCTTTAATTACTTCGCTGTTACTGGTTACCTCTTGAGGGCTTCCCTCAGCGATTTTTTTACCATAATCCAGGACTACGATGCGGCTGCATATGGCCATGGTTGCCTGTAATACATGCTCAATCATCAATATCGTGATTCCTTCCCGGTTAATGGTTTTAATTAGTTGAACCGCCTCCTCAATTTCCGTTTGATTCAATCCAGCCAATACCTCATCCAATAATAGTAGTTTGGGTTGAGTGGCTAGAGCCTTGGCCATCTCCAATCTTTTTCTTTCGGGGATGGTCAGGTTTTGGGCCAGGTGGTCTCTTTTGCCTTGCAGGCCCATTTTCTCCATGATTTCTGTAGCTATTTGCCGGGCTTCTTTGTTTTTGGAGGTATTGACAAAGGCTCCCACCATGATATTTTGTAGTACAGTCATTTTACCGAAAGGTTTTACTACCTGGAAGGTACGACCGATACCCTTACGACATACCACATGGGGGGGCAAACCAGTGATATCCTCCCCGTCAAAGACGACCTTACCTGCAGTCGGTTGATAAACCCCAACAATAAGGTTAAAAGCGGTGGTTTTACCCGCTCCGTTGGGTCCAATCAAGCCTACTGCTTCGCCAACATTTATCTTTGTATTTAGCTTGTTTACAGCTGTAAGACCGCCAAACTTAATACTTAAATCACTAAGCTCCAGAAGGGTCTTCTGCACCGCTTCTCCCTCCTTCATCGTTGTGTTTTCGTGAAAAGCGCTGACCGATTTTTTCAAACAGTTCAATAATCCCCCGCGGTTGATAAATAATCATGAGAAGAACAATCATTCCATAAATGAACAGGTGTAATCCCATCAACTGGCCGCCCAGATAAAAACGGATTATCTCACTAATTAAGGCCAGGAGTATTCCACCAATTACCGGGCCTAATACTGTACCAGATCCACCCACAATAGCCAGGAACACCATCTGGGTAGACATGCCGGCACCCGCAATCGCATTAGGTTCCAGGTAACGTATCAACATAGCATAAAACACACCGCCCAGGGCGGTAAAAAAGGCACTAATTGCTCCGGCAATAAGCTTGTTACGCCGTACATTAATTCCCATAGCCGCAGCTGCATCCTCATCTTCCCGTAATGCCACCAGATAATAGCCCAGTTTTGATTCTTTTAGCCATTTGGCAACAAAGATGATTAAAAATACCATGATCAAAACTATATAGTAATAAGGTATTTTGGAATTAAACTGAAACGCAACTGCCGAATTACCTACCATTTTAACGATTAATCCTTCGGCCCCGCCCACGGTAAATCTGCCAATACTACCGGTATTATTTAGCAACACTACTATACCCTCGGAAATAGCTACCGTAGCCAGAGCATAATAAGCCCCTCGTAAACCAAACGTCGGATAGCCAATCACCAGGCTAAGCAGTATTGCAGCTCCACCGCCAACAAATAGTCCCAACCAGGGAGAAAGACCAAAAGTATTAAAAAGAATTACGGTTATATAGGCACCTATTGCGGTATATATGCCATGACCTAATGAAAGCTGACCCGCAAAGCCACCAATTATATTCCAGCTCGAAGCTAGGTAAGCCCATAGCAGGCATATAATAATAACGTGCAGATAATAAGGCTTGGTAACAGCCATAGGCAGTAGTAACAAGAGTACTACCAAAACAGCTAATATTACGGAATTCTTATTAATATTAATACCTGTCACTAATCTCACCTACCATTCATAGGGCGAGCCAAATATACCCGATGGCTTGACGAAAAGAACCAACAAAAATACTGCATAAACCAGTATAACCGTCAAAGTAGCAGTCATATACTGCGCAGCTATGGATTCAATCAAGCCGATTATTATGCCGCCCAAAAGAGCGCCGGGCACACTACCCAATCCACCCAAAACTACAACGATAAAAGCTTTGGTCATAAAGACCTGTCCCACTGAGGGATGTACGTAATAAAAGGGTATTAGAGCTACCGCCGCTACAGCTAGTAAAGCGGTTCCTATCCCAAAGGCAATGGCATAAGTTTTAGTAATATCAATGCCCATCAAGGATGCTGCATTACGGTCCTGACCGGTAGCCCTAAGATTACGTCCGGTTTGTGAATACATAAGGAACAGATAGAAAAGTCCCGCCACCACCAGGGCAATCATTAGTCCGTAAAAACGGGCAGCGCTAACCATAACTGGACCGAAAGCTATAGTAACATCTGAAAAACTGGTCTTGGCCATTACATAGTCGGCACCAAAAACCATCAAAGCCAGATTTTCCAGTACTATCGCCAGGGCAGCTGTAAGCAAGAGTACACTTACCGGTTCACGTACATCTTTTTGTTCATCCAGCACTGGTTTAATCAAAACCCGTTCACATAAATAACCAACTACAAACATTATTGGAGCTACTATTATGATTAAAATGTACGGACTAAGGCCAGTGGCTGCCCACAGCCAATAGGATATCATCATTGACAACATAAGCAGTGCACCCTGAGCAAAGTTAATTATTTTCATAATGCCAAATATTAGAGTTAAACCCAGAGCTATCAGACCATAGATAGCCCCCATACTAAGACCATTAGCAACTACTGATAAAAAGCCCACTTAAAATAACACCCCTTTCATCGGGGAGGAGAGATTGACCAGGTGCTCTGGTCAATCTCATACACTCTTTTCCGGATGATTTATTTTGCTACACCTGGATATGGCCAAACTATCTTAGAACCAACCCGAGCTTCTTTTTCCGGCCACACCGTTACACGTTCCATTTTGCCATTCACTTTTTGATACTGGCAGATTACCAGAGGAGCGTTTATCATCTGCCCGGTTTCGTCAAATTTTGTTTGAGATGCATACATCTGGGTTGCACCTTCATTGATATCGGTAGCCGCAAAAGCCTCCCGAATCTTTTCAGGTTCAGTTGAGCCGGCTCTTTCGAGAGCATCTGCAATAACATACATACCCGCATAGGCCTTAACCGCCTCGGCGTTCATGCCGTAACCGTATTTGGCCTTGAAACGTTCATTAACCTCTTTAGATGATGGCCGATTCACGTCGGGTTCCCAGGTAGAAATATCAAAGAAATATTCAGAGGCATCTCCAGCCAGATTATAATAGGTGGGATCAGCAAAACCTCCGCTGGTACCAATAAAAGCCAGGGGTTTAACCTGATGTTCAGCAAATGTTTTGGTTAAAAGAGCAGCATCAGATACATAGGATACCATCATGATAATATCCGGATTAAGTTGCTTAGCTTTTAATACAACGGGGGTGAGGTCTGAAGAATTGGTGGGATAGGGTTCTTTCATTATGATTTTCAGGCCTGCTTCCGGCAAATATTTTTCCCAGGCCCGTACGGCACCTTGACCCCAAGCGGTATTTTCATAAATGAGGCCTACGGTTTTGACAGGGGTATTATATTTCTTGGACATTTCAGTTACAAATTCAGTCTGAGCTAGATTTCGCCAGCTGGTTTTTTCCGCCAAACGGAAGATATACTTAAAACCACGTTCGGTAATCTGATCTTCGGAAGGAACATCTACAAAGTACGGAATCTGATAACGTTCTGCTACTTCAGTGGAAGGCATGGCTACTCCGCTCTGATAGCAGCCAGTAATCAAGCATACTTCTTCCTGAGTGATTAAACGTTCTGCTTCGGATACACCAACAGCAGGGTCGCCTTTACTATCCGCGTATACCATTTTTATTTTGGCACCGTCCAAAGACTTAATGCCGCCGGCCTCATTTATCTCTTCTATAGCCATGTCGCGGGCTTGCTGACCTATCTTGCCAAGGGGGGCAGCTGAACCGGATAAGGGAAGTATTGTTCCCATTTTAACCTCTTTAGTAGTGGTCCCGCTCTTTTGTCCTCCGCATCCTACAACTAGAGTAAGTAACATAACTACTGTTAATAATAAGCCTAAAAACCTTTTACCTTTGTTTTTCATCCTATACGCCTCCATTACATAAATACATAATTCCCTCCTAATGGGCCAGTAACTATGCATATTAAATCAGTTATCACCCGCCTTCTATACTGCACTCCATCTCTTCAGTACTGCACACGCAACTGGTCGCAAACCTGTCCTTATAACATAAAATAAGTTCTATATGCGTCTTTTCTTATCTCTGCTCTAAAATCAGGATGCGCAATGCTGATAAGGGCTTCGATTCGCTCTTTTACCGTTTTAGCTTTTAAGGAAGCAATACCATACTCGGTTACGACATATTCCACATCGTGCCGGGAAGTAGTTACCGCTGCTCCTCTGGTTAACACTGACACTATTCTGCTCGCTTTGCCTTTCATGGCTGTGGCTGGAAAAGCTATTATTGCCTTGCCACCCGGTGAACGAGCCGCACCCCGGATGAAGTCTACCTGCCCACCTACTCCGCTAAACTGTCTTGGCCCCAGCATATCAGCTGCGACCTGTCCCAAAACATCAACCTCCAAAGCCGAATTGATAGCTATCATGCGATAATTCCGAGCAACTACAAAGGGATCATTTACATAATCTTCCGGGTACAGATATATGGCGGGATTATTATGCACCCAGTTGTAGAGTTTGGGTGTACCCATCACGAAGTTTGCCACCACTTTGCCCGGATGCAGCGTCTTTTTCTTACCGTTTATAACTCCTGCTTCCACCAAACCCCTGACTCCATCAGAAAATAACTCCGTATGCACTCCCAGATCATGTTTTTCATGCAAAAAACTTAGTATTGCATCCGGTATGGATCCTATACCTAGCTGTAAGGTAGATCCGTCATCGATAAGTGAAGCTACATTCATTCCAATCTGCTTTTCCACCGGTCCAATAACCGGGGGGTCCAGTACAATAAGAGGTTCTTCCGCAGGTACAAAGTAATCTATTTCACTTACATGCAGGAGAGTATCTCCATAAGTACGGGGCATCTCCGGGTTGACCTGAGCAATGACCATTTTTGCCGCCCGGGCAGCCTGAATAGTATAATCAATGGATATGCCCAGGGAGCAATACCCATGGCTATCGGGTGGAGTCACTGTTATCATGGCTACATCGAGCGGAATTTTCCCCGTTAAAAACAAACCCGGAATCTCACATATAAAACATGGGGTGAAATCCGCTCGCCCATCAGCTATGGCTTTTCTAGTGGGAGCACTGCCAAACAACGAATTTAGTTTAAAATGGCCCTGCATTTCCGGGCCAACATAAGATGATTCTCCCATAGCCACTCTCTGAACTATTTCAACATCTTCCAGTTCGTGAGCTCTTGCTACCAGAGCCCGGGTCAATACCTGAGGTTCTCCACAAGCATGTCCAAGTATTACCCGCTGGCCAGAATTGATGTATTTTACAGCTTCAGAAGGTGTCCTTATACGATCGCGATAATAATTTTGCCAGTCCAACACCTTTGCATACTCCTTTCCGTAGCTTGTTGATATTTTTATATACGCAAGTTGCATGCCAACCCAATAGAACAAGACCTGCTGTTCCGGTAAAGTCCGCTTTTAATCACAATAATTTAATGTTTAACTAGATTAATGCTGTTTTAATTTTGAAAAAACAAATGCGTCGGCAGCCGAAGTGAACCATATTCGTTTCATCAATATTTGGCAATATTCGTCGAAACCTACAGCTTTAGCTATAGTCAGCCTGTGATTCATTTTGAGTTCGGTTAAGACGGGGTGATTCGTAAAAGGTTCATGCCGGGTCTTGTTATAAACGCTTTAAACTTCCTTGCAGATCCCCTCACACCCGGCCTTAACGCTACTTGATTCAGCACTAATTTATATTGGGCCTGCTTCTTAACTTCAGTATGGAAAAATCTATTCTTTGGTTAGACCGCTTATGTAATAAGTAATAGGAAACAAGTTGTATTAGTGCTGATATTCCTAACAGCAGCTTGCCTTCTATCCAGGATGGTTCCAGCCCATGGCATAGAAATTGCATTATTCGCATTAGCAGTACAGCATATGCAAAGATAGATTGTTTTACAGTGCATTAACCAAGTTGTAGGAGTATCAGAGAAAGGTGGGACAACTATGTCATTAAAGACCGCCCAGGAGTACATTGATAGCTTGCGCACCAGAAAGCTAAATCTCTATATGTTTGGGGAAAAAGTAGACAATTATGTAGACAATCCAATTATTAGACCATCAATTAATGCCATGGCCATGACCTATAAACTGGCCGAGGAACCTGAATATGAAGACTTAATGACGGTTACCTCCAGTCTTACCGGGGAAAAGATTAATCGCTTTACCCACCTGCATCAAAGTACAACCGATTTGATGAATAAGGTTAAGATGCAGCGCCTGCTGGGGCAGAAAACCGGTTGCTGTTTTCAACGTTGTGTAGGTATGGACGCCTTCAATGCAGTTTTCAGTACCACCTTTGAGATAGACGCTAAATGTGGTACCAATTATCATGAACGCTTCACAAAATACCTAATATATATACAGCAAAATGACCTAGTTGTAGATGGATGTATGACTGATGCACGTGGTGACAGGTCTAAATCACCGGGACAACAACCCGATCCCGATGCTTACTTGCGTATTGTAGAGAGACGGGAGGACGGCATAGTAGTTCGGGGCTGTAAATTGCACCAAACCGGTATGGTTAACTCTCATGAAATACTGGTTATGCCTAACAATTCAATGAAAGATAACGAAAAAGACTGGGCGGTTTGCTTTGCCGTTCCTGCTGAAGCCCCGGGTATTATCTATGTATATGGTCGGCAATCCTGCGACACCCGTAAATTGGAAGCAAACAAAATCGATACCGGCAACATCAATTTTGGCGGTCAGGAAATAATGACTATATTTGATGACGTGTTTGTACCCTGGGAGCGGGTTTTTATGAATGGCGAAACTGAGTTTTCCACTATGCTGGTGGAACGCTTTGCGGGATATCATCGCCAGAGTTATGGGGGCTGTAAAGTTGGAACAGGTGATACGCTGATTGGCGCTGCCAAAGCCATCACTGATTATAATGGTGCCTCTAAGGCTTCCCACGTAAAAGACAAAATAGTGGAGATGTGCCATCTTAACGAGACTCTGTATGCCTGTGGAATAGCCTGCTCAGCTGAGGGGCGCAAAACACCGTCCGGCAACTATATGATAGATCTGTTGCTGGCAAACATTTGTAAGCAAAATGTAACTCGTTTTCCATATGAAATAGCTCGCATTGCTCAAGATCTAGCAGGAGGTCTACTGGTTACCTTACCCTCGGCTGAAGATTTTGATCATCCGGAAATTGGGCCGCTAGTAAAAAAATATACTCAAGCTGCCGGTGATGACACCAGCGAGAAAAGGCAACGGTTATTAAGGCTAATTGAAAACATTACGATGGGATGTGGTGCAGTCGCTTACCTGACTGAATCCATGCATGGAGCAGGTTCACCCCAGGCTCAAAGAATAATGATTTCCCGGCTGGTTGATCTGGAATATTACAAGGAACTGGCTGAGAAAATCTGCGGAATACAGGAAAACAGCGATATTGATTGGAAATAGGGTTTCTTCCCTAATGAGTTACAGCCCTTGCTGATTTTAATTAAAATGCAATAGAACAATATTTTGAACAATAAACCGTATAGCCCGACAATTTAATGCAGCTTACACATAAAACAAGCGGGGCCTAAAAAGCCCCGCTGTTACTATCTTTATATGGTGGGCGCGGAGGGTTTCGAACCCACGACTTCTACCGTGTGAAGGTAGCACTCTCCCGCTGAGTTACGCGCCCGAAGTTGTAGTTTGTTTTAATAGTTTATCATGTCTTTTTTAATCAAGCAAATACCCTATAAGGTCGTCCTGTCAATAATGGGCGGAGTTTATACAAATACATATTTATAAGCTTCACTTATGTATCTGATAGGAATTATCTCCATTCCTGGAGGTTTCTTGACTATATCTTCCCCGTTCTCAGACGGTATCAGCATTTTCTTAATGCCGGACTGGCAGGCTCCATAGATTTTTTCATGCAGAGCTCCTACTGCTTTCACCTTGCCTTGCAGGGATATTTCTCCGGTAATAGCTACATCCTGGCGTATAGGTTTTTTCTTGATGGCGCTTAGTATGGCCAGGTATATGGCTGCACCCGCCGAGGGACCGTCCACCTTGCCCCCACCAATAAAGTTTATATGCAAATCGTAGTCTTTTAGTTTTTCCCCGCTATCCTGCCGCAGTACAGATGCTGCATTAAATACGGAGTCTTTGGCCATGGAACCGGCAGTTTCGTTAAAGCGGATACTTCCTTCTCCCGGGTGTTCAGCGGGAAAAGCAACT
Organism: Syntrophomonas sp. UBA5432; assembly: GCA_002424365.1. Taxonomy (GTDB): domain Bacteria; phylum Bacillota; class Syntrophomonadia; order Syntrophomonadales; family Syntrophomonadaceae; genus UBA4844. The sequence goes on along the minus strand of DIRQ01000032.1, from coordinate 43,337 downwards.
GCTTCCAGCTCAATCAATCTTCCCTGGTAAGCAAATGCTCCTATCCCAAATATTTTCCCCACTTCAGCTTCATCAGTGGCCCGCTGTAAACAGCAGGTGCTTAAGCGACTGTTTTGTATAGCTTCATACACATGCTGTTGCCGTACCTCTACCACTTGCTCCAGCTTTTCGGATTCATTCAAGGCTATGGCAAAGGTATCGACCAGAATTTTATTGGCCCCACGACCATCACAGCAATACTGGCTGATAATATCGCTTATGCTGCTTTCAATGTTTATTTGTAATTTACTGGCCGATATATGTACAATTTGCTTTATGTGTTCCCGGGTCAGGGGTTCAAAAAATATCTCCATACAACGGGAACGAAATGCCGGGCTAATATCTTGGCGCTCCCGAGTAGTAGCTCCAATTAGTACAAAATCAGCCGGTACCCCCTGCTCAAACATCTGTTTTATGTACTGTGGTATTCTTTCGTCATGGGGGTCATAATATGATGACTCGAAGAAAACCCTTTTATCTTCCAATACTTTTAGGAGTTTGTTCTGTAAAATGGGGTCCATATCACCCAGTTCATCAATAAATAGTATTCCCCCATGGGCCTCCGATACTAGTCCCAGCTTAGGTTCAGGGATACCTTCCTCAGCTAGCTCCCGACGTGCCCCCTGATAAATGGGATCATGTACTGAACCCAGTAGGGGATTAGTAGATTCACGCGGATCCCACCGTAGAGTAGAACCATCTACCTCCACAAAAGGCGCCTCTTGAGAAAATGCACTTTGGGGTTTGCCCTTGACCATTTCCAGTGCCAGTCGGGCGCAGGTAGTTTTGCCTACTCCAGGTGGGCCATAAAGGATAATATGCTGGGGGTAGGGGTTGTTTAAGCGCGAAATCAGGGCTTTTACGGCTTTATCCTGGCCGATAATTTCATTCAAGCAGGTGGGCCGAAGGATATTCAGGGCTGAACAGTTGAGCCGGGTATATTCCATTTTCTCCAGTATGCCTAATTTTTTTAAGGTACGGGCATTCTCGGGTGAAGCTTTCTGTTCCCTTATAACCTGTAGTTTAATGTCGTGAATGTAATCATTGTATTTTTCTTCTATTCTCTGTTGAATACGCTGTTCTAGTTCATTTTCAAACTTACGCCGGGCAAAGTCTTCCACCAGGAGTTCCTCTAGTTCATCAAGTACAGCTGGTATCTGATTCTCCAAGAATTTATCATTCAAGGTGGGGTTTTCTTTAAGAATTCGGCTGAGCGCCAGAACCCGCTCCTGCAGAACTGATGAGCTCATAAGTTCAATAGCATCAAATTTACTGGCTTTCATTATTAATCCCTGGGTACCATACATAGCATCCAGCTTTTTGTATATAGATTCTATTCGCCATAATAATCGAGTCTTTGTCTCCTGCTGCGTTTCCATGCTAGCATGGCGCTTGGTTGAATACTGCTTCACTATGATGTCCTCCGAAGTAATTATTCTGTTGCTTCTACTCGTACGGTAATTTCTGCCTGTATTAAAGGATAAATTTTAATTTTAACCGGGTATTCCCCCAGGTGTTTAATAGGTTCCCCCAAGTCCACCTTTTTTTTATCTAACTTAACCTTAAATTTCTTATTTAAGGCATCAGCTATTTCCTTGGTAGTAACTGCGCCAAATAATTTATCTCCCCCTCCGGAACGGGCAGTTACAGTTATGCTTTTACCGTTAAGGCGGTCACGTAGAGCCTGGGCTTCGGTTTGTTCCCGTTCTTTTTGCTTTTGCAAACGGTTGGTCTGGTCTTCTTTTTCTTTGATATTAGCTTTAGTGGCTTCCACCACTAACCCCCTTGGAATCAAGTAATTGCGCGCATAACCATCAGAGATATCTTTTACGTCCCCTTCTTTACCCAGATTTTTCACGTCCTGAGTTAGTATGACCTTCATATTCCGTCCTCCTTTTCCAAGCGTAACTTTCTATAATCCAATAAAGCATCAAATACTCCGATCACACTGAAAAACATAACCGCTGAGGGAAGAAATAGTATACTCAGTATAACCAGGATTATGGTAATCCATGTCTTGGGAACCGGCTTCTGTTGCTTTAGCTTAAATACCGCCGCCGCTAAACCAAAATATACGCAGATAGGAAGCATTACCACCAGGATATTGGAACCCGTATAATAAAGGCTGTTCATCTGTCCCCGCCCCAAAAGCCATAAGGCAAGGCCGGCAATTACTACCCAGGCTAACTGCCAGGGCATGATCTCACATTTAAATGGCCTCTTTTTTAGACGCTCTAAACCGGCCTTATGGCACAGAAGACTAGCCATAATTAGCATGAAAAATGCTGCCAAAATAGCCTGAAGATAGTAAAAAGCGGGTAGATGCCGGGCGAAACTCTTCACCATAGGTTGAATGCTATCTTCTAGTTCCTCCCTGGTTATACCTCGCTCTTCATAAAGTTCAATGAGCCCGGACTGCTCAAACTGCTTCTCATTTTCTTGCAGGTATATATTCAGTTGTTTTTCCATTTCCTGAATCCCAATCTGCCCGGTACTGAAATATACCATCAGGGTAAACAAGGTCACCCCTATTACTGCTGCAGCCATACCCCATTTCTGTACGTGGTAATATCCCTTTCCCATATTGGCCAGGAAACCCATCATTATTGCCGATAGACCAAAAAAAGCCAGGTGGTAAAAGGGTATGTGTACCCCCGCAACAGCATATAGAACAACTATACTAAGCCCGGTAACAGCTAACATCTGTTTCAAATCCAGGTTGATACCGGCCATAATCAGGCTACCACCCCATAAGATAGCTATTAAAAAGGTTAATGCGGGGAAACTTGCCATCAGAAATGATAATAAAGATGTTAGAAGGGTATATTTTATAAAAACCGACATGTTTCACCTCTTGTTTCGCTCCAGAAACATTAGTACACCTGATAGTTCTTTCTGCCAGCTACTACCATCAGGGGAACTTTCTATCGTTATCCGTAATTTGTCTTTTACTTTGGCATCCACCGATAACAGGCTAACTCCTACCCGCTGTCCCAGAAGATAGCAAACAATAATTATTGAAGCCAGGGCATCAGTAACTGCATCAGTCCCGCTCTTAAGAAGGGCTTTAAAGAGTTCTGCTACCGAGTCTACAAGCTCAGCTTTTAGCCAGTCCACCATTTTCAGGTTTTTGGCTACATCCAGTTCTTTGCTCCTCCCTTTCAATACATACACCTCCTGCTAGTCTTTTCTTCACAGTAAGGTGTATTTCCTCCTTGGTAGATGTTGTATACGTTGTATATAATAAGCCCTCATTGCTGAGGGCTTAAATTGGTTTCTATTCGGATGTGTACGGTAACAATGCCATGGTTCTTGACCTTTTAATGGCTACCGTTAGCTGTCGCTGGTGATGGGCACAATTCCCAGTTATTCTCCGGGGTAAGATTTTGCCCCTTTCAGTAATGTAGCGGCGCAGCCTTGGCACTTCCTTGTAGTCTATATGCTCAACCTTGTCGGCACAGAAATTGCACTGCCGCCTTTTTTTGCGCCTGTCTTTTTTCAAATTCTTTCCTCCTATCAGAATGGGACTTCATCATCTTCAGCGCCCGGATCTACTATATCAATATCTTCCAGGCTAACTTCACGTCCCAGGTCATTCCAATCATCCTGCTTGGGTTTAGCCTGATAATCAGAGCCACCTCCAGAACTCGTCCCACCCTTATCCAGGAATCGGACGTCCTCACCGATTACTTCCGTAACCCATCTCTTCTGTCCATCCTTGGCTTCATAAGTACGAACCTGCAGTCGCCCTTCAACTGCTACCAGCCGCCCTTTGCCCAGATAGTTGGCACAGAGCTCAGCCAATTTCGACCAAACTACAATGGGAATAAAGTCAGTTTCTTCCCGATTATACTTGCGATCAATGGCGACCGTGAAAGATGCTACGGCAGTACCGTTGGGTGTATATCTTAGTTCAGGATCGCGAGTCAAACGACCAATCAATATGACTCTGTTTAACAAGGCTCTTCCCTCCCCAGCCTATTTTTCGTCCTGGCGAATAATCATGTGGCGCAGGAACCGATCTGATAATTTGATTACCCTGTCCAATTCTGCGACAGTTTCCGGCTTACCATTAAAGAACCATACACTGTATATACCTTCGATATAGTCCTCAATGTGATACGCTAGCCGTCTCTTGCCCCAGCCGTCAGCTTCACCAATAAATTCACCGCCAAAATCATTCAGAATTTTTTGTAATCTTTCCTTAGTTTCGGCGATAGCCTCTTCAGCTAAATCCGGCTTCAGAATGAACATCATTTCGTACGTGCGCATCGCTACACCTCCTCCCTCTGGACTACCCGTAAACGGGAACGGCTCCGGTTATAACCGGAGCAGGGACTGGAATTGATTATACCAGTATTGTTAAATCGATGCAAGAAAAATAAAGGCTTTTACAAGCGCCCTTTTATTAATAAGCTAGACAGTTCGGATACCGGTTTTTCGGTTATATAGGTATCGTTAAACAAGGCCTTTAATACAGCTATTTTTTCACCATTTTCATCTCGGAAAGCAATGATGCAAAAGTGTTCGTTCCTGGGCATGTTTTTTATGCTAACCAGGTCGCCGATGGCAAAGGAAGTGCCGGGAACAAGTCTTAACTTCATGCTCATCTCCCCTTCAGGCACATTTCTATAATCTATTATATGCACCTGGGGCTGGGCTGGTTAAAGTTACTTAAGGTTCTATTCTTAACATACGTTTTTCAAACTGCAGGCGGGGAAGCATTACGATACGGCCGCAGCCTTGACACTTAATCTTAATATCTGCACCCATACGAATCACCTGCCAGGTATAGCTGCCGCAGGGATGCTGTTTCTTCATGCGTACGATATCACCCAGATTAAATTGTTTACGTTCCACCCTATCCTCCCCCAAAAATGTCTATTTTCTAACCCTCCATGGCCGGAGGCTATACCCTTAAGGGCCAACGGTAACCACTTATGCAAAGAGTCTGTCGGTATCCTCACACCTAACTCCTTACTCTATACAATTAATCAGATTCTACATTCGAAGTCGTTTGCAAAACAACTTCGTTATTACCGCCTATCTTCTCATTTCACTTTTATAGGTTTAAACCCTTCATCTATTACCCGGCCTACATTAAAACAGCGACAGCCTCTTTTCTCCATGACTGCCAGTAACTGCTGGGCTTTGCTTTCCGGCAACGAGATTAGTAAGCCCCCGGCGGTTTCCGGGGAGAACAACAAATCCCTTAAAGTGCTGTCTATTTGCCCTGTATACTCTACTTTATCAGCCAGATATTCCCGATTGGTATAAGCACCTCCAGGTATCAGCCCCATATTGGCATATTCCATGGTACCGGTCATAAACTCTACCTTGTCAGCATAAACTTCTACCTGTACATTGCTACCGACGGCCATTTCAAAAAGATGCCCGATTAAACCAAAACCGGTCACATCGGTAGCTGCATTTATCCCCACTTCCTGCATGGCATCACAGGCTTTATGGTTAAGCATTGACATCCAGCCTATAGCATCATCATAGGCTTCTACCGAGGCCATCTCCGCTTTTATGGCAGTAGCAATAACCCCGTTACCTAACGGTTTGGTTAGAAACAGCAAGTCTCCCGGACGGGCCCCGTCATTACTGGTAATTTTATCTGGATGGACCAGACCGGCAACCGCCAGGCCGTATTTAGGCTCGTTATCATCAACGGTATGGCCTCCAACCAGAAATGCCCCGGCTTCTTTTACTTTGGACAGCCCTCCCTCCAGTATTTGTCTTAGCAACTGTATATCTTCACACTGAGGGAAGCAGACCACATTCATGGCCAGCAGCGGGCGACCTCCCATGGCATAAATATCATTAATAGCATTGGTTGCAGCTATTTGCCCAAAAACAAAGGGATCGTCCACCATAGGAGTAAAAAAATCCAGGGTCTGAATTAAAGCCAGATCCTCATTTAGTTTAAATATACCGGCGTCATCCCGGGTATTTATGCCTACCAGCAGATCGGGATGAGTGGACACTTCCATATCCTGTAATACTTTTTCCAGGGTCCCCGGCCCTATTTTGGCCGCTCACCCGGCTGCTCGAACCATCTGAGTAAGTCTGGTCTTTTCCACTCTCCCCACCTCCTGATGTTAATACGAAATACAGCGTTGATAACAAAGTTGTCGAGTAATAACTTCGAGTTTAGAACATGATTAATTTTCTATAGTAAGGAGTGAGGAGTTAGGGGTGAGGAGAATTCCCTTTTGCCCTCTTGTCCAGCACTCCACAAGTGCTATTAAACTAACCTAAATTCTACTTCTCCATCTTGCTTGCTTTTTTAACGTTCCTCTTTTTCCTGGTTGCCGTTTTAGGAGTGGCCCCGAATTCTTGCATAAAGGCGCGGTAGGCCTGATAGGCCATGTAGACATCGGCTTTGCTGACCACCTCGAAGGGTGAATGCATGCCCATTACGGCGACTCCGCAGTCAACTACTTCCATACCATAGTAGGCCATATAGCGGGCTACGGTCCCCCCGCCACCTAAATCTACTTTGCCCAGTTCGCCTACCTGCCAGACCACATTATGGTTATCAAACAAAGCCCGGATAGCACCCAGGTATTCGGGATTAGCGTCATTAGACTCGGCCTTACCCCGGGAACCGGTATACTTAGTTAACACTACCCCGTTAGAGAGGAAACTGCAGTTCATTTTTTCAAATACTTCAGGATAGTTGGGGTCTATGGCAGCGTTAACATCGGCTGATAGGGCATAAGATGCGGCCAAACATTTCCGCAGCATAAAATAGTCATGCTCCCCTGCTTTATGCAGAATTTCAGCCATTATGTTTTCTATTAGTAAAGATTGCAAACCGGTATTGCCGGTACTGCCGATCTCCTCTTTATCAACAAACAAGCACAGAGCCGTTCTTTCAGGTTTTTCTACCTCCAGTATAGCCTGCAGTGAGGTATAGGCACTTACCCTGTCATCCTGGCCATAAGCACCAACCATGCTGCGGTCCAAACCTACCTCCCGGGCAGCATAGGCAGGAACCAATTGCAGTTCTGCACTGGTGAAGTCATCTTCTTCTATATTATAACTTTCTTTTAGTAATTGCATGAAATATTTTTTAATACTGTCGTTTTCCTCTTCCCTTAATGGCATACTGCCAGCCAGAGCATTCAGAGCTTCACCACTTACTACTTCCGAAGCTTTCTTTTCCATCTGCTCTTTGCCCAGGTGAGGAAGCAGGTCGGCTATGGTAAATACAATGTCACTATCCTTTTCGCCAATGCAGACATTTATTTTCTGCCCGTCCTTTTTAACCACTACTCCATGTAAAGCCAGGGGTATGCTCACCCATTGGTACTTTTTTATCCCACCGTAGTAATGGGTCTTTAGAAGAGTCACTCCATCGGCTTCATAAACCGGCCGGGCCTTAAGGTCCAGTCGGGGAGAGTCGAGGTGAGATGCAACCATATTTATACCCTCCTCCAGAGGGCGATTTCCCATTACCAATAAAGCGCAGATTTTTCCCTTTTCCGTAATTATCAGCTTCTGTCCCGCTTCCAGTTGATTAATCTTGTCTATGTCAGTAAAACCTTTTAAACGTGCTAGTTTTACAATATAATCGACCGCCTCCCGCTCAGTTTTTACCCGGCTGAGAAAGTCAATATAACCCTCATTGAAGTCAAACACCTGATCCAGTTCCTTATCCTCTATGCGCATCCAGGCATTACGTTTTAATCCTTCCTTATTATCAGCCAATCCAGTCAACCTCCTTAATCAATACAGGTACTAAAATAACGAAACTATCTTGCAACTAAATTGGAATTAAGAACTTGATTGATTGTTCCTAATAGCTTACCCTTCCTTTAAACCTGCTTATACCTTATTTCCTAACAGTGCCTTTAAATAATCAAAGATGTTTAGAAGCTGCTCTAGCAAAAATGAATCATGCATATACTGAGTAGTAATCAAGGCACCCGGCAAACCCATGCGGGCTCCCAGTTCTAGCGGCGTAACCAGTACTCCCGCCAATACTGCCATTATTAGCAGGTTTTTTAATACCAGTAAACCCATACCTAATCCCCGATTTACTCCGGACAGGATACCATGGGCAAAAATACCTTCCAATAATTCGCATAACAGCTGTACCAGCTTGCTCCCCAACAAGAGGATAACTAAAAAGGATATAGCTATTACCAGCGATGTGGCCAGATAAAAAGCAGGGTCAGCCAGCCCCGCAGGAAAGTCTAATGCTTTGACCAGTCCCGGGTTAAGCGCAGGAAGGGGCAGCTTTTCTTGAAACACTCCCGCTAACCAGGTACTAAGACCAAAATGCTCTTCCAGGTACAGGGCTAGTTCCCGGTGAAAAACTACGGCAACCAGCAAACCAATCAGTATACCCATAAGGCCACCAATTACTTTAAATAGGCCCCGCCTTAATCCGGCCAGGGCACTGAGCAGTAAAATAGCTATGATGGCATAATCCAGCACATTAAGCTGCATACTATCCCCCATTAATTCAGTTTATCCATATTATAGCACAGGCATGCTGCCTTCAGGGGTACTGCTTCTAATCTATAGCTTGCAGTTTTTCCAGGTTTTAACCCAGGCTATTATCTTGACAAACAAGCCATCCCTTGCTATTTTGAAAATATCCTATAATATTGCTTAATTAAACTACAGGAGGATATAATGGATTTTTTCCAGAATGTTAGTAACCTGAGCGTATCCATGGTAATAAATTACATACGAGCTTTTGGTATATTGGCTCCGTTGGTAGCCTTTGCTCTTTTCATGGTACAGGCGGCTTTGCCGGTCTTTCCTTATGTTGTATTAGCTGCCGCCGGAGGCCTTCTATTTGGTTTTAAAATGGGATTTCTACTATCATGGCTAGGCGCTTTGGCTGGAGCCTGTCTGGCCTATGGGATTTGCAAATGGTTAGGGGGAGAATGGGCCAGTCAAAAAATAAATGAACGCTGGGGTTATGACGTGAAGCGGGTGAATGGTGAAATGGCTTTTTGGACCATAGTATTGGCCCGCGTGGTCCCCGTGGTTCCAACTCCTATAATAAATGTTGCTGCTGCTCTGGGAGGAGTACCATTCTGGAACTTTTTTTTCTCCTCGGCTATAGGTAAAATTCCATCAGCAGTTTTATATACCGGACTGGGCGTTTGCCTGTTCCAAACCCGCGATATTAAACTAACACTGGCCATACTTGCTGCTATTCTGGCTCTAGTCGCAGCCGGACGTTACATGACTAAGAAGGGTGGGTTTAGCCTGCCCTCCTCTTCTTCGAAACGCTCCTCTTCCTCGAAATAAAAAATTACCCCTTCACCCCCACTCCTATTGCTTAGGGTAGTATTTCTATCTATATCATTCCTATTCTCCTCAAATCGCTATTAGGTATTACATTCCCATGCATTAGCCGCGAATGCCGAAATTGACAGCTAATTCTTTTATATGTAGATTATTATAGGTAGTAACAAATATTTTATTGGTGGGTGCCGAAGTCTTTGAAGACGCGGGGGAACCATTCTTGGGGCGAATTTCTGTCCTGATAAGGGATGGAATAGGGTCAACCCGGATCCGAGTCCGACAGCTAACCTCGCAGGCGATACGGGTTTTTTTGTTTCTATTAATTAAGGAACTTAAGAAATTACCGCATTTTAATCGTCTACCCTTAAATGCCCATTGAAGGCATTATTTTATTTATGGTTCCCTTCCGTCTCACCGCAAGGTATCCTGCCGGTGAGGAGGTTTCATTTTTATGTCTATATTTAAATATTACCTACAGCGCTTCCGATTGGTAAGCCTGGGGTTGCTTACTGTTTTTCTGGTTACTCTGCTGGTAGCCGGTTGTGGGGGTAGTAACGGCGGTAACAAAAATACCGGCTCGGACAAGCCCGTGCTGACATTTGCTGATGTTAGCTGGGATAGTGTACAGGTCCATAACCGCATAGCCGCGTTTATTATTGAAAATGGATATGGCTATCCGGAATGCCGGTACACTTTTGGTGATTCCCTGCCCTTATTGCAGGGTCTCGGTAAAGGCAGCATTGATATCTATATGGAAGTTTGGGCCGATAATTATCGCGACGCCTGGGAAGAGGTCCTGGCTAACGGTACGGTTACACAACTAGGAACTAATTTCCCCGATGCCCCCCAGGGCTGGTATGTTCCCACTTATATGATTAAAGGCGATACGGAACGTGGCATCAAACCGGTTGCTCCTGACCTTAAATCAGTCACCGATTTGCCCCAGTATCGGGAACTGTTTACCGATCCCGAAGTTCCCAGTAAAGGTCGTTTCCATAATAGCCCTCCGGGATGGAAGGTAACTGATTATAACCAGGATAAAATTTACGCCTATGGCCTGGATAAGAGTTTCAATGTCTTTGGTACTGGTTCTGAGGCTGCTCTGACTACTTCGATGGTTTCAGCTTATGAAAAAGGCAAACCCTGGCTGGGATACTATTGGGAACCTACCTGGGTTATGGGTAAACTGGATATGACCTTGCTGGAGGAACCTGAGTATGACCAGGCTGCATGGGATGAAAACAAGGGCTGTTCCTTTCCTAGCGCCGAGGTACTAATTGGTATCAACAGTAAACTGGAAGAGAGGGCACCTGAAATAGTCGCATTTCTTAAGAACTACGCCACCACCCTGGAACAAAATAATGATTTTCTCGCCTTTATGAGTGATAACGATGGCAAGGCAGACGCGGCAGCTATTTATTTCTTAAAAAAATATCCTGATGTATGGAAGTCCTGGATACCAGAAGATGTGGCCGCAAAGGTTGATAAGGCATTGGAAGAGGTGAAATAACTATGGAAAGCAGTACCTATCTGCTGGAAGTGGAAAACCTCTGGAAAGTATTCGTAGAAAAAGATAGTACCCTGCACATGGAGGATTATTTATCCGGCAGTGGCGATGTAAACGGTCAGGTAGTGGCCGTACGTGATGTTTCTTTTAAGCTAAAACAGGGTGAAGTCTATGTTATCATGGGGCTTTCCGGTAGTGGTAAGTCTACCTTGATTCGCTGCCTTTTACGCTTGATTGAACCTGATTACGGTCAGATACGGGTAAAAGGGCAGGATGTAACGGCTATGGGCTTAAAGGAACTTACCGAATTCCGCCGTACCCAGTTAGCTATGGTTTTCCAACACTACGGACTATTGCCTCATAGAACCGTTTTGGAAAACGTATCTTTTGGTCTTAAACTGCAGGGAGTAAAACGCAAAGTAAGAGAAAAGCGGGCCCTGCAAGCTTTAGAAAAAGTGGGCTTGCTGAAGTGGACCCATCATTATCCAGAGCATCTTTCCGGGGGTATGCAGCAAAGGGTAGGAATAGCCCGGGCGCTGGTGCAGGATGCTGATTTGCTTCTACTGGATGAACCCTTTAGCGGCCTGGACCCCCTGATTCGTCGGGAAATGCAGGATGAACTTTTACGCCTGCAAGCAGAGCTTAAAAAAACTATGGTTTTTGTTACCCATGACCTTAATGAGGCTCTGCGCTTGGGAGACCGTATGGCGGTGATGAAACAGGGCATATTTGTTCAGGAAGGAACTCCCCGGGATATTGTTATGAATCCAGCGGATGAATATGTTAAGCGTTTTGTTCAAAATGAAAAACAGGTATCTTTGTTAACTGAGACGGCTGAAGCAAAAAGTAAAATAAGTAATGTGACTCCGCTAATAAGCGGTAAAAAAGGGAAAATAGCAGCCGGCTCCGGGAGGTGAGCAATTTGTTTCCCCAACAATTTAATTTTCATGTAGCACCATATGTAAAAAATTTCGTAGACTGGCTTTATCTTACCTTTGGCGCGGCTTTTGACGCTTTTACCAATAGTATGAATACCCTTATCCTAAATATTGATGCGGTCCTGCTGGGTGTTCCCTGGTGGGTGTGGATTATACTGGTAACCTTACTGGCCTGGCATTTAACCCACAATGTAATAAAAACTGTGTTGCCCGGGATATTGTTGTTTACTATCGGTATGTTTGGCCTCTGGCCTATTGCCATGGAAACCCTTTCCCTGGTTATAGTATCAGTGCTCCTATCCCTGGCCTTGGGTGTCCCTGCTGGGATAGCCATGGGAGTATCCGACCGGGTCAATGCAGCTTTTACCCCAATACTGGATGCCATGCAAACCATGCCCAGTTTTGTTTACTTAATTCCCGCTATGATGCTTTTTGACCTGGGTAAGGTGCCTGCTATTGTGGCCACCTTTATTTATGCGGTACCCCCGGTGCAACGCCTGACCAACCTGGGAATTAGACAGGTTTCGGCTTCTATTCAGGAGGCTGCTATAGCCTTCGGAGCTACTCCCTGGCAATTAATGCAGGAGGTTCGTTTTCCCTTAGCCCTGCCTTCGATTTTAGCGGGGGTTAATCAGACAACCATGATGGCTCTGTCCATGGTTGTTATCTGTAGCATGGTAGGGGCGGGAGGATTAGGTGAAGAAGTGCTGTTAGCAGTTAACCGTATTGATGTAGGCCGCGGTTTTGAAGCAGGCTGGGCGATAGTGGTACTGGCTATAATTATTGACCGCTTAAGCCAGAGTTCGGTAAACAAATGGGAAAGTCCACGCAGTTAAGAGTTATAACACTGCTTAAATATGGAATAATTCTACCGGGTAGTTATACTGCCCGGTAGTTTTTTTTGCTAATTGCTAGGGTTCTTCACAATATTTTCTGACATTGTATAATATAGTTTAGTTACCAATCCCCAGGATTTAAAACATTTAGGAGCGTTTTTTTTGGATATTCAAAAACAAATTGTAAACCAGATGCTTATATTTAGCGAAGCATTGGTACCAGTTAATGAAATAGCACAGATGCCCTACCGGCCTAAAAGATTTCGCTATGAGGAATGCAAATCTTATCTGGAGGGGATAGGTAAAGATATAGGAGATTTTTATTTTAATAAGTTTACTCCTTTTTCCTGGTTTGCTTACTGGAGGGATTATGTGCTTGTGGATATTCCAGCGTTTAACCCTCATACCCTGGAAGCCATGTTTATAGCCCAGGAAATTGACCTGGAAACTGCCCGTTTACAGACTTGTTTGCAAAAAGGTGATTATACTTCGTTCTTTTACCTGATTGATAGCAGAATTGCCCCGGAAGCTTACCTCAAGCTTTTTCCCCAAATTCCTGATGAAGATAAATACCGTCTGTTCTGGTACACCTTTTCCCGTTGCAACCTCAAACTAGAGGACTTCCAACCCGAATTTATTCATAACCTACAAAACTACCACCATAGCAAACTAAAACTCCCCCATGACCAGCAAAACTATGTAGAAATATACCGGGGGCATGTTTTAGATAGTCCGTTATTCCAGTCTTCCTCCTGGACCCTGGATATCAATACTGCTATTTATTTTTCTCGTCGGCACCAGGTTAAGGGTCGCATATACCGGGGAAAAATTCATAAAAACCGGGTAGTAGCCAATGTTAAATACCGCAATTATAAGGAGATTATATGTTTTCCCGAGGATGTAGAGGAGATTGAGGAAATGCATTTCTTAAGCCTGGTCGATTTAATGCCTGACTTGGAACGCCAGGGTATTATACAACAATACCAGTCATATTGCCCACTGATTAAAAAGGAGTTCTTTCATAAACCGGGAGGTATCCATGGAATATCTCATACCCGCCGGGTTTTGTTCTTAACCTTGATTCTATCCTTGATGGAGGGGCTGACTGAAACTGACCGGGATCTGTTATGCCACGTAGCTATATATCATGACATCGGCCGCAGTAACGATAATTTTGATCCCGGACATGGACGCGAGAGTTATCATAAAGTCCTGCAATATGATTTGTTTAATGGGGAAACAGAACAGCAGGAAATAGTACGTTTTATTATCGAAAATCACTGTATCAGCGATTATGAAGCAGAACGTTTAGTAAAAGACTACAGAGTAAGTGACCCTGAGCACCTGGTTAAGTTATATCTGGTTTTCAAAGATGCTGACGGTCTGGACCGCATCCGTATCAATGACCTGGATGTCAAGCAATTGCGTACCCCCTCGGCTCATAAACTCCTGCTGGTAGCCCGCGAATTACTGGAGGATACCCAGGGGATAGTATCTTAGTATTACTGCTTCCAATAGGCAGGTAGTAATAATATCAGCATGGGGAAAATCTCCAGGCGCCCAATTAGCATGAGTGCGCTTAACAAGTACTTACCCACATCCGGAATAAAAGAATAGTTCTGGGTAGGTCCTACCGCTACAAAACCTGGTCCGATATTTCCCAGACAGGCGGCACTGGCAGTTAGACTACTGGTTACGTCTAAACCTAGTAGGGTTAATCCCACTACTCCTAGAGCTAAAAACATAAAATACAAAAAGAAAAATTGGGCTACGTTACTTACCAAATCTTCATTTATAACCCTGTCCCCAGAACGCATAGTTAAGACTGCTTTGGGATGTATCATTTTTTTTAACTCCATAAGCACCCGGCGTATTAAAATCAGGTAACGGCCCACTTTTATATTTCCGGTGGTAGAACCTATACACCCGCCTACAAACATCATCAAGAACAGTACTCCGGTTGCCGTGGCCGGCCACAGGTTATAGTCGGCTGTAGCATATCCAGTGCCCGTCATGATAGAAACTACCTGAAAACTGGCTAGCCTTATCTGTTCCCCCCATTTCCCTATATCACCACCCCAATTTAATCCCAGAGCTACCAGGAAACTCGCAGTCAGTGCTATTCCGGCATAAAGTCGGAATTCTGGACTTTTAGTATAAACTAAGGGGTTGCGGCCTTTGTAGGCCAGATAATGCAGAGAAAAATTAGTTCCCCCTATGAACATAAATATAATTATGGTCCATTGAATATAAGGACTGCTGTAAAACCCGATGCTGGCATTTTTAGTAGAAAACCCCCCGGTGGCCATGGTAGTGAAAGTATGGCAAAGGGCATCAAAAAGATTCATCCCAAAAATCAGCAACATAAGAAAACAGGCTATACTGATTATAATATAGGTGAGCCATAGTTTCTGGGCGGTCTCACGGATGCGGGGACTAATTTTGTTAATTATCGGGCCTCCCGGTGCCTCAGCCTTAAAAAGCTGGGTGCCCCTGGCACCCATACCGGCTATAAGCGCAAGAAACAAAACTATTATCCCCATACCTCCCAGCCACTGAGTGAGACAGCGCCAGAACATTAGCCCCCGCGGCCAGGCTTCCACGTCCTTAACTATAGTAGCCCCGGTAGTAGTAAAACCAGAAACGGTTTCGAAAAAAGCGTCGGCAAAGTTGGGCAGGTAACCAGAAAACAAAAAAGGCAGGCTGCCGAAAACTGATGCTATTATCCATCCCAGGCCTACCAGGGCAAAACCTTCTTTTACGTTAATGCTCTTCCCGGTAGAAAAAAGATATTTAAGCAAAAAACCACTAATGATGGTCACTGTTGCCGCCAGGCTTATGCTCACAATTACCTCTTCTTTATGAATAATAGACCAGGGTAAACAGGTAAGCATGGCCAGACCAACTATCAGGATTAATAATCCCAGCTGACTTATAATTACTGCCGGTCGAATCAAAATACCCTACCCCCGCACAAAAAACGTCCAACTTTACAAATACTCTTAAGCATAAAAAATAGCATTAACGATCTTAAGCCTTAATCTGAAATTTGCCGTCAGGTATGATAACCTTTTCTCCTTACCCCTAACTATATCACTGCTTCCAATAAGCAGGTAGTAATAACACCAGCATGGGGAAAATCTCCAGGCGTCCGATTAGCATGAGCGCACTTAACAGGTACTTACCCGCATCGGGAATAAATGAATAATTCTGGGTAGGGCCTACCGCAGCAAAACCTGGCCCGATATTTCCCAGGCAGGAAGCAGTAGCCGTCAGGCTGCTAACTATATCTATACCCAGCATAGTTAAAACCAGTACCCCCAGAGCCACCAGCATAATGTAAAGACAGAAAAACTGCACCACATTGCTTACCAGGTCTTCATTTAAAACCCGGCCTCCATAACGCATAGTTAGGACTGCTTTGGGGTGTACCATTTTTTGAAATTCCATAAGCGCTCGGCGTATTATAATCAAATAACGACCCGGTTTTATATTTCCGCCGGTAGAACCTATACACCCACCTACAAACATCATTAAGAACAGCACTCCGGTTGACATGGCTGGCCACAGGTCAAAATCGGCCGTAGCATACCCGGTAGTAGATATAATAGAAACTACCTGAA
Source organism: Syntrophomonas sp. UBA5432 (assembly GCA_002424365.1). GTDB lineage: Bacteria > Bacillota > Syntrophomonadia > Syntrophomonadales > Syntrophomonadaceae > UBA4844. The sequence continues at coordinate 27,118 of DIRQ01000032.1, read as the reverse complement.
AACTGGCCAGCCTTATTTTCTCTTCCCATCCCCCTATGCCTCCGGCCAAATATAAGCCTAGCGTAACCAGGGCCGAGGCAGCTATGACTATCCCGGTATAAAACCGGAATTCCGGGCTTTTAATATACACTGCAGGATTACGGTCTTTGTAGGCCAGATAATGCAGAGAAAAATTAGTAGCTGCTATGAACATAAATATGGTTATAGTCCATTGAATGTAGGGACTGCTATAAAAGCCAATACTGGCATTTTTAGTAGAAAACCCCCCGGTAGCCATGGTAGCAAAAGTATGGCACAGGGCATCAAAAAGATTCATACCAAAAACCAGCAGCAAAAGCAGGCAGGCAATACTAATTATTATATAGGTCAACCATAGTTTTCGGGCAGTCTCGCGGATACGGGGGCTGATTTTATCGGTTATCGACCCTCCCGGTACTTCAGCCTTAAACAGCTGGTTACCCCCGGCACCCATGCCTGCTATGATGGCAATAAACAGCGCTATAATCCCCATACCACCTAACCACTGAGTAAGACAGCGCCAGAACATTAGTCCCCGCGGCCAGGCTTCCACGTCCTTAACTACACTAGCCCCGGTAGTAGTAAAACCAGAAACGGTTTCGAAAAAGGCATCAGCAAAGTTGGGCAGATAACCAGAAAATATAAAAGGCAGGCTACCAAAAACTGATGCCAGTATCCATCCCAGACTTACCAGGGCAAAACTTTCTTTAAAGTTAATACTCTCACCGGTAGAAAAAAGGCGTTTGAGTAAGAGGCCGCTAATAATGGTTACCAGGGCCGCCAGGCTTATGCTTATAATCACGTCTTCTTTATAAATAATGGACCAGGGTAAGCAGGTTAGCATGGCTATTCCTATTATTAGGATCAATAACCCCAGGTGACTTATAATTACTACCGGTCGAATCAATATAGTTTACCCCCGTGCAAAAAGACGTTCAATTTTGTGAATACTCTTAAGCATGGAAAACACCATTAAGCGATCATGCGCCATAATCTGGAATTTGCCGTCAGGTATAATAACCTTGTCATCCCGCATTACCGCACCAATTACAGAACCACTGGGAAATCTTATGTGGCGCAGTTCTTTATTAACTGCGGAGGACCCCGGCTGAGCCAATAATTCCAGCATTTCCGCCCGGTCATCACCAAAAACCGTAACCGAAATAATATCTCCCCGCCGCAAGTACTTTAATATAACCCCGGCGGTAAGCATACGCGGACTTAAAATGGTATCAATGCCGATCTGTTCCACCAGAGGCATAATATCAGTACGTTTAACCTGGCAAATAGCCTTTTTAACTCCCAGGTTGCTGGCTATCAGAGAGCATAGAACGTTTATCTTGTCATCATCCGTTACCGCTATAAACAAATCCGAGTTGCCAATATTCTCTTCCTGCAGTAACTGATAATCACTGCCATCTCCCTGAATTACCAGGCTATGCTTAAGCTTCGCTGATATCTGTCGGGCTCGCATCAGGTCTTTCTCGATAACCTCTATTTGCAGCTCCGGGCGGCTTTGTTCCAGAATCTGAGCCAGATAAAATCCGGTACGACCTCCCCCCAGTATGGTAATATGTTCTACTCGCGGGGTATGGAAACCCAGCATTTTCTCGACTTCCCGCATTTCCTTAGTTTGAGCGATCAGGTGTATACGGTCTCCTTCATGCAGGATATCATCACCCCGCGGGACCAAAATATTCTGCTGGTGCTCAATACAAACAATATTATATGGATGCGCAGTGTCCAATTCTTTAATCTTCTTCCCTACCAGGGGAGATTGTTTCTTAATCTCTAACTCCACCATTTGTACTTTGCCCATAGCATAATAATCCACGTTCGCGGCCTCAGGATGGCGGACAATCTTGGCTATCTCCAATGCGGTAACCCTTTCCGGATTTATAATCAAATCTATCCCTATAGCTTCCTTAAAATCAAAATCTCTAACTTCCAGGTATTCAGGGTTCCGTACCCGGGCCACGGTAGTTTTGACTCCGTATTTTTTACCCAGCAAACAGGCTACCATATTAAGTTCATCATATTCGGTCACCGCCAGAAGCATATCTGTGCTGCGGACCCCGGCCGCCTCCAAAACAGATGTAGAAGACCCACTGCCCCCAATTACCTGCACATCCAAAGTCTCCTCCAGTATCTCCTGGCGCTCTGGAGATTGTTCAATTATAACCACGTCATGGTCTTCTTTAGAAAGCAACTGGGCTATACTGAATCCTACTTTACCAGCACCAATTATTATAGCCTTCACCTTTTATCACCTGCATATAATAAGATTAATCCCCCATATCCAGAGGGTACACCTTGGGAAACACGCAACCACCTATTAAATTACTATAAGATAGCGAGGACGGTAGAGTAAGGGAAGTATCCTCACCCCCTACTTTAAGCAACTAATTAAGTTCTATATTAAGTGTTATTTACAAGAGACCAGGTATTTATGCCTGTTTAATAATTACCCCAACTTCCTATGATTATATTCATTCGTACCAAATAAGAAAATAGATTTCATGTGTATTGTAGTCCAAGCGGCAAATAAAAAAAAGGGCCTAAGCCCTTTAATATTATTTTAGCAAGGGTATGCGGACAATATTTATTCACCCGGTTGTATTCAAACTACCCAATGCGTCGACCTGTAGCTATTACCTCTTTAACAAAAGGATTATCTTTTCTCAGAGGATGAGGTTCTATTCGGGTATCAACCTTCCTGCGAATCCTCATTAATTTCAAGGTATCCTCAATAATATCTCCAGAAAAATCATCCGTAACTATTGCTATGTCTATATCGCTATCCTGATCATGGTTTCCATTAACGAAAGAGCCAAATAAATAGATCGCTTCTACGTTCATTTCTTCTTTGACCAGATCCGCATATTTTTTCGCAATAGCAGTTATCTCTTCTCCAATACTTTTAGAAGCCACGTCCTCAACTCCTTAATAGTCGTCAAGTTTTCTTCCGTAAAGGCCGGAGAACACTTTTGGTATCCTTATGCAAACCCGTTTATTTGTGTAAAAATAGTATACACCATATGGTTATATATGGTAATTTTCGCTAAAGTCCTTTCCTTAGCTTTTTCAGGTATATAAACTCTATCGCAACAATTCCCTAACTGCAAATAAAAAAAAGGGCCTGTAGCCCTTTAATATCTTTCTATTTGGCGGAAGCGTGTGGGAATCGAACCCACCCACCGCAGGATCACTACGGCGCAAACTGGATTTGAAGTCCAGGCGACCCACCAGGACCGATCCGCTTCCACTATGATTATTGCCCGCGATAATGAGTATATATTCCTTTGCGAAAAATGTCAATTTTCGTGGCTTCGGACCCCGGTGCTCAACCCAAAGCTAAAGTTCTGTTTATGTTTCCAGGCTTATTGGTTTATAGTAAGGATAAGTGTCAGGTTGATTACCAGTCAACCCTCACCCCTCACTAGTGTCTATTATCACGTTAACACAAATATATCAAAAGGACCGCGTGTGCCCTTCAGGGTATCCCCCTGATATACTAATCAGTTCCATCTCGAACTATGACTGACTCTACCTCATAGCCTTTGTCTTTTAATTCTGCTACTACCGATTCATAGTTTATTTCTTCAATTCGCAGAATCATTTTATATTTACCTATTCTCTTTTCGTAATATACTACCGTATTTATTGTATTAATACCCCGGGCAGCAACTAAACCGGTAACTTCAGCTAAACTGCCGGGTGGATCCTTAAGAAAGATATCTATACGGGTATGTTGTCTTCTAACCCCCAGTATATCTATAAGGGCGTCAAAAATATCCGTTTCCGTTACGATACCTACCAGTTTGCCATCTTCTACCACCGGTAAGCCACTAATGGTGTTTTCCCGCATAATTTTAGCGGCTGTCTCAATATAGTTTTCCGGGCCAATAGTAATCAACTTTTGTTTTTTAGGGATAATATCCCGGATTTTAGTCTTGGCCAACAAATAGTTAAGCTCATGAATACTAAGCGAGGTAGCTGATGAGGGCGAAGCCTGGTTAAGGTCAGTCAGGGTTACTATTCCCGCCAGTTTACCTTTATCCATTACTGGTAAGCGGCGAATGTTATTATCCTTCATCAAACGAAAAGCCTCGGTAATGCTACTTTCCATGTCTACGGTCTTAACACCGATAGCCATACGGTCTCTTACCTTCATTAATAATCCCCCTTCCGTTAATCGGTTCAAGGCTTAGCCGTTGGAACGGTTATCCTCCCAGATAAGCCTTTTTAACTTCAGGACTATTCATTAATTCCTGGGCATTGCCCTGTAAAACAATTTCTCCCGTTTCTATAACATAGGCTTTATCTGCTATAGATAGAGCCATGTTAGCGTTTTGCTCTACCAGCAATATGGTAGTCCCCCGTTCATTTATATCTTTAATAATGGAAAATATCTCTTTTACTAAAAGGGGTGCCAGCCCCATGGAAGGTTCATCCATTAGCATGAGCTGAGGCCTGGCCATTAAAGCCCGACCAATCGCCAGCATCTGCTGCTCTCCACCGCTTAAGGTGCCGGCTAACTGTTTCCGCCTTTCTTTTAAGCGAGGAAAACGAGTAAAGACATTTTCCATATCTTCTTCTGTACCCTTTTTATCTTTACGCAGGTAAGCCCCCATTTCCAGGTTTTCCATAACTGTCATGGTAGAAAATACCCGGCGACCCTCCGGTACCTGGGATATGCCCAGACCTACAATTTTCTCCGGAGCAACCTTACTAATATCATTATCTTTGAATATTATGCTGCCGGTTTTGGGTCGCAGTAATCCGGATATGCTTTTTAAGGTAGTGGTTTTGCCAGCCCCGTTAGCACCAATTAAAGTAACAATACTGCCCTGTTCAACTTCCAGGGATAGTTTTTTAAGAGCGTGAATGGCGCCATAATAAACATCAATTTCCTTTATCTGTAGCACTACCCTACCTCCTCTCCCAGATAAGCTTCTATTACCCGCTTGTTATTGCGAATTTCTTCTGGTATGCCTTCAGCTATAATTTGGCCGTAATCAAGTACATAAATGCGCTCACAAACTCCCATAACCAGTGACATATCATGCTCTATCAATAGAATAGTAAGGTTAAACTCGTCTCTAATCCAGTTGATAAGCTCCATTAATTCCTTGGTCTCATTGGGGTTCATACCAGCTGCCGGTTCATCTAAAATTAAGAGAGTAGGCCGGGTAGCCAGAGCCCGGGCAATTTCTAAACGCCTCTGCTCACCATAGGGCAGGCTGGAGGCTATTTCATCCTTAATTGTGTCCAGCCCAAATATCTTCAAGTATTCCAGGGCTTGCTGGTGCATCTTTTCCTCGCCCCGGAAAAAAGATGGCAGCCTCAATACAGAAGCTGATAAACTATACGGAACATCTGTATGCAGGGCAATTTTCACATTGTCCAGGACGCTTAAATCATTAAACAGCCTGATATTCTGAAAGGTGCGGGCTATTCCTTTTTTACATATATCATAGGGAGGCAGTCCGGTTATGTCTTTTCCCTCCAGGTATATTTTGCCCTGGTCCGGTTTATAAACCCCGGTTATTAAATTAAACACGGTAGTTTTACCTGCTCCATTGGGACCAATTAGACCTACCAATTCTTGCTGGGAGATAGTAAAATCGAATTCTAAAACCGCGCTTAACCCACCAAATGATTTGCTCAAGTTATTTATTTGTAGATGAGACATGTTTTCCACCCCAAATCCTGTTAAAGCTCTTACGGGACAGTTCCTTATTACCCAGCAAACCCTGAGGCCGGTATATCATGACAATAATTAGTATCAGGGCGTAAATAATCATTCTAACCGCTGCGTATTCCTGCAGGAAGGCATTTAACACGGTTATAAATATAGCAGCTATAACTGCTCCAGTAGTACTACCCAGTCCGCCCAGAACTACCATTACCAATATGTCAAACGATTTTAGGAAGTTAAAGGTCTCCGGTTTGACAATATAAAAATAGTGAGCATATAAAGCTCCTGCCAGACCGGCAAAAGCCGCCCCTACTACAAAAGCCAGAACCTTGTATTTGGTAGTATTAATACCCATTACTTCTGCAGCGACTTCATCTTCCCGCACTGATATAATGGCTCTGCCGTAGCTGGAGTTAATCATATTGACTATAACTACTATGGTTACCACCACAGCTATAAATAGAACCGGCCAGGTAGTCATTTTAGCGATACCGCTAATTCCTGCCGGACCTCCGGTATAATCTATATTTTGCAGGACTACCCGGATTATCTCTCCAAATCCCAGGGTAGCAATGGCCAGGTAATCTCCTTTTAATCTTAATGTAGGTACTCCAATTATAAATCCCGCCAGAGCTGCGGCCAGCATGGCAATAATAATACCTATTATAAAAGGATAATCCAGCAGAGTAGTCATTATTACCGAGGCAAAAGCCCCTATAGCCATAAATCCGGCATGTCCCAGGGACAACTGTCCGGTAAATCCATTAATCAGGTTAAGGCTTACTGCCAGTATAATATTTATCCCCATCAAGGTAAGGTTAATCTGATAGTAGCGGTTTAATATTCCTACAGTAATCAGGTATTGTACCAGGGTAAACAGAGCTACCAGAAAAATAACCTCTAATATGAACTTACCCCAGGTGCGTTTTTTGTCTTGCATAGCTCTCACCTACACTTTTTCCCCGGTATTCTTGCCAAATAAACCGGTCGGTTTTATAAGTAATATCAGGATTAATACCCCGAATGCCACGGCGTCGCGGTACATACTGCTCCAATAACCGCTAACCAGGGTTTCCAAAATCCCCATTAAAAAGCCGCCTACCATGGCGCCGGGTATTAACCCGATGCCACCCAGTACGGCAGCCACAAAAGCCTTTAGACCTGGTATTATCCCCATCAGGGGGTTTATAGCGTTGTAATAAAGACCAATCATAACCCCTGCAGCTGCTGCCAGGGCTGAGCCGATGGCAAAGGTGATGGATACGATTCTATCCACACTGATACCCATGAGTACGGCAGCTTCTTTATCCAGAGATACTGCCCGCATGGCTTTTCCTGTTTTCGTCCTTTTAATAATATACTGCAGGATTATCATCATAATAACGGCTGATACAATAATAAAAATGTCTTTATTGGAAATAACCAGACCGGCTATTTCGTATTTATGTAGCGGAAAGGCACTGGCCGGATAAACCCGCTGCTGAGCAGTTAAAAAATACAGGGTTACGTATTCCAGAAATAGTGACATCCCTATAGCTGTAATTAAAGCAGCTATACGGGTGGAGTTACGCAAAGGCCGGTAGGCCACTTTCTCAATTACCACTCCCAGGAGGGCACAGGTAACCATAGCAAAAACCATTGCTACAATAATGTTACTGCCTAAAAGAGATATAGAAAAAAACCCTACATAGGCTCCTACCATCATAATATCGCCATGGGCAAAATTAATTAACAGGATAATTCCGTATACCATGGTATAGCCCAGTGCAATTAGAGCATAAATAGCTCCTAGCGATAGTCCGTTGATTAGTTGTTGTATGAATTCGAGCAAATAGAGCCACATCCTTTGATTCAGGATAAAGAGAGGGTTACCCCTCCCTTTACCTGTCCTTACTGGGTTATCTAGATACTAATTTTCCATCCTTGTATTCTATAATCACTATGTTTTTAATGGGGTTATGCTGTTCGTCGATACTCATAGTTCCTGTAATTCCTGCGAAATCCTTAGTTTGTTCCAGAGCCTCTTTAATCTTAACCGGGTCTGCTGATCCTGCCCGGGTAATAGCATCAGCCAATAATTTTACGGCATCATAGCCCAGAGCGGCAAAGGAATCTGGTGCCTTTTTATGCTTGGCCTCATAAGCCTTAACGAAAGACTGGATAGCGGGATTAGGATCCTCAACCGAATAATGATTGGTAAAATAAGTATCGTTAAGCGCTTCAGCACCGGCTACTTTAACCATGTCCGGAGAATCCCAGCCATCACCGCCACCGATAGGAACAGTTATACCTAATTCACGCGCTTGTTTAATAAGCACCGAAACTTCCGTATAATATCCGGGTACATAGATAAACTCAGGATTTTTACCCCTTATCTTGGTCAGGGTACCCCGGAATTCCTTATCCAAGTTCATGAAACCTTCTTCAGCTACTATAGTACCACCTTTGGCCTCGAATTCTTCTTTGAAATATTTGGCTAAACCTTTAGCATAATCATCCGAGGTGCTGCCAAAGATAGCCGCTTTCTTAACCTTCAGCGTATTTAGGGCAAAATCAGCCATCCTTACGCCCTGGTCCGAATCGCGGTAGCATACCCGGAAAATGTAATCTCTAACCTTGCCTGTTTTTTCATCAACCGTTACTTTGTTGGCCGTTGCTGCCGGAGCAATCAGAGGAATCTGGTTTTCCATCATTACTGAGGTGCTTCCTTCTACCGTACCACTGGTAAGGGGACCAATCTGGGCAACCATGCCTTCATCTGCCAAAGCTGCGCTGACGTTCATGGCTTCATCAGTTTTTGATTGGCAGTCTCTTACCAGAGGCTCTAATTGTTTACCTAATACTCCACCTGCTTTATTAATTTCATCGATAGCTATCAGAGCACCATTTCTGGAGTTATCTCCATAACTGGCAACCGGGCCGGAGAGTTCACAGTTTATACCTACCTTGATAGTCTCGGCGCCATCCCCCTTGGATTCCTTATCCGATGTTTGGCCACCACCGCAACCGACTACTACTGAGAGCATAAAGACTACCAGTACCAGCAGGGCGCCTTTTTTAGCCCACTTTTTATCCAACACTTTGCATCCTCCTTTTTAACACTAATATCAATGCGGTTTTCTAGAAGTTTAAAACATCGTAACTTACCGCAAAGCTTCCCTATCCTTACCTCCCCCCCCTTTTGTCAAAGCAACATTCACATATTTCCCTCTATTATTGCACTTTTTTACTTCCCTGCCTACAAGAAAAATTTATAATTCTAATAAAACAACTTCCATAAGAGCATACAAATGTGCTTCAAATCCCTGTTTTTCACCATTACATAGAATCCATTTCCCACTTACCGCAGCGATCTCCCCAGCGAGCTAGTAATTCACTGTTTTCATAGAATTGTACTACTTCACAAGCATTAGAGCAGCCTTTACATTCGAAGCTGCTAGTTTTAAAGTTTATCTCCTGAATGTTAAACCCTTTAAATGAGGTCTTTATCTTTTTACGACTAGCCTGCCGGGCCAGTATCGCAGCTCCTATTGCACCCATTACTCCATAATACTTGGGAACTATAACCTCCAGCCCCAGGTACTTATTAAAGGCTTGTACCAAACCCTGGTTGGCTGCTACCCCTCCCTGGAACATTACCGGAGCCAAAATTTCCTTGCCTTTGCCTACATTATTCATATAATTCCTGACCAGAGCTTCACAGAGACCAGCAATTATATCTTCCGTATTATATCCTAGTTGCTGTTTATGAACCATATCGGACTCGGCAAATACTGCACAGCGTCCAGCAATTCTTACCGGGTTTTTAGCCTTTAAAGCGTAATTACCAAATTCCTCTATGAGAATGAGAAGACGACTGGCCTGTTGGTCCAGAAACGAGCCGGTACCGGCAGCACATACCGTATTCATGGCAAAATCAGTAACTACGCCATCACGTAGTATTATGATTTTAGAATCCTGCCCGCCAATCTCAATTATAGTTTTTACATCTTCAGCCAGCGCAGAAGATGCTATGGCGTGGGCGGTAATCTCATTTTTAACTATATCTGCCCCTACAATCAAACTGGTTAAGTAGCGCGCACTGCCGGTAGTAGCTGCACCAGCTATCTGCACATCCGCAGGCAATTCCTGACCGATGGCATATAGCCCTTGTTGAACTGTTTCTATGGGCTTGCCATTGGTACGCAGGTATTGCTCCACCAGTAGTTGATTCTGGTCATCAATTACAACCAGGTTGGTACTTACCGAGCCTACATCTACTCCCAAATATCCCTTAATCATATTACTAACCTCTCGATTCCACGTTTTGCTTTGACCTCCCGGCGTTTTTCCAATAAATCAACAAAGGCTTCCAGCCGGGTCTGCACACCAGCCTTACCCGTTTGCTCATCTATAAATAAGGTTAAAACCGGTATACCATAATCTTTAGTAACCGTCGGTATAATACTCTTGGCCACTATCTCCGGTATGCAAGCAAAAGGTGCCAGTTGAACTACCCCATCGAAACCGTGGCGGGCATAAAGAATAGTTTCCCCAATGCTGTTAGCCCCGTGGCCACCTATAGGTGCCTCCCCCAAATAAGGTTTAGCGACTTCAAATATGTCTCCTTCCAGATTTACAATTGTGTTTTTCCTGGTATAAGAAGTAAGGTAAATGGAGCGGTCGGTCTGTACTCCCATTTCCCCCAACATTATTTGAATATAATGGTTGGCTGCCGGTTCCAACACCACGTAAATCTCACCTATTATTCCAATTTTTAAAGGATTGCGGCTATGGTCCTGAGAAACTTCTTGCAGCAGTTTTAGACCCTCCTGCATGGCGTCCTTGATTTCGGCCTCGTTATTGGCTGCATCCAGCATCTCCAAAGCCTGCCATAGCCGCCTGGTAGTTTCACCCCGGTTAGTCTCGTAAGGTCTTATTTCATGGGATAACATTTCTACCTCGTCAATGGCCTTAATCTTTTCCCAGGTAATGCGTATCGCTTGGACAAATTCTTTAACCGATAAACCTCCGGTTTTTCTTACCCAACGCAATTTTTTTATAAAATCCTTAAGATCACATAGGGGCGGCTCAAAGGCTACTACCTTAACCCCAGTGTTAAGTTCATCTAAAATATATTGATGCATTACCCAATACAACCCGGCTCGACAAGGCCCCATGCCCCCGGAGGTCAAAATCACCTCGGCGCCTTTCTCCGCTACTTCCAGGTAGGTTCCCATTAGGATTTTAAAAGGAATACAGGCAAACTCCGGAGCATGACGCACCCCCAGGTCAAGCGTACGGCTGCTGGGTTCCGGAGGCACAATACACTCGTGCCCCGTATTTTCCACCAGCCATTTCAGGGCGAGGTAAGAATAGCCCATATGGGGAAAGCTTATTTTCATGATTTATCCCTCCTGAAACGCAACATATCAAGAAATGCTTCAACCCGGGTTCTAACCCCGGCATCGCCAGTGTGCTCGTCTACTGCAATGGAAAGGTAAGGTATTTGCCCATGCCTTCTAGATTCAATCTCCAACAGGCGATCCACTATTGAGTCCGGACCGCAGGCAAATGCAGTTATATGGATTATCCCATCTATGTTTTTTTGTTGCATAAAATGAAGAGCACCATATACTGCCCGGTTAGAGAAGTACCAGAACATGCTCTTGGGCAGATTTCGCGCCTGCCGGTTCATCATCTTGTCGCTTAGCATATCCTGGGTATATACCTTTACGTTTTCTTTCTCCAGTAAACTTAAAATACGACCGTTAATATAGTCATCATATATAGCATAAGGGTAACCTATTACCGCTATCTGTAAATCCGGCCGGCTCAGTAAGGATTTCCTCTCCCCATTGGCAAATAAGATATCTATGGCTTCTTCCGGCATCATGTTCTGAGAAAGCAGTTTCTTAAAACGTTTTTGTATGAGTAATGCCCTCTGGTAAGCCCCCTTTATTTCTACTTCCGGTTTTCCCAGTAAATCCCCAACCTGGTAACAGACATTAAGTAATTCGTCCTTCCCTTGCTTAAGATCAACCCGAACATCAATTATTTCGGGGAGATTATCCATAGCCAGGCGAACCATGTCAGGAAGACCAAGGAATTTGGGACAAAAGGTTTCGGTGCCAAAATCGCCATGCTTGCGAACACTTACTAAACGAGGGCAAAAGATGTAATCCACCTTGGAAGCAAGCTCAGCGACGTGACCGTGGTAAAGTTTAATAGGAATACAGGCATCATTGACCGCTTCCCTTACTCCATCATCCAATATATCTCTGGTAGTAGGGGAAGAAACGATAACTTCCTGATTAAGTTCCTCGAAAAAAGTCTTCCAGAAGGGAAAATAAATAAAATACGCTAGTGTGCGCGGAATACCTATTTTAGACACTTATGTAAATCCCCCCCTAAAAGTTATCAGCATACCTGTTTAGAGCTTTACCCTCATATCTCCAACCCGGCGGGTAAAGCGAATTCTATCATAATATTCTACCAGAGGTAGCGCATACTTTCGAGTAGTTTTCAATATATCCCGGGCAGTTGCCAGGCTAAGTTCCTTTTCCTGCTCAAAATAATCTGTAAGCTTTTTCTTTCCCTCTTCTATGGCGTGACTGGAAAAGACGGTATCCTGGTTGATTTTTACCAATAAGCCTACTTCAATCATATAGGCTAATAGTTCATTGAAATTGTCTTCTCCCAGCCCACTTATACTGCTCAGTTCGTCTATACCCGGGGGAGTAAACATCTGCTCTTCCATGATGTGCTTAATTTTTTCTACGCTTTCCTTTTCTCTATCTCCAGGTTGGGCTATCCACCCAGGTAACATTAGCTGGTTGTTGCGACTGGATATAGTACCGTTTTCCTCCAACTGCTTAAGTACCAGGTTAAAATCTTTGGCATTTATTTTTTTGAAATATCTACTGCGCATATCTTCGCGGGGGTAACCTGAGCGCATGGGGTATTTTTGATGGTATTTATCCAGGGTTTCTACTATACGGGCATTAACAGCGTCCAGGGCATAAGCGCTGATGTAAACCTGGTCTTTTATTAGTATTGCTTTTTCATCTTCTACCAGCTGCTGTAGTTCCTGTTTTAACTGTTCCCGGTTACTGCCGGTAAGTTTGCTTAGTTCGTCAATGGTCATTAGTTCTTGGGAGTTAGATTCGAGTTCATATAAAACTACATCATAAAGGCTACCTTCCTCTTTTATAGCCAGTTGATCCAGAACCTCTTCCTTATATCTTTTCTGTTTGGGGGCGTTACCGTCAATTATTATGCCTCCTCCGATAGTAGTAACCGGGGAATAGTACCTAATTACAAAACGGTCGCCTTTATAGGCTACTACCGGTTTTTCCAAAACAATCTGGACAAAAGTCTCATCTCCAGGCTGTAATTCGTCCCGATCCAATAATACTACCCGGCCCAGGGTCTCATCAGTACCTAGGTGAAAACGCACCCGGTTCCAGTTTTTTAAGGTTCGTTTGCTGGAACTGAGCAGGCGCAGGCGGGTATCTACCCGATAGCTGGGAGTAAGATAAGCCGGGGTAGCCAGGAGGTAACCCCGTTTGATGTCGCTTACTTCTATCCCTTGCAGATTTACGGCTACCCTCTGACCGGCATAAGCGGTATCCGTCTTTTGGTTATGTACCTGCAGGGTTCTTATTCGCACCAGTTTTTTTATCGGCATTAGCTCTACCGTCTCACCTTGCTTTAATTGCCCTGACCACAGAGTTCCGGTTACCACCGTACCAAAGCCGGAAATGGTAAATACCCGGTCTATTGGTAGACGGGCCTGGCCAAAGGTCGGTTTTTCTTCTACCTGTGTGACTAGATTTTCTATTAATCCCAACAATTCAGGTATCCCTTCCATGGTTACTGCCGATACCGAAACCAGCGGAGCATCCTTTAATATAGTAGTATTAATGTATTCCCGCACTTCCTCTTCCATCAGCATCAACCATTCTTCATCTACCAAGTCTTTTTTAGTTATGACTATAATACCTTTGTCTACACCCAGCAGTTCTATTATGTCCATGTGCTCCCGGGTCTGGGGCATTACCCCTTCGTCGGCGGCTATGGTCAGCAATACTATATCTATGCCAAAGGCTCCGGCTAGCATATGCCGGATAAAGCGTTCGTGACCGGGCATATCTACAATAGCAGCTTTTTGTCCCGAGGGCAGGGTAAAAGGTGCAAATCCTAGTTCTATGGATATGCCCCGCTGCTTCTCCTCTTTTAGCCTGTCTGTATTTAAACCGGTCATGGCCTTGACCAGGGTAGTTTTGCCATGGTCAATATGCCCCGCCGTACCTATAATAAACCTTTTCATTACTACCTCTTCCTTTTCGACGCGGGTTACCGCAGATATAATAGGGATTTACACGGATTTTTTAGACACTGAATACACTGATAAACTATGAAGGACATACCCATAGGGCACACAGATGCTCCCTATGGTCGCTATTAAGGTAGCTGAGTTTTTTATAAAAAATATAAATTAAGACCTAACACCCCAGTATCTATTTTCATAAATGGTTGCGGGTCCCGCAACTAAGGACGTGGATTTCATTTTTGGGTTAATTTCGTAACCTGTAGGGGCAAACCCATGTGTCTGCCCGCGGTTTGGCAGATATCTGTCTTACTAGCCCACCTGTTTCCAGTGACTATTATCCCCTCTGATATCCTACATCCGACGTCCGACATCTGTTGTCAGTACCCCTTCGATTAAATCGACCAGTAATTCGGCGTCACCCTCCAGCAAAGTTCGTACACTGATTCTCATTTTGTCGTCATGCTTTCTGGTCACCAGAGCCGGACTGCCCAGACGCAGTTCCCGGGCTACATTTTCCAGAGCATTATCGCTAAGCTCAATATCGACTCCAAAGCCAGGAATCTTATAGGTAGGATAGGCTCCTCCCCCTACCATATCTTCCAGTTCTACCAGGTTTAGAGAAACCACCTGTTGTAAAGAGCCAATGCGGTTTTGCAGATTATTCAGAAGTTCTTCAGCCTGATGCTGAAGTTGTTCTGAACTACGGCATAACATACCAATTACCGGAATTTTCTCCTCGGGTTTGCCTTCCAAATACTCCAACAGGGTAGCCTCCAGAGCGGCAATAGTTAACTTGTCCACCCTTAAAGCCCGGGTAAGCTGATTCTTTTTCATGGCCTCTATATATTTTTTTCGGCCTACGATAATTCCGGCTTGGGGTCCACCTAACAGCTTATCTCCGCTAAACGTAATTATATCAACTCCAGCGGCCACACACTCTTGTACCGTAGGTTCATCTTTTAAACCCCAGTTCTCCATATTATATAGTATTCCGCTGCCCAGGTCCTGCATAACCGGAATACCCTGTTCCTTTCCCAGTTTAACCAAGTCAGATAATTTTACCTCTTCACTAAAGCCAATAATTTTATAATTGGAGGTATGGGCGGTAAAAAGCAGTGCCGTTTCTTCGCTAATAGCTCCGGCAAAATCACTTATATAGGTCTTATTGGTTGTCCCTACTTCCACTAGCTGAGCACCACTTAGTTTCATAACCTCGGGAATCCGAAAAGCGCCACCGATTTCCACCAGTTGCCCACGGGATACAATGACCTCCCGACCTCTTGCCATAGTATTAAGCCCTAACATAACTGCTGCTGCATTATTATTTACTACCAGCGCTGCTTCAGCGCCAGTTAGGCGGGTTAATATATCTTCCACATGAACATAGCGCGAGCCTCTTTCACCTCGTTTAAGGTCCATTTCCAGGTTATTGTAGTTAGTCGCCATAGCCGACATATACCGTAAAGCCCGTTCCCCCATTGGTGCTCGTCCCAGATTAGTATGCAGAACCACACCAGTACCATTTATAACCTTTTCTAGAGTCCCCCTAGCCGATTCTTCTACTCTTTGTTGTAATCGTTTTATGACTTCATCTTTAATGGAATCCCTCTCCAATTCTTCCTGTAAAGAGCGTAATTCCTCCCTGATATCATCTATTGATGTTCTTAAAAGGTTTATTACATAGTCCCGGTTAAACCTGCTTAGCAATTCCTGCACCTCTTCATGCAATAGTATTTCATCTACCGGGGGAATTTTTTTAAGATTTATCATTTTCAGGCTCACGCCTCCTTACCACGTTTAATATATTGCCTTATATAATAATATAACCCGCTCAACATATCTTTGGAAGTCCTGTAGAGCAGGGCACTTATTATTGATATCCCTAGTATTCCAAAAATAGGGTATATTTTACTCACCAAACTGGAGAAACTACGCATAGATACGGGTAAAGCCAGAGTCATACATAGTATTAAGCAGAACCGGTAATTTAAGCCGGTGAGACCGGCAAAACGTTGGGTAAATCCATAGGCATTGGCAATAGCAGTAGTCAGGATCCCGACCCACAACACCAGGGTATAAACGTATTTGGCTGATAGCGATATTTTTCCTGCCACATAAAGCATAGGAACTTCATAGTGCATAATAACCGGTACAAACTTATATAAGGCCAAATAATTAACCAGAACCAGTGCACCCAGTATCAATCCTCCCCAAATAGCCCCGATTATACCATCTCCTTCTTGACCTACAGTCTGGTATTCGCTTAAGACTACCATAGCCAGGGAAAAGTTATAGGCTACGTAGAGTACCGCCGCTAATAACCAGAACCGGGCTTCGGTCGGACATATGAAGGCAGTGTATATCTCCATTGATTGTTTTTCTACAAAAAAGGCAGCATAGCCACTGATAATAAACAGCAGTATTATTTTAATTGGTACCAGTATATTATAGGATATAATCAGGCCCTGTCTCCCGGTAAGTAAAAAAACTACTACCAGAACATAGGCCAGGAAAATGCCCAAGTTTTTGGGTAAATAGAGATGTTCATAAAACACCGCACCACTGGCAGACATCATAGTGCTTATACCCAGGAACAGAAATATGGCTAATAGAAAGTCTACCAGTAGTCCAGTTCTATCTCCCATCATTTTTTTTAACATATCCTGATAATTGGATACCTGCCAGCGATGGGCTAAATAAAGTAACATCCCCCCACATAAAGCAAAGAGCCCTGTAGCTACTAGACCACCTTTTATACCGTATAAACCGTAAGCTACAAAAAACTGCACTATTTCCTGCCCGGATGCGAAACCAGCGCCGATAACTGCTCCTAAATAGCCCATTACCAGCATAAGGCGAACTTTTATGGCCTTCATCCCCTTCCTGCCCCGTTCATGATTCATATGTTTCATAAATATTCCTGTAGTTAGTTAAATACGGCATAAAAATATTCCCAGCGGTCAAGAATATGGATTAAACCCTGTAAGATAAATTTAAACTGGGAGGAGCGACATTTGTACAGAGCACAAAAAACTACGATGCAGGACAAGTTCTCCTGTCATTTTGAGGACCCGCTTTGTTTTAATAAGATTGAAAAAGCCATTTATGCCAACATGCAAGATGTCGAATCAGGGCGAGAATTGGTGTTTCTGTGTATCGGAACTGATCGGGCTACTGGTGATTGCCTGGGGCCTCTGGTGGGTAGTCGGCTTAAAAGCCTCAGCCCTTCGACTGCTGTCTATGGCACCCTGGAAACACCGGTACATGCTACTAATTTGCAAGAAACATTGGATGAAATATTCGCTCTTTATGCCCAACCTTTTGTTATAGCCGTAGATGCCTGCTTGGGAAACGCAAACCGGATTGGCTATATAAATGTTCGCCGGGGTAGCTTGAAACCAGGTACAGCTCTAAATAAGACTTTACCTGCAGTAGGTGATTTTCATGTTTCCGCAGTGGTTAATGTAGGTGGGTTTTTTGAACACATGGTTTTACAGAATACCCGGCTCTTCATTGTTTCTAAAATGGCTGATATCATAGCCAAAGGCCTTTATCTGGCCAGGGTAAAATTTGTTTCCAGCCAGTTAAGTAGGGAACTAGATGGGGAACCTGTGGAGGGTTAGTACGGAAATAGGTGTTAATGATATAGTTATCTTGAATAACTTCAAAATGAGAATTTGACTGGTTGTTTAGAGTGAGGAGTAAGGGGTGAGGGTACTTCCGACTCTGCCAACCCAATAACCTATTTTCATTCGTGGTGCGTTTCCGGTTGTAACAGAATAAATTAGAGGGCTCGTTTATGGTTTTCCTTCAGAGTATTTTTTTAAAATATTCATTACTTCTCTATCCTCTACTGCGGCAAAATCCTGATAGAACTGGCTGACTGCATAAAATTTCTCCGGTACCTCCAGGGTTATCAACTCGTCTACCTCTTCCAGCAGATTAAGATAAGCGTTTTTTGAGCTTACTGGAACAGCCACAATAATCTTTCCATTAGTTTGACGTTGCAAATATTTGACCGCAGCCTTTAGAGTAAACCCGGTAGCTATGCCATCATCTACCAGTAAAATGTTTTTCCCCTGAAGATCGATCGGGGGGCGTTGGCCCCGATATCGTTTCAAACGGTTATCAATATTTTCTTTTACTTTTTGGGCTAATTTTTCAATGATAGCACTATCTATATCAATAATCTTTTGGGTTCGTTCAGAAATTAGGGTCTCTCCATCCGGTGTAACCGCACCTATGGCAAACTCATCCCAACTAGGTGAAGCAATTTTTTTAGCCATAACCACGTCCAGGGGACAATTAAAATAGGAGGCGATTACCTCTGCAACTTCTACTCCTCCCCGCGGAACCCCCAGGACCAGATCAAATTCAATCTGCTTATCCTCCAGAACCCTGGCTAGCAGATGACCGGCTTCCTTCCGGTTAGTGAACACCCCAGAACCTCCCTGCTATTTATCTTTATACTTTTCTTTTTTGAAATTAAGTACACGCTCATTATCGATACCACGTTCTTTGGCCCGCGTCATCCGACTGTTACCATCTAATAAACCACCTTCTTCAACAATCAAAGTAGTGGCATTGATATCCCCGGTGATAGCTCCTGTTGCAGCTATTTCAAAACGGGTTCCGGCACTGGCTCTTCCTTCAACTTTTCCAGCTACGATAATGTTTTCAGCTTTTACTTCACCTTTAATTTTACCTTTTTCCCCCAGAATTAAGTCGCCTTTAATATTCAAATTCCCTTCAACATAGCCATCAATCCTGATGGACCCTTGAGAGGATATATCGCCCTTTATTTCTACTCCGGGAGATATTATGCTTTCAATATTTTGAAAGCTGCGCTGCTTTTTTCTCACTACGTGTTCCTCCTGATTTTCTGGTTTTCATAAGCCTTTTACTATAAATCTCTTTTCAGAGTATTTTGAGACTACTACGGTAGGTATATCTGGGGATCCTGCGGCTGTCCGTCCTTTACTACAGCAAAATGCAAGTGTGGGCCTGTGCTTCTGCCGGTATTACCTATCCGAGCAACTTCTTCACCCTTTTTAACTTTATCGCCCTCTTTTACCAGCAGGGCAGAGTTGTGCCCATATATGGTTTTAAAGCCATAACCATGGTCTATTTCCAGCATTCTACCATATGCACCTTTCCACCCGGCAAAAATAACGGTACCATCGGCAGCAGCTACCACCATCACTCCTGAATTATTTGCAATATCTATTCCCTCATGAAAACTACTCCCCCGACCACCAAATGGGGACCTGCGCCAGCCAAATTCAGAGCTAATATCACCCTGGGTCGGCCATTGGTTTGGTATACTGCGAAAATAAGCCTTGTTATTATTTACCTGGGCTAATAGCTCGTCCAGTTCCTTTTCCTGTATTGCCAATCGGGTCTGAATTTCTACCGTTTGTTGTAAGACTTCGTTGCCACCCGTATCTCGAAGACGGTAGTCTAGCCCACCTTTTCCGCCCCGAGATGGTTCGATCGGGCGGTTGTTTTCGCTTTTAATACCCATAATCCTTTTAAGCTGCATCTGTTTTTGGGCTATTTCTTCCTGTTGTTGTTCAATCTTTTTAATTTCCTGGTTTAGCAATTCTATGGTCTCGGCCTTTTCAAGATTCTCCTGCTTTATACGAGTAACGTGGCGGATTTCATCTTGACTTACATAGAACCATACACCAATAGCAGCAAAACAGATTATAAACATAGCAAAAACTGCAGTAGCGCCAGAAATAAATTTTCTAGACATGTTCCACTGCAACGGTCGAGATGCGCCATGGGGAATAAGCATAAAAGTCATATGCTGATTATGCTTTTTTTTCCTTTTCATCGCTTGTCCTCGTTTATGTTGTTTTATATATTAATTATTGCCAATTTTTAAGATATCATATCAATTTTTCCGCGCTTTGTAAAACTTACGCAATATTAGTATGTCCTGAAGACTTATAATTGTTTCACGTGAAACATTTTAAATTACAAACTAGAATGTTTCACGTGAAACAATTATAGACTTGCACTGGGCCTCTAATTGATGCCGGATTCATTATCAGCAGGGTAAACACAAAACCTATTAAAACAGAACCTGACTGTATGTGTTAATGCCGAGGGCACCAGAGTAAATGCAGTGTCCTCGTTCCTCACACCTTGCCCCTCGCTATAGACAATTAATCATAGAAAGTCAGTTGCTTAATAGCGGACCCGATACTCAGGCCCAATTTAAGCAGGTTGATGTTAATTAGTTACTGCTGACTGCCGGGGAGAATCCGCACCAATGATTGTAAACATAGCAAGCGTCTTTGTCCCCTTGGGGATGTGCCCTATGGTATGTTATCTGTGCCCATTTCCCCGGTCTATTTTCTTATTAACATTTCCATTATTCGCTCCAGGTCTTCATTGCTATAATAACTAATTTGTATTCTGCCTCCCTTGTTGAAGGTCGTTATTTCTGCTTTAGTTCCAAGGTGCTTCTGTAGTCTTTCTTCTAAATCTACTATCTCCGCCGATTTCTCAAAAACTATCTCCTGAACAGTCTTTTTTGTTTTTACCCTTTTTTCCGCTTCTCGCACTGATAGACCCCTTGCCGTTATCTCCCGGGCAGCTGCTAACTGTTCCTTCTGCCCCGGTAAGGAGAGTATCGCCCGAGCATGACCTGCGCTTAGCTGCTTGGACTCAATCATTTCCAGAATACTAGGAGGTAGGTTCAGAATACGGAGGGTGTTAGCTATATGGGAACGGCTTTTACCAATTTTTTGTGCTAGCATCTCCTGGGTATATTGATAACGTTCTATCATCTGGTGATAGGCTTGAGCCTCTTCTACTGCGGTAAGATCCTCCCGTTGCAGGTTTTCAATCAATGAAAGCTCCCCCGCCTGCAAGTCATCTAGCTGCCGTATTATTGCCGGTATAGTACCTAAGCCTGCAATCTGGGCTGCCCGCCAACGCCGCTCACCAGCAATAATTTCATATCTGTCTCCTTTTTCTCTTACCAGCACTGGTTGCAATACTCCATGCTCAGTAAGTGAACTAGCTAGTTCCTTAAGGCTTTCTTCATCAAAGACTTTGCGGGGCTGGTCTTCCCGTGCTATTATCATCTCTATGTTTAATTCCGTTATTTCCATATAACCTTCATTTTCAATGCTAAACAAGGCGTCTAATCCCCGACCCAGTCCTCTTTCTTTTTTAGCCACGCTCTAACACCTCCCGCGCTAGTTCTCTATAAACTTCCGCACCTCTGGAACGGGGATCATATGTAACAACTGGCATTCCATGGCTGGGTGCTTCGCTTAACCTAATATTTCGAGGAATAATGGTTTTATACACTTGCTTGTGGAAGTGCCGCTTTACCTCATCTACCACCTGAATAGCTAGGTTAGTGCGACCATCAAACATGGTAAAAATTATCCCCTCTATTCTTAACATGGGGTTTAGTCGCTTTTTGACCAAACTTATGGTATCCATTAGCAAGCTTAAGCCTTCTAGTGCATAATACTCACACTGTAATGGGATGATAACCGAATTGCTGGCGGTAAGTGCGTTAATGGTTAGCAGTCCCAAGGAAGGCGGGCAATCTAATAATATGTACTCATAATCATTAATAACCTGGTCCAGCACGTTCTTAATTCGCTGTTCCCGGTTTTCAGCTGTTGCCAATTCTACTTCGGCTCCTGCCAGTTGAATGGTAGCCGGAATAATATCCAGATTTCCTATCCGGGTTTTCTTTATAACTTTTTTAGTTTCTATCTCATCAATAATCAGATTATAGATACAGTGCTGCAACCGCCTGCGCTCAATTCCCAGTCCGCTACTTGCATTACCCTGAGGATCACAATCCAGCAGGAGTACGCGATAGTTTTCCATAGCCATAGATGCGGCTAGGTTTACCGCCGTTGTCGTTTTCCCCACGCCACCCTTTTGATTAGCCAGGGAAATAATTTTACCCAAACCATTACCACCTCTCTAAATGCTACCTTCTATATTTCATCTTCCCTCCCGGAAAATCCTCCCTATTATCAACAATTTACAACCAGAGCCACATAGTCATTATCTTAATGTTAATTCACCGTCTTATAATGCGGAAGCCCGTCACGCCTAACTCCTGACTGCTTACCCTTTACTGTTTTGTCATAAAAAAAGAGCGTTTTCCGCTCAAAATTTTGTTCTCTTGTTGTTAGGCCAGGGCTTGAGTTTTTTGTTCCTCTTTGTTTATTTGGATAATAATCTCATGCTTATTGTCATCATCGTTTTCTATCATTAATATGTCTACCCCGGTTTGTCGGGCTCGCTTAACCGTTTCCTTAATAGTATTCATAAATATTCGCGTATCCCGAATAATCATGGAGACATTCTGACTATTGTTTCTGGGTTTAATCTCCGCCGGAATATTATTCCTGCTTAAACTTTCTACTAGTTCTTCAGTATCCTTAACCGTAAGCTCTTTTTCATATATCTGATTAATTACTTCTTCTTGCATATTGCTGGAATTTATTTTTAATAATGCCTGGGCATGTTTTTCGCTTACTATAGTGGGATTAATCATTCTACGAATATATTCCGGTAATTTGAATAATCGCAACTTATCGGCAATAGCTGATTGGCTGCGTCCAGTCTTGCGAGCTAGTTCCTCCCGGGTGAGACCAAAGCCGTTTATCAAAACATTATAGGTTTCAGCCTCTTCGATATAGTTTAGTTCCTGGTGCTGTAGGTTCTCAGTAAGCGATACCGTTAGCGCTTCTTCATCATCCATCTCCCTAATTATGGCTGCTATTTGGCTCTTGCCCAAAAGGTAACAGGCCCGAAACCTTCTTTCCCCGGTAACAATCTGGTATTTATTATCATAGGGTCTTACAATAATAGGCTCAATTAAACCATAAAGGCCTATTGACCGGGCTAAATCAACCAGTCCCTGTTCGTTAAATTGGTGGCGTGGTTGTAATGAATTACTAATAATTTGATTCAAGGAAATATAGGCAATCTTGTCTCCGTCATCTTTACCCAGCATCTTTTCCAGACGTTTACGAAGCATATGAGCACCTCCTTATAAAGGCCTCTTAGCAGGAATTCCTACCCTACGCGGGTATTTTTCAGGTGTAGGCTTTTCCTTTCTAACGATTACTATTGCCCGATCCCGCTCTTCCATTAAGGTATAGCGGTAAACATTCTCTAGTAATCCACCCAATATGACCAAAGCGTTTTGTGCCTGGTCTATTTCTTGTTGATAATTCCTACCCTTCCAAAGCAATAAACGCCCACCAGGACATAGCAGCGGCAGACCATATTCCAACAATACGTTCATGGATGCTACCGCTCGGGTACTGCACAAACTGAACTTGCCTCTATAACTAGCATCTTGCCCCAGTTCTTCTACCCTGGCACAGATTACCTCTACATTATCCAAACCCAGTTCCCTGGAGACCTCCTTGAGAAACTGGCTTTTCTTATGATCGGATTCCACCAGTGTAATATCTGCCCGGGGAAAGGCTATAGCTATTATCATTCCGGGAAAACCGGCTCCGCTTCCAATATCAACCAGTTTTTCGGAACTCAAGTCTAAAAAGTCACTTATTTTTAGACTGTCTTCGACGTGCTTCTCTATTTCATAGGCCATATTTTTCCTACTAATCAAGTTTTGATTCTGGTTTTCCAAGGTTAGCATTTCTTTGTACTTGTTTACATTATATTCCATATCAGTTTCTTATTTCCTTCTTTTTTTCTCAAGAAAAATTAAAAGTATATTAATATCAGCCGGATTAATACCAAAAACCCGGGATGCCTGTCCAATAGACTCCGGCCTTATCTGCTTAAACTTATGCCGTGCCTCGTTGGATAGGCCGAATATTTCATCATAATCGATGTTGGAGGGGATTAGCTTGCTTTCCATTTTTTCAAATCGCCTAACCTGGTCTTCCTGTTTTTTTATATATCCCTCGTATTTTGACTGTATTTCGATTTGTTCCAGAATATCCTCGTCCTGTTGGTTAAGCCACCCCATTCTTATATAATCTTGTATACCTATCTCCGGACGGCGTAATAATTCCCACAGTGAAATCCGGTCTTTAAGAGCAGCGCTACCCTGGGATTGCAGAAAGTTAGTCATTTCTATATCCGCAGGGGTATAACTATGTTCCCTTAATGCCCTTATTTCATGTTCCAAAATGTTTTTCTTCTCGTTGTATGCCTGCCAACGCTCATTACTTACCAAAGCAATTTCTCGACCTTTTTCGGTGAGCCTTAAATCAGCGTTATCCTGACGCAGCAATAGACGATATTCAGCGCGTGAGGTGAGGAGACGATAAGGTTCATCAATGTCTCCGGTAATCAAATCATCCACCAGTACGCCGATAAAGGCTTCACTGCGTTTTAAAATCACGGGCTCCTTTTCTTGTACTTTTAGAGCAGCATTTATACCGGCGACCAGCCCTTGCGCTGCCGCTTCTTCATAACCGGAGGTACCATTAATTTGCCCGGCGGTAAACAACC
Source organism: Syntrophomonas sp. UBA5432 (assembly GCA_002424365.1). GTDB lineage: Bacteria > Bacillota > Syntrophomonadia > Syntrophomonadales > Syntrophomonadaceae > UBA4844. The sequence goes on along the minus strand of DIRQ01000032.1, from coordinate 2,600 downwards.
CCTCAACCTGTCGTGTTTCCAGGCTGGATCGTAATTGCGCCGGCGGCAGATAGTCATACTCTATAGCATATCCCGTTCTTATAATGGCTACGTTTTCCAGGCCGGGAATACTTTTTAGTACTTTTACCTGTACATCCTCAGGTAAGCTGGTGTTGAGCCCCTGAATATACATTTCTTCCGTATCTCGCCCTTCCGGCTCTATAAATATCTGATGGGAGTCCTTGTGGGCAAAACGCACCACTTTGTCTTCAAAAGAAGGGCAGTAGCGCGGTCCCTTGCCCTTAATAACTCCGGTAAACATGGGAGCCCGATCCAAATTATCCATAACTATTTTATGGGTAGCCGCCGTGCTATGAGTAAGCCAGCACGAATACTGAGTACGTGTTGCCCGCGGACTCATATAAGAAAAACGTAGCGGAAGGTCATCGCCCGGTTGTTCAATCATTTTTGAAAAATCAACTGAGCGTCGGTAGATACGTGGAGGGGTTCCGGTTTTAAAACGCCCTAGCTCCAGGCCCAGACTTCTCAGGCTATCGGAAAGCTTAACTGCTGGAAATTGGTTTCCCGGGCCACCATCGTACATGACCTCACCAATGATTATGCGTCCCTTCAAATAGGTTCCTGAGGTAATAACTACAGCCCGGCAGCTAAACCTGGCTCCGGTACGGGTAATCACAGCGCTAACAGTTCCACCCCGGGTTTCAATTTCCTCGGCTTCGGCCATTATAATTTTTAACCGGGGCTGGTTAAGCAGGGTCTTAAGCATTTTATTATGATATTCATGTTTGTCGCACTGGGCCCTTATTGCTTGGACTGCAGGTCCTTTGCCAGTATTTATTAACCTCATCTGAATGGCAGATTGGTCAACATTAATGGCCATTTGTCCCCCCAGGGCATCAATCTCCCTAACCAACTGAGCCTTGGCCGGCCCACCAATAGATGGGTTACAAGGCATCAGAGCTACATTCTCCATGCTCAGGGTAATCATTAAAGTTTCGCAGCCCATACGCGCAGATGCCAGAGCCGCCTCGCACCCGGCATGCCCTGCCCCGATTACAATTACATCATAACTACCTGCATCGTAAATCATGCCAGCCTCCAAAATAGATTTTTAATTCACGCTGATAACAAGGATTAAGTAGGATTTACGCGATTTTTTTGACACTGAATACACTGCTACATTAATTGTACCGATAGGAACATCCGTGTCCCCGTAGGGGGAAAATTATGAAAGACACTGATTTTTTATAATTTAAGGTACAAACTAATTAAGAAAGGCAAATATCTACGTTTAGCTCTTTCCTGGGCATCCACAAATCACCTATGAAAATAGGTTAGCGTATTTTAAAAATAAGAATCAGTGTTAATCATAGTAAATCAGTGTCCTTCAGCCCCCTTAATGGCGACCGCAAGGAGCATCCGTGTGCCCTATGGGTATGTCTAATTAATTCTACTTTCCAATGCAAAAATCGCTGAACATCCTATCAATAACCTCTTCCCGCAGGTTTTTCCCGGTTATCTCGCCCAGGGCTTCCAGGGCTCCCCAGATATCCACCCCCAGGCAATCTAAAGGTACCTGGTTTAACTCTCTTGATGCATCCTGCAGATGCTCGCGGGCTCTTAGTAATGCCTCCCGTTGCCGTAGATTAATCATCATTTCCAAGTCATCGGATTGAAGTTTGCCCCCTAGTATCATTTCTTCTATGCTATCTTCTAGTTCCTTAATACCTTGTTCCTCTTTTGCTGACACCTTTATAACATTTATTCCAGGGAAATACTGTTCCATATCACTGCTGGTTATATGTTTTTCCTCTAGGTCTTCTTTATTTACCAGAATTATCAGGTTCCGGTTTTTAATGCTTTTATATATTTCTAAATCATCACGGGTAATACCGTCTCCTGCATCTAGTAAAAAAAGCACTAAATCAGCCTCGGAAATAACCTCCTGAGATTTTTCTACCCCAATCTGTTCTACTATATCTGTGGTTGCATGTATACCGGCTGTGTCTATTAACCTCACCGGTATGCCTTTAATAATCAGCTGCTCCTCTATAACATCACGAGTAGTTCCCGGTATGCTGGTAACAATGGCTCTATCCTTTTTTAGCAGCGTATTCAAAAGGCTGGATTTGCCCACATTAGGCTTTCCGCAGATGGCTATGCTTATACCTTCGCGGTAAATATCAGCCCTTTTACCCGCCCGGATGAGCCGGTCAATTACATTTACTAATTCAAGCATTATTGCTTCAGCCCGATTATACTCCAGATCCCCAACCTCTTCGGGAAAATCCAAACTGGCTTCCACCATAGCGTTTAGTTCCAGCAAGCGGTCTTCCAGGGTGTGAATGTATTCGCTGTTACGGCCCTTTAGCTGCTTTAAAGCCAGGTTCATGCTCTTATCGCTCTTGGCCCGAATTATTTCAATAACCGCCTCTGCCTGACTAGCATCCAGACGACCGTTAAAAAATGCCCTGCGGGTAAACTCACCTGGTTCCGCAATGCGAACACCTTGGCGCATAACCGTTTCCAGGCAGCGCCGTGCCGGCAATATTCCTCCATGACAATGAATTTCTATTACATCTTCACCTGTATAACTACGG
>DIRQ01000053.1 GCA_002424365.1 Syntrophomonas sp. UBA5432 | reverse complement strand
GACACCACCAACAGTAATTGAAAGGAGCAATAATGCGACTAACGTATATATGGATATTTTTTTCATCGGTCAATCCCTCACAGCCCTCTCTTGTGAAACATCTCCATTACTGCACAAAGGTTCTGGTTTTTCGATTTTCTAAAATCTGTTCCATTTCTTCTGGGGTCATATCCAGATACTTATATACTGTGATGCTCTTTTAGCACTACTTAATCTTTACGCGGGTATTTTCTTTAATATTCGTGCTGGCATCTCGTACCACGGTCTGACCTGCTTTTAGGCCGCTGCTGATTTCGACCAGTTCCTGATTTTTCAGTCCGGTCTGCACGGTAACATGCCGGATTCTTCCTGCTTCAACGACCAGCACTTCATTCCGGCCTTGTGCATTTACCCGGACGGCAGTACGAGGCAATACAACCACATTGTTTTTGCTTTGGGTCTCGATTTTCACCTGTACTTCATAACCCGGTTTTAAAAGTTCATTTTCCGGCAATGAGATAAGCACTGGCACCCGGCGTTGAATTACCCCCAGCGCGGAAGTTTTTTCGTAGGCTCGAGGAAAAATTTTACTTACCTTTCCGTGCAGAACCTGATCTCCCAATACCGGAGCAGTAATTTCCACCTTTTGCCCAATTTTTACAGCTGACATGTCATCGCTTAACAGCTCGGCTTTAAGCTCCAATACCCCTTCGGCTCCGATCTGAACCAGCTCGTTGCCAGCGGCAACGGCTTGCTCCTTTTTAGCCGGCAAATCCAGGATAGTTCCTGTTTGTGGACTTTTTATAACCAGTTGTTGATTACGTTTCTCCACATCATTATATAGAGCGCTTTGTTGAGCAAGTTGCCGGTTCAAAGACTGCAGGAGCACTTCCTGCTTTTGTACGACCTTTTGCAAGCTAAGCCTTTTTTGAACACTGGCTTCATATTCTGCCTTAGCGATTGCTCCGGCCTGGAAAAGCTCTTTATCGCGTTGCAGTTTTTTTTGCCCTTCCTCCAGGTCCAGATGGTATTGCTCCAGGGCAATTTGGCCGCTCGCTAATTGACCCTGGAGCTGCTCTATTTGCACTGCCAATTCGTCCTGTTGGTATTGCATATCCAGATTCTCCATGATCAGCAATTCCTGACCGGTCGTCACCTTTTCTCCAACTTCAACGGCTATCTTAATAATTCTGCCGCTCTGGGAGGCCTCTACCACCACTTCATCTTTGGCTTGCACATAAGCAGTATCCTCTACCCAGATGCGTATCGCATCCAGTTCAACTTGCACCACTTCTACCGGCTGTTCTCTTGTTACGGTAGACGCAATGAGTAAAATGATAACCACAGCTGCTCCACCGAAAATCCAAAGTTTCTTTTTCATGCTCTCCATCCCCTATTCACGGTTTTTCAAGACTTCCACCATATTCAGCTGCTCTATCTTACGTGCTGCTAGAAACTGTCCCATTGACACAAACAGAATTGCTGCAATCACTGCCAGCAAGTAGCTGCGTGGATAAATAATGACTGGCAGACTGTAAAGGTCGGTGCTAACACTGGCTACATAGGCTGTACCCAACCATTTACCCGCTGGCAAACCCAGAATTGTCCCAACTGCTGCCTGAATCCAGGTTTCTTTTCTAAGCAAGCTTACGACTTCTAACTGTGAGTAACCCATAACTATTAAGGAAGCAAGCTCGCGTTTGCGTTCATAAAAAGTCATAATAGATGAATTATAAACAATTACCAGGCCTAATAAAGCCGAAAGAAATATTGTCACTCCTATAAAATAGATCGTTGTATCCATCATAGTGTAATAACTTTGGAGTTCCTGCTCTCGACTCGTTATGGAACTGACGTTAGGCATTGCCTTTAAACGCTTTTCCAGATCTGCCATGTTTCCCTGGTTGGCCCGAAACATCACCGAACTGATGACCTGGCTTTCTCCCAATATACGATTGGCAGTGGCTAAAGAGACATAGGACCCCGAACCCGTTAACTGATCATTTATTCCCAGCACCGACAATTCCGCTTTATTGAGTGGCCCAATCCCCAGTTTGGTTTCAATGTTAACCTTATCACTGATCTTGACACCTAATTTTTGAGCAGTTCGGCGACCAATCAGCACCCCCTCTTCCGGAATCAGCAAGTGTTCACCTGTTTCATTGAGCACGCGTTTTAAGCTACCATCGGTAGCCATGCCTATAATAAGATCATCCACGCTTTTATCGCTATAAACAGTTTTCACCGGCAGTTCCAGTAAAGGCTCCAGTTGGTAGACCTCTTCCCATTGTCGCCAGTATGTAATTTCACTATATTTAATCGGTTCAGTAAAATGTACTATATAATCGTAGCGGTTTATTTCTTGAAAATTACGATTAAGAATATAATCAACCGCATCATTATTAAAGAAAGCAAAAATGAGCAGTATTACCGCACTCATCACCCCCAGCACCATAACCACGAAACGGGATCGGTTGCGGAAAACGGAGCGCAGGCTCATTTTCCAATTGCTGCTTAATTTACGCCATAAAGGCGACCACTTTTCCAGGAATATCTGGTTACCTGCAGCAGGTGCTTCCGGCCGCATCGCTTCTGCCGGATGAATCCGGATTACGGAACGGGTTGCCAGAAAACCTGAAACCGTTCCCGTTGTTAAACACAAGATAACGCTATAAAACACGGTTTTTAGGCTGAGGCCCCCGATGGTTCGGGGGAGATTAAAAAACTGGCTGTAGACTTGAGACAAAAGTGAAGCCAGCAGTATTCCCAGGGCAATTCCCAACAGGCAACCTAGCAGACTGACACATAGAGCATAGCCAGTATAATGACCGATGATTTTCCGGTCATCATAACCCAGGGCTTTCATAACGCCAATCTGGAGTCTTTGTGATTTAATGAGACGGTTTAGAATAAGAGATTGGATTCCCGCTGCTATTAAAAGAAGGAGCAAAGGTATATAAAGGGAATTGATTTTAAGACCTTCCAGTTCAGCTTGCAGCATAAAATGGCTGAGCTGATCCTTGCGGGGATAGCTTACGATATTGCCATAGCTTTGGAGCAGTGCCTCTGCTTTTTGCCGTACTATTTCCTCATTGGTTCCAGGATCTAGTTTTACGGCGATCTGGTTGACTTGACCAGACATATCAAGAATCCGTTCCGCTTGTTCAGTGGCCATCATAATTATGCCAAAAGTCTCAGGATCAGGCATTATATTAGACGCATCAAGAGCATTAATAATAAATTCCGGACTGGTAGCAGTTCCCACTACTCGCAAATTCACTTTTTTACCAGCCGCAATAATCGTAATGATATCGCCGACATTGATACTATTGGCGGCCGCATATTGAGGATCGATCAGGACTTCAATGCCTGATCCCGAAGTCCGGGTCGTAAACAACCTGCCACTTAAAAGGCGCAGCCGGTTGACTTCCCCGTCCATAGGCAATGCATAGGAAGTGATGCGGCCAACAGCTCGTTTATTGTCTTCCTTGACCAGGGGCACATCACATTGAATTCTCCCACTGGCTTTGCGTACACCGGCAATAGCTTCGATTTTGTTACTAATGAAAGCCGGTGCTTTTACCACCTGGAAGTAATAGTCTGCAAAGTTTTCCTCCTGGTAAAAGGTTTGTTGGGCACGGCTAAGATTGTCAAAAGCAGTTCCCATTCCGTTGTAGACCATGACCCCCAAGGTAACGATAATAACCAGGGCAATAAACTGCCCCCGGGTACTTTTAATAGTACGCCATAATTTATGGCTCAGGGTCGTCATTACCACTCGATCCTTTCCGAAGATAAGGGGTGCTCATTCTCAGTTATTTTCACTATTTGACCGCTACGCATCCTGAGCGTACGATCAGCAATCTGTCCAATACTGGTGTTATGGGTGACAATAATAATGGTGGTTTCTTCTTCGCAGCTAATCCGGGTCAATAATCCCAGTAGCATTTTACCGGTCTGGTCATCCAACGCGCCGGTGGGTTCATCGCACAAAAGCAACTGAGGCCTTTTCACCAGTGCCCGGGCAATAGCCACCCGCTGTTGTTCGCCTCCGCTTAATTGCGAGGGAAAATGACGGCAACGGTCCTTAAGTCCGACTTTTTCCAGTACCTCCTCTACTGACATAGGATTATTGACCAGTTCGGCTGCCAATGCTACATTTTCATAAGCAGTTAGATCAGGGATCAGATTATAGAATTGAAAAACAAAGCCAACAGCGCGACGACGGTACAGGGCCAAATCCTTGAACTGGGCTTTACTCAGGTTCTTCCTGCCAAAATATATGTGTCCGCTGGTCGGAGTGTCCATCCCCCCTATAAGGTTAAGCAAGGTACTCTTCCCAGAGCCGCTAGGTCCCAGAATAACAATTAGTTCTCCCCGGTAGACATTAAAGGATGCTTCCTTCAGGGCTTCCACTTTAACCTCACCCATATCATAAGTTTTAGAAACCCCATCAAATCGAATCAGTTCTTCCCGCCCCATGCTCAGCATCCTTTCCTGGGAATTTTCACCTAATCCAACCTTCCCAGTTGAATAGTTATGTGGTATATGATCGTGGCACAGAGGGTACGGTTGTTGCGTTGAATAGTTAATTCTGCTTAACCACATTCCCTGTCCAATCAGACAAATCATTGGAATGGTTATTGATAAAAGAAGAATCCAGTGAAATGGCAAAAAAACGATACAACAGAATAAGAACTCAATAGTGACAGCTGCAATGGCACTTATCGTCAAGGGAACCTGCTCCATAATCGGGCTGTTAACCGGCTTTTTGGAACCATTATATCCAAAACAGGCTATCGCGAGAGATATAATAATGGCTGCCAAAACCAGCAAAAAAACTAGTCCCACTCTTTGCAGAATTACCAAAAAGCTTAACTGAATCGCCCATCCCAATAATATTGCGGTTAATATGCCAAATACCGTCAAGGGGAGATAGGCAGCAATTTTGGCGGCAATCAATTGGGCGGGTTTGAACCCACCAAGCCAATAGAAAGATTTTTGCTCACCTTCATTCTGCCAGGCGGTCGCTGGCATCTCTCCATAGCAGAAAAGCCATATGACCAGGGATATAATTAAAAACAGGGTTGGATCATACAAATATGATCTGAGTGCTGTAAAACTGCAAATAATAATGAAGACCACCCACACAACCAGACGTATTTTGGTAACCGAGTTGCGCCATAGCAGAAACCATTCTTTAGCAATAAAAGAGTTTGAGAAGAAGCGGGAAAATTGCCTGAACCTTATAAACGGCAGTCTATTCTTATTTATTGAGTCATTCTGTAAATAGGCTTCCTTCCATAAGGTTGATAAGATTAAGGAAAAGAATAGAATGGTCAGAGAGACGGCACCAAGCGTGAGAATGATAAAAAGAGTATCAAGATTATTGAGTGTGGTAAAAGAAAGATTATGGTCGGTCAACAAAAAAACAAGGATAGCGGCAGTACCCCCGCCCCACAAAAGTGAAAACAATAGGTAAAATAACCCACTAATTCTTTTCCAATACCTGTTTATCAAGATATTGAACAGGCAGGCGACCAGAGCGGCGGAAAAGGGGAAGACCAAAAACATTAATAGTATGAGCCATAGTGAAAGGGTTTTGGTGGCAGCTATTAGAATTAAAGGAAACAAAGAAACCGCACTTACATTTTTCAAAAAGACTTGCCCGTAAACGGCCCATATTATTTTATTGGCCGGGATTCCTGTCAATAAATCGAAGCGGTTTTCCGCACCCGACAAGTACTTCTCCGCAGATAAATAGCTATAACCCAGTAAAATAACAAAAGCCAGGAATAAAATCAGCGAAGTTTCCTCGGTATACAAATATCGGTACATTATCGCATAGGTAATGCTTATTAACCCCATAAGTTCGAACAATACCAGCCCCCAGCCCTTTTTAGAATAGATAAACAGGCTGTTAAGTCCTTGCTTTATTCTCATATAAAACAAAGTACTAAAAGTCATAGATTATCCCACCTGGTTATTGATTTGGGCATCTGTTAGGTGCAGGAATAAATCCTCCAAGTTGCTGTTGCCATATTGAGCCGTTAATTCTGCCATAGTACCCGAGGCATAGCAAATACCTTTTTGGATGATAACGATATAATCGGCCAATTCCTCCATCACCGCCATCACATGGCCAGAGAAAAGCACAGTTTTTCCGGCTGCTTTCCTCTCTTTGAAAATCTTCTTAATTACCGCGATGGTCTTGGCGTCATAAGCGTTGGTCAATTCGTCAACAATTAATAGCTGGGGATCGTTAATCAAGGCCAGACACATCGAAACCTTCCTTTGCATTCCCTGAGAATAGGTTTCAATCATTTGCTCCTGGTACGGTACCAGATCAAACAACTCCAGCAGATGGTTGATTCGCTCCATCAAAACAGTTTCTTTTAAACCTAATAGCTTTCCACTATAGTAGAGATGTTCTTTGGCAGTGAGCCTAAAATAAAGGATCGGTTGGTCAGGCACATAGCCGATTTGTTTCCGTATGGATTCGCTGCCTTTTGCCCAGATATCTTTTCCATCAAGCAGGATGAGCCCGTTTTTAGGCTTCAGCAACCCGGTTAACATTTTCAATGTGGTGGATTTGCCGGCTCCGTTAGGGCCTAAAAGCGCAAAGATTTCACCCTTCTGAACGGTTAAGCTCAAGTTATCTACTGCTTTATGATTTCCGTATTGATACGAGATGTTTTGCAGCTCCAATAGGGGAATGCCGGTGCGGGTCTGGATGGGCGCATCGAAATGCCTGCTACTATCCGGACTAAATACCGGAGTTTTTTCTTCCAACGCAGATTCTTGGGTCTTTTCTTCTTTGGTATCATGATCTGTTATGTGACTTTTGAGTGCTTTAGCAAATGTTTCGCTGTCATCAACATTGATAAATATTGACGTAACCATGCCTCTTTTACTCTTGGGATTATCCTCGTCCTTTGCCTTAACCAGCACCGGACTTTTTAAAGAAATTACATACGCTCCCTGGTTGGTTGCCATGCAATAGAAGTTTTCATCTTTTCTGAATAGTATAAGTCCCAGGGTATCCCTGGTTGACACCTGTACCAATACCGGTTCAATTCTCTCAATCATTTTCCAGGGAATAGTTGTTTTAAAATATCTGCCCAGGCGAATAGTCAGTCCATTTTCCCCCAGCAAATGAGCTGATTTTAATAGCGGTGCAATATAATAAAATACTAAAAATAGTTCTAGAAATACGATTACCCCGGATATTATCAAAAAACTGGATATGCTGGTGGTTAGAACATGAACAATTATTATGGCGAGAACCATTTCTATTACCATAATCACCAAAAACGCATGGAGCATATTTCGCAGCTGCTGATTACTTTTGGTATTGCTAAAGAGGAGTTCTTCCTGAGATGGCATATTTAAACACCCCTTCCCCGACAGTTGAATTTGTCGTGCCCAATTAGAGCATTCCTGTCATAATAAGAAGCTACTTTTTAGCTGCCCATCACCCAACGACATATCTATTAAGTGACGTTTAATACACACGCTTACCCGGATGCTTATTCAGCCTCTCGTTGTCGAGTTAGAGCAACCGAATAATTAAACCTTTCCAAGAACTACTATCTTCAATTTCTCATTTTCATAAATTATCATTTCCCGGGTTTCAACTATTTTCAACCCAGTTTTATGGACTATTTTCTGCAAGCCATCGAAAGTAAATATGGCTTTTTCTGAATAGGAAAATAATCTTTTTTTGCGGCCATTTGATTTTATTTCTGAATAACAATTAACTATCGACTTTGATTCAAGAAAATTATTACATTCCTGAACCATTAAAACTCTTTGCTCATTTTTTGGAGTTGTATCTGTCCAGGTTATTAGAGGTGAATAAGTTATAGGTGTACTTGAATAATTATCACGGTAGTCAAAAATAAATTGACCATCTTTTCTTAAGTGCTTATGTACTGTTTTAAACAGCATTTCGATTTCGGAATAATTTTTTAATAACGAGATACTAGTAGCTGGTAGCAGTATCAAGCCGAATAGCTTATTTAAAGAAAAGTCTTTCATGTCTGCACAGTACAATTTTATACGGGATTGTACATCGATAGGTTGTTGAGAAAGCTTATTGCGCAATATATCAAGCATATCCTCTGATAGGTCTATTCCCGTAACATTGAAACCTTTGCTGGCAAGATATAATAGAATCCTTCCCGAACCACAAGCAAGCTCTAATATATCCCCCCTACATAAGATTGTGTGTTTGTCATAAAACTCCAAATCATATTTAGTCTCTTGCGTTAATTTATCATATAGATCAGCAAAATAACTTTGATAAAGACTTTGAACTTCGTAATTGCTATCCCACTGTTGCATTTTTTCGAAAATACCAAAAAACATTCATATCCCCTACCTTTTCATTTCTGTAAACACCTTCAGACCGTCCATCCACCATCAATTAATAAATTATGACCAGTAACCATTGCAGCCTCACTACTTGCTAAGTAAATAATTGCTCCGATAATATCCTTTGAGGTACAAAAACGACCTAACGGAATATTTTTTAAGAGTTCTTCTTTAACAGTAGGTAATTCAAGTAAATTTTCATTCGAAGATTTTACGCTTATAGTTGGGCTAATGGCATTAACCCTAATTCCGTGACCAGCCCATTCCAGAGCTAACGTCTTGGTAATTGATACAATGCCAGCTTTACTGGCAGCATAAGGGCACCTATATTTTCCACCGACTATACTATACTGTGATGCTATATTAATAATGCAGCCGTCGTTACTTTGAACCAGACAAGGGAAAGCCTCTTTACACGCAAAAAATGTTCCTTTTAAATTTACATCAATAATACTATCCCAAATATCCTCGGTTACGCTTAAAGCTGAAATAAGTTTATTTACTCCTGCATTATTTATTAACACATCTATCTGACCAAACGAGTTTTTAATATTCTTAAAAGCTTTTTGTATGCTACAAACATCTCTTAAATCCATAGGAAAATAATAAATATTATTATTGATATTTAAATCGATAATATTTTGGGGTAGATCCAGAACAATTATTGAATTTATATCTGTCACTTTACTTAAACAATCAACGAATTCTTTGCCTAAACCCCTTGTAGCTCCGGTTATAACAAAAATCTTATCCTTTAAACTAAACATATGTCATCCCCATAACTTAACATGTTAAATACAAATCTATCGCTTGCTCTATTATGCTAACGGTTGTCTTAGCTTCATCGATAGTAAAATCTAAAGGTGGAAACAGGGATATTCCATGTTTGAAAACATACACGAGCAATCCTAAATTGGCACAGTAAGCATATATTTTATTCACATCCAACAGAGAAAGTGGCTCTTTGGTAGCTTTATCTTTAACCAATTCTATTCCGATCATCAACCCTAAGCCCCTTATATCACCTACTATTGCCAAATCAGCCAACCTTTCATTAAGTAAATTCAGCATATAAAGTCCTACTTGCTTGACATTAATCAGGATATCATGCTTTTCAAAGTACTCAAGTGTTGCCAGAGCCGCAGCACATGCAAGTGGGTTACCATCTTGAGAAGAAGCATGTGGCAACATAACTTCATTTTCGCTAAAAACATCAATAATCTTTGGAGAGAAAAGAACGGCCCCCATTGGTAAATAACCAGCACTCAATCCTTTTGATAAGACGATTATATCTGCTTCAATTCCAAGTTTATTTGAAATGACCATTTCACCGCATCTTCCTATTCCCGTAGCTACTTCGTCTGCTATTATCAAAATGTCATTTTCTTTACACAATCTACTTAAGCGATCAAAAAAACCTGGCGGAGAAGTAATATTCCCTGCCGAACCTAAAACCGGTTCAATTAAAACAGCGCAAATTTTATCCTTGTTTACTTTTATGGTAGCCTCAATTTCCTTAATACATAAAATTCCACAGTTTTTTTTATTTTTATCGAATTTACATCTATAACAATATGGATAATAAATGCTCTCAAATCCATCCAATAGGGTTAGGTATTTTAAAAACTCTGGTTTTTCTAAATTACTAGCTGACATGGTTATGTAAGTAGTACCGTGATAAGCTTTATCAAAACTAAGTATGATAGATTTATCAGCTTTCTTGCAAAAGTTTTGATAAATGTATGCACTTTTTATCGCCAATTCATTAGCCTCCGAACCGGTACAAGTGAAATATGCTTTACTGAAATGATTATCAGTAATTTCTATTAGTTTTTTCGAAAGTGAAACGGCTTGATTATGGGTAAAGTTGAATAATGTAGAATAAGGTAGTTCATTTAACTGCATAACAATTGCATCCTCAATATCTTTATTGTAGCCTAAACATAAATTCCATAAACAACTTGTACCATTCAAATATGAGTTGCCTTGTTCATCAATAATATAATGTCCATTACCCTTGACAAATTTCAGCGGTTTGATGGGTTCCTTAACTTTACCATGTGGACGTAGCAGATTATTAATCATACTTCGACACCCCCTGCAAATACTTTCTCAGGATACAGGGTGCTAACCATTTTCAAAAACAATTGCCCTAACTTATCTCGGGATAGGTGTTTTGTACTAACACATACATGACCTGGAGTATATTTTGACCAATCTTTATGAAGGATATTGATCCCTAATTCCTCATGTTTATCGTAAATTTCTGTACCTGGGTACGGGACTATAATACCTGGATAAACATCACAACCCATTTTTTTCAGTTCTATCATAAACTCTAAAGTTTCTTTAAGGGTCTCCTCCGTATCGGAAGGGTGACCAACTATAAAACTACATGCCACTCCCAATCCATAGGATAAAGCAATGGAGGCTCCTTTTCTAACATCTTCTTTCGTGATATATTTTTTAATTTCTTTTAATATTTCCTCATTACCTGATTCAACCCCAAATTGTATAGCCTCGCATCCAGCTTCACTTAAAATACGTATAAATTCTTCTGTCACTGTATCAGCACGTAATTCAACTTGCCATTTAATGTCTATTTCTTCCTTTATAATCTGTTGGCAGATCTCTATTGATTTTTTTATATGGGTTGAAAAAGTATTATCATAAAAAAATATACTTTTATTGTCATCTTTGATTGTCTTTAACTCGTCAACTATGTTTTGAGCGCTACGAATCCGATATCTTCCGCCTCCCATAGCTCCGGCTGAACAAAAGATACATTTTCTTGGGCATCCCCTACTTGATACGATTCCATGAGCAGGATAATTGTCAGTTTGTAGTAAATGTCGAGCCGGAAAAGGAATGGTATCTAAATCCTTAATTAATGCAGCATCTTTGTTATGTATGATTTCATTTCCCAGGCGGTAACTAATTCCATCAACCAAACTTAGAGGCTTTAAATGTTCAATACAATCTACTAACGCAACAATAGTATTTTCGCCTTCACCCCGCACTATAATATCGAAATACTCGCACTCTTCTAAAGCTTCTCCTGCCATGAAGGTTACATGGCATCCTCCTACAATAATTAACGTCTCAGGATATCTCTTTTTTATTAACTCTGCAAGTTTCATACATTCTATGTAAGAATTCGTCGTACAAGACAATCCAACAATATCCGCATCTAATTCATCTAAATATTTCATTGCATACTGTTCAACGGGCATCATCATAATGTTAATATCAACTATTTTAACTTCATGATTTGCCTGCTCCAAAACAGCTCCCAAATAAGCAATATTTAGTGGCATATAGCGTAACCCTTGAGCAAATATTTCTGGCAATAATAAAGATGTTGGAAGAGGAACCTGTATTAGAGTTACCTTCATATATATATTCCTTTCCATAATAGTAATGTCGGCAGAATAACTATTCCGAAAAATAGGATTAAATTATAAATCTTACCACATGCAATTTAATGTACCATCTCGCGGACTTTGACCACTATCATACTGTTTTTATCCTTTTGTCAAAGTTCCCAATTGCACAATAGTTTTACCGTTGCATCGTTAATATATAAATGCTTATACCTCCTTCGTTTCGGTAAAACCTACATAGCCATTAGTCTCAGCAAGTACTTTTACAAAAAGTGCTCCAATTTTGTCTTGGGATAAATATTTAGTACTCATGATCGGATTAAAAAAGGTGTATTTTTCCCAGTCTCTGTGGTGTATTTTGACTTGATAAGCATCTGGGTGATTCCATATTAATGTACCTGGAAAAGGAGTTACAATTGATGTTGATATGGTAACATCTTTATCTTTTAGTTCTTTTATTAATTTTATTGTTTTCTCTATATCATCCTCATTTTCATCTGGATGGCCGATTGAGAACGTACACGCTACCATCAGTCCTAATGATAATGCATAGTCAATTTTAATCTTCGCATCTTCTAAAGAAATGTTTTTGTGCATTCGTGACAAAACTTTTTCTGAACCAGACTCAATCCCGAAATGAATATAAACACAGCCGGCTTCCTTCATAGTTTTTAGTAACTCTAGTGAAGTGACATTAATTCTGCTCTCTGCACTCCATCCGAGATCTAATGGTTTAATTTGCTGACATAGTTCAAAAGTAGTTTTTGAATTCACAAACGTATTATCCAAAAAGCAGACTCCTCTATCTTTAAAGAAATGTTCATCTTTTTTGAGCATAGTTTCCAGCTCATTTATTACATTTGCCACTTCTCGTGTCCGATATGAGTGTATTGCAGGTCCCGCACAAAAAGCACAACGATTGGGACAACCTCTGCTGGTGATTACTGCATTGGAGGAGTACTTTTCCATGGGTAATAAATGTCGCGCAGGAAATGGTAGATTGTTGATATTTTCAGGTTTTCTTGGAGCTGTGAATACGACCTTCTCCCCATCCTGATAAGCAATGCCCCTTATACTATATAGATCCCGGGGTTTATAATTTTTGCTTGTGTTGTTAACTATTTCCAGAAAGGTGGTTTCCCCCTCTCCAATAACTACTATGTCAACGTAATTCGAATCATCAAATACGTCTTTAGCCATAAATGTAACATGATGACCGCCAAGTACTACAATAGCTTTATTATTTAAACCTTTAACAATTTTAGCTAAACGAAGTGCATTTTTATAAGATACTGTATGACTGCTAATGCCGATTACATCAAAGTCTAAGCTAGGGTAATCTTTAGCAAACTGGTCTACATTGCGATCAAGGGCATCCATATCATATATTTCTGGATGGTAATTATGACGTTCGAGTAAAGCAGCAATATATGCAATGGAAAAAGGAATGAACCGATAAGGCTTATCAATAGGTGATGGAGCCTGAACTAAAAGTACTTTTTTCATGATGATCCTCCTGCAATACAATTAATTCGTTATCTATCAGAGCTTGAAATAATTCTACAATGTCGTCTTTAATTACCTCAGGAGCAGTTGTAGGGTATCTTTTAGATATTTGCTCGATAATATCTTCAACGCTATTTTCACCGTCAATAAGCTCCCAAATTTCACATGATACGTTGTTAAATTGAAAGAGCATTGGGGACTGTGTAGCTAATACTAAACCTTGTTCTCCCACCCTAGAATACATTTCAACAGTTGATTTATAAAGTTTTTTAATCTGGATATCACTCATAGTTAATACCTCCCTATATAAATACAATTTTGAAAGGTAGGCTTATCTCATGTCTATAAACATCAAAGGAATTTATATCATTTATTTATCTTTTCTGTTACAGCGATTAGGTAATAACAACACCGACAATTGCAGTAGCAACTATGTTAGGTTGTAACCCTATCTTAATCATAGTTGGTTTAGTGTACATAAACGGCCTCACCTCCTTTCTGCCTACCTTCCAAATTCAAATCATAATAGATTCCGCTGAGTCAAACCTAGCCAATCGGATATATTATAAGAATGGTTATAGACAAAAAAGAATACCGTGAAGCGGCAATTTAATAAATAAGCAATCTGCCAATCTGCGTGCCCTTCGCAAAAGCTCCACCAATAGGGAATTATTGTTACTTTCCAGGAGTTACGCTAAATTGACGGTTCCTTAATCAACACCTTTTCGGATACTATCTTGCAAGATTTAGTAGGAGAAAATCTGGTTTTACTTGTTTATCTGATACGACCATAGGAACTCCCATTAAGTCCTTACAGCAAATGCCGCAGGCCTTCCTAGGTTGTTTCCGTAATCTTTCGCCTACCTATAAAAGGTTGAATCAGGTATCAAACTGTTCATTACCCAAATGGAATTTATTTAACCTGGGTAACTCTATCAAGTGTTATCGAGGCTTAGCATCATATAAGAAATATTAAGATTCAAACTAACCACACCCGTTAACACCAAACACTTATAAAAAGTAAACGTGTAAACTTATTCATCCTTTTCTATAACCAGCTATGTTTTAAATACCATCCCTGGTAAACGAATTCACCAAATATATTCACATAATAAGGTGTGAAATAATAACAGAAAAGGATATGGAATTTATCTAAAACATAATAGAAATATGCTTTTTCTTTTTAACAAATGTGTTATTAGTGCACATTCGGCCTTAAATATCAATTAACTTACTCCGGCAACTTTGGCTGATA
>DIRQ01000011.1:35114-44316 GCA_002424365.1 Syntrophomonas sp. UBA5432 | reverse complement strand
TGCGGCCAGGAGTACCAGCAAAGATTCTCTGTAGGTATAAATATTATAATCCTTTGTAACCTCGCTATCCTGCTTTACCGCTTCTTCTTCTAATTTATCATCATTATTATCGAAACCGCTGTTATCATCACTTCCCTGCTGGGCACTATTATTAACCCAGGAAGTAAATAAATAAGGTAAAACCCCTCCAATGGCCAAACCCAGCAGTACCAGTCCATTAGTAATAATGCATATTTCTTGAACCCGGGCCACCTGGATAAAGGCCAGTAGCAAAATGAAAGCCGCAAAAGTCGTGGCAGCGACAGAAAAACTAGTAGCAACTGTTTCTTTATATCCATCTTCGTTTTCATCGGGTGCATCATTTTCATCCATAACTCCGGCAGTTAGACCTGTCGCAAAAAATTTAATTTTAGCAAAGCTCTGGATAAATACAGCTATACCTACATACAAAAGGATAGCCAGACCCGTTATGGAAACTCCGTAAAATCCAGCACTATGATAGGATAAAAGGAAAGATAGGAGTAAAACCGGAATACAGATGACCAGGTAATAGCGGGTCCAAAAAGCATTACTGTCATCCTGCTTGAAAATCGAAGGAATGCTTACAACAAGCGGTAAGAAAAGCAGCAGGGCCGAACCTAAACCTAGCACTACGGCTAAAAACACTTTAAGCTGTTCTCCCGGGAGTAAATACCTGACTACTATCAGAGAAACTAGAATAAGAAACAGGGTATATAGAAAAATTGTTCTCCCCATGACTTTTTCCATGCCCTGCCGGCGATAGATAATTATATATATAAGAGCAAATATGCATATAATCAAGCCGACACTAAAAATAATTAAAGGTAAGATTACTCCGGCAAAACCGAAGTGGACCATACCCAGAGCCCCAATAGTCATTGCCCCTGCCAGAGCAACCGCACAAGATTCAAACAAATCAACTGTTGTTGAGCCTGATAAGAGCAGGTACGATGCTTCATTACTAGTGATAGTAGAACGAAAAATGCTACTACCGGTAGAATAAAGTAGCGCTGCCATACTTATGCCTAATAGAAAAAGATTTATGGTTCTAGGATTACCTATAGCCCAAAATAGTAATCCGCATCCCAGTAATACCACCGCCATTACTAAAATTGCGGAAACAAAAGATCCACAGAGCATTACCGCCAGCGCTTTATCTGCAGTAGTAGCAGTAGTTCTGATACCGGCTTTCGCTATAATGTCCATAACGCGGTTAAGTATAAATATTGTTACTAAAAACCCACATAAGAAAGATATAGCGGCAGGTAAATTAAAAAGAAAAGCAATAATAAAAAAAACTACCAGGATAAGCCCGGCAGCAACTATGTAATGTTTATTTATAAAAGCCCCTATTACATTTTCAATAGATGATAGATATTCCTGCATAATAACTGTTCCCGCAGGAAGCCGCTTAATGCCAAACGTCACAAACAACGCCAGCAGTAAACCTACTGCCCCCAGTACAGGAATTACTATTAAATTTTGCATGGCATAAAACCCATCCCCTCAAAAAGGCGAGGCGCAATGATTATCCCATAATCGCCAGGATCATAGTTATTATCATAAATAGAGCGCATAAATAAGCTGTGATTTTACTAAGTAAATCATCAACTCCCTTTTTCTTTCCAAAAATAGCTTCACTGCCACCAGCAATACTTCCGGAAAGGCCTGCGCTTTTTCCCGACTGGAGAAGAATAGTAGTTATTAAGCTCAGGGCACAAATAACCTGCAATATTAAAAATATGGTTTTGACCAAATCTACACCTCCGCTCAAGAAAATAGACATATAAAAAATAAATAATTATGCATACAGTGATAAACAAAACTGTAAAATCACAGAATACATTTTATCATAAAAGGAGTAAAAACAAAATACTTGCCCTATTTCTTGAGATTATAAAAAGTTTTGATTCCCCGATATATGGCGAAAGTATCAAGTTCCTCTTCAATCCGCAGTAATTGGTTATATTTGGCTACCCGGTCCGTCCGAGCCGGTGCACCGCTTTTTATTTGTCCGCTGCCGGTAGCTACAGCAATATCAGCAATAGTTGCATCCTCGGTTTCCCCGGAACGGTGCGATATAACACAAGTATAACCTGCTCGCCGCGCCATTTCGATGGTGTCCAGAGTCTCGGTCAGAGTACCAATCTGGTTAACCTTAATCAGTATGCTGTTACATACCCCAAGTTCAATTCCCCGGGCTAATCTTTCGCTATTAGTTACAAAAAGGTCATCCCCTACTAACTGAATTTTCTTACCTAAACGGTCAGTTAGCAGTTTCCACCCTTCCCAGTCATCTTCAGCCAGGCCATCCTCTATGGAAATTACCGGATAGCGTTCTACCAGGGAGGCGTAGAAATCAACAATTTCCTGCGATGATAGCACCTGCTGGGTACTTTCCAGATGGTATTTGCCATCCCGATACAATTCTGTAGCTGCTACGTCCAGTCCCAGGAAAATATCTTTCCCTGCCTGGTAACCCGCTTCAGCAATGGCCTCAAGGATAACTTCAATAGCAGCTTCGTTAGAAGGAAGGTTAGGGGCAAATCCGCCTTCATCACCTACTGCCGTGGCCAGACCCTTACTCTTCAATACTTTTTTCAGGGTATGATAAATTTCTACTGCCATACGCAGTCCTTCCGCAAAAGAAGGGGCGCCGGAAGGTATTATCATAAACTCCTGGATATCAACGTTATTATCGGCATGTTTACCGCCATTAAGAATGTTCATCATAGGGACTGGAATTTCCCGGGCATTGACACCCCCGATATACTGGTAAAGAGGTATTTCCAGGTAATTAGCAGCAGCCCGGGCTACGGCCAGGGATACACCTAATATGGCATTGGCTCCCAGCCTACCTTTGTTAGGAGTGCCATCCATTTCAATCATCAGGGTATCGATATCTACCTGATGGGTTACATCCATGCCAATAACTTCAGGAGCTATAATCTCATTGACATTCTCTACTGCCTGTAATACCCCTTTGCCATTATAGCGATTTTTGTCCTCATCTCTTAATTCCACCGCTTCATGGGCACCGGTAGAAGCTCCCGAAGGTACAATAGCTCGTCCCATAGTTCCATCTTCCAATATTACTTCTACTTCTACTGTTGGATTACCCCGTGAATCCAGAACCTCTCGACCAAAAACATCAACAATAACACTCATTCCAATCATCCCTTCAATTTTTTTAATTAGACACTGAATGCACTGCTACCTACATTGTACCGACCGGTATAGTTTTTCCCCGGTCATTTCTTCCGGTATGGTAATTCCTAGTAAATCCAGCATCGTTGGAGCTATGTCCCGCAGCGCACCATCCTCTCGTAAACGCTGGTTAACAAACTTATCAGCTACCATAACAAAGGGAACCTTATCGGTAGTATGAGCCGTGTGTGGGGTCCCTTCCAACGAACACATCTTTTCACAGTTACCGTGGTCAGCGGTAATAAATACGCAACCACTTTTGTCCAGTACTGCTTGCACCACCTGCCCCAAACACTGGTCAACTACCTTAACTGCTTCTATCGCCGCCTCCAGTATCCCGGTATGTCCAACCATATCAGGATTAGCATAGTTCATAATTATTACATCATAATAATCCCGGTCAATCTGCTCCAGTACTTTAGCAGTTACTTCCCAGGCGCTCATATCTGGTTTTAAATTATAGGTGGGTACATCGGGAGATGGAATAAGAATGCGTTCCTCACCCGGGTTCGGCTCTTCCACCCCACCATTAAAAAAGAAGGTTACATGAGCATATTTCTCCGTTTCTGCTATTCTTAGCTGGCGTAGTCCTTTGTCTGCCAGTACCTCACCCAGAGTATTATTTAGATTCTGAGGCATAAAGGCTACCGGAGCATCGATAGTTGCATCATACTGGGTCATACAAACGTAGTAGACCTGAGGCCGCGTTTGGCGCTGGAATTTATCCATAGCAGGGTCTACAAAAGCCCGGGTAATTTCCCGAGCCCGGTCAGCCCGGAAATTAAAAAATATTACCCCATCACCATCTTTGATTAGTCCCTGGGGCTTACCTTTAGTATCAATTATTACAACCGGCTCGACAAATTCATCAGTCACCCGAGCCTCGTAACTGTTTATTATAGCGGCATAAGCATTGGGGGCTTTAACCCCCTCTCCCACCACCAGTGCATTATAGGCTTTTTCTATCCGATCCCAGTGATTATCCCGGTCCATAGCATAATAGCGTCCAGCTACCGAGGCAATTTTACCGGTGCCCAGTTCGTGCATTTCCTTCTCCACTGCGATAACAAAATCTGCAGCGCTTTTAGGGTTAACATCCCGTCCGTCCAGGAAAGCATGGACATATACCTCCTGAACTCCTCGCTTCCGGCACAGCTTAAGCAGAGCATACAAATGATCCAGGTGGCTATGTACTCCCCCATCAGAGAGTAACCCCATTAAGTGCAGGGCTCCCTGGTTTTTAAGAACATAATCTATGGCAGCGTTAAACTCAGGGTTAGCAAAAAAGCTGCCATCCTCTATAGCACTTGTTATACGAGTAATCTCCTGAAATACTATACGCCCTGCGCCTATATTTAAATGCCCTACTTCAGAATTTCCCATCAGACCCCGGGGCAAACCTACATCGAGACCTGAGCATTTCAGGCTTGTAAAAGGGTATTTATCTGCTAAACGGTAAAAATTTTTCGGATTAGCCAGGCTTATGGCATTATCCTCACAATCGCAGCGCAATCCCCAGCCGTCCAGAATCATTAAAACGAGTGGTTTAATTGCCATTATTATTTAAACCTCACAATACCGGCAAATGAACTCGCCTGCAGGCTGGCTCCGCCAACCAAGGCACCATCTACATCAATTTCATCCATAAACTCAGCAATATTCTCTTCCTTAACACTTCCGCCATAGAGAATACGAACGGAACCAGCCAGTTCCCGGTTATATAGCCTGGCCAGGTAACTACGAATAAATCCTATCATTTCCTGGGCATCATCACTGCTGGCATTTACCCCGGTGCCGATAGCCCAGACTGGTTCATAAGCAATTACCAGTCCCTGGGGAGCAAAATTGATGTTCTTTAAATCCCGGGTCAACTGGTCCTTAACTACTTCTCGAGCTCTATTGTTTTCCCGTTCCTGCAGGGTTTCTCCCACACAAAGAATAGGAATAAGGCCTACATCCAGAGCCGCCCTTACTTTGCGATTTATAATGGTATCGTTTTCACCCATTATCTGACGCCGCTCCGAATGTCCCAAAATTACATAAGTACAACCGGCATCAACCAGCATAGCCGGCGATATTTCTCCGGTATAGGCACCCTTAATCTCCCAAAACAAGTTCTGAGCACCTAATTTAATGTCTGAGGCAGAAAAAATCCGACTCATTACCGAGAGGCTGGTAAAAGGAGGGCAAACAACCGCATCTACCCCAGTATACCCGGCTAATAGCGGTAGCAGTTCCTGCCCATATTGTTCAGCATCCTTTAAGCTCTTATTCATTTTCCAATTAGCAACTATAAGAGGTGTTCTCAATCACATCCCCCTTTCCCTGGTTTATCCACCACAGGCTACTACACCTGGTAGTTTAATCCCCTCCAGAAATTCCAGGGTAGCACCACCACCTGTTGATATATGCGTAATTTTATCATCCAACATCAGGTCATGAGCTATCACGGCAGAGTCTCCGCCACCAATTACGCTTACTGCCGAGGCATTAGCCATGGCCCTGGTTATTTCCTTGCTACCCCGGGCAAATTGTTCGTATTCATAAACCCCCATCGGACCATTCCAGATAATTGTCTTAGCCTGGTTAATCTCTTCCCGGTAAATTTCTATGGTACGGGGGCCAATATCAATAATCATCATATCATCAGGTACCTCATCAACACCTACTACCGCAGCAACGGCATCAGCTGATATCTCCCCGGTAATTATCACATCAACCGGTAATAATATACGTACCTTTTTCTTTTCAGCTTTATCCAACAAACGGTTAGCTTCGATGAGTAAATCCTTTTCAAATAACGATTTACCTACGTTTTTACCCTGAGCCTTAAGAAAGGTGTTGGCCATTCCACCACCCATTACTATAATGTCCATTTTCTCCAATAGGTTCTCAATTATGCCCAGCTTATCAGTAACTTTGGCACCACCCAGAATAGCCATGCGCGGTCTTTCCGGGGATTCCACTACATTTTTCAGCATATTAACCTCGGCTTCCATCAGGAAACCGGCAAAGGCTGGAAGATAATCAGCAACCCCTACAGTAGAGGAGTGGGCCCGGTGGGCGGTACCGAAGGCATCATTTATATACACATCTCCCAGAGATGCCAGCTGCCTAGAGAAATCGGCATCGTTTTCTTCTTCACCGGAATGAAAACGCAGGTTCTCCAACAGCAGTACTTCCCCCGGGTTCATGCTGTTAACTTTTTCCTCAACCTCGGGACCAACACAATCCTCAGCAAAGCTTACCACCGCACCATTTAATAACCTTTTAAGGTGGGGTGCCAATCCCTTTAGGCTATATTTCGGGTCGGGCTTGCCTTTGGGCCGTCCCAGGTGACTCATAAGTATAAGTTTACCATTATGGGCCAGGACATACTCGATAGTGGGGAGAGCTCCCCGCATTTTACCATCATCCAGGATATTACCTTGTTTATCCATGGGTACATTAAAATCAACCCGCATTAATACCCGTTTTCCATCCAGTTCTACATCCCTGAGATTTCTCAAGCACACACACCTCGCTTAAAAATATGAAGCTATATGAGCCACCACATCAATTACCCGGACGGAATAGCCCCATTCATTATCATACCAGGCTATTACCTTAGCCATACGGTCTCCCGCTATCATGGTCAAGAGCCCGTCAACAATGGCGGAATTGTTATCACCCCGATAGTCACTGGATACCAGGGGTTCTTCCGTATATTTTAATATGCCCTTCAAGTTTGTTGCGCCGGCAACCTTAAAAGCATTATTAATCTCTGCCACCGTAGCTGCTTTCTCCAATTCAACGGTTAAATCTACCAGAGAAACATCGGGAGTAGGTACCCGGGTAGCCATGCCATCTAGCTTCCCCTCCATCTCCGGAATAACCAACCCCAGGGCGCTGGCTGCACCAGTTGAGGTAGGAACAATGGAAACGGCTGCAGCTCGTGCGCGTCTCAGGTCATTATGAGCCAAATCCAAAATACGTTGGTCATTAGTATAAGAATGTATAGTATTCATAAGTCCCTTTACTATACCGAAGTTATCCATTAAAACTTTGGTTACTGGTGCCAGGCAGTTCGTAGTGCAGGAAGCATTGGAAACCACATCATATTCAGGCTGGTATTTGTCATGATTTACGCCCATAACCATAGTAAGGTCAACCCCTTTACCTGGTGCCGTTATAACCACTTTTCGGGCACCTGCGGTCAGGTGTTTAGCTGCTTTCTCCCGAGTACGGAAAACTCCGCTAGACTCAACTACAATTTCTACCCCTAGCTCTTTCCAAGGTAGTTGTTCCGGATCCTTATTAGACATATAACGGATTTTTTGTCCATTAAGCAGCAGGTAATCGTCCTCAACCTTTACTTCGCCGGCATAGACCCCATGAATGGAATCGTATTTGAAGAGGTGCGCATTAGCCTTGGCATCCCCCACATCATTTATCGCCACCAGCTCAATATCGTCCCGCCCCAGAACTATTCTGGCAACTAGTCGGCCGATTCTTCCAAACCCGTTGATAGCAACTTTAACTGCCATCAATATCACCCTTTCTATTCATTATTTTTTATAATTTCTCTGGCCGCCCCTTCATCAGTAATAAGGGCACTCTCCTGTCGATTACTAAGTACCGCCTCAATAGCCTGTGCCTTGTTACTACCACCAGCAATTGCAATTACAGTTTTAATATCATCCAAATCGGCTAATTCCAAACCAACCCCAGGAACTTCATAGACTATTTTACCCTTTTCATCAAAATAATATCTTAGTGCTTCACCTACAGCGTTACTTCTTTTTAAAAAATCAATCTCCTCCACAGTAAGCTGACGGCGATTAGCCATTTCAATAGCCGACCCAATACCATGTACCAGTATGTCACTCGATTTAATGCTTTCAATCACCCGAGCAATATGAAAGTCCTTTTTTAATATTTCCACTGTACTCTCTTCTAAATTATCAGGAATATGCAATAGTCGATACTGAGCCCCTATAGCTGTAGCTATCTTGGCAGCAATCGTCCCGGCCTGCTGTTCCATGTCTTCTCCCAATCCTCCCCGAGCAGGTACTACCAGTACATCTGGCAATTGAATAGCTGAACCAATAGCATCAGCCATTTCCGCCAGGGTAGTACCACCAGTAACTGCCACGATACAAGAAGGGTAGAGCAACTTTTTTAAATAACGAGCCGCTGCCCGGCCCAAATCCTTCCGGGTCAGCTGATCAGTGTAGGAATCGCCTGGTACCACAATCACTTCTGGTATATTAAACAAATGCTTAATCTTCTCGGCTAATGTTTGTGTTTGATATAAGAATGGAATAATTTCATCGATTTCCTGCAGCATAGATTCACCAACCGGGGTAAGGTATAACCCAGCCTGGGTAATATGTATTATTCCCCGTTCTTTTAAAATACCAATCTCGCTACGAACCGCTCTTTCGGAAAGACCCAAGTCTTTAACCAGTTGCCTTCTGCCTACCGGTTGCCGGTGCATTACCTGCCGTAATACCTGATACTTGGTCTGAATCGTTTCCAGAGTTTCCGGGGCAAATCGTTCAAGGAGTAAAAATAATCTATCCATATAACTATCCTCAAAATTTTAGAAAGTAGACAGGAACACGAAGTTTTCTTGTTAATAGTTTTCTTTAAATTTAATTACTTGTTTAGAGTTAGGAGTGAGAGGTTAGGGGCGAAGATCTTCCCTTACTCCATGGTCCTAACCCCTTACTTTTAACATAGTTGACCATTTCATTAGTGCTTTAGGTATTGGCGTAAAATAAGATAAGTGGGCTATATGCGTACCCCAGGGACAAAAATGTCCCAAAGCTTGTGTCATGTACACAAAATTCATGGTTCCACCAAATATTATATCACAGCGACCTAAATATGTGACTTAAAAGCTTTTAGTAACGAAAAATTTACAGCTAGATTCACTCCCCGGGAGTCAGTGGTCGGCCGAGTAGACACGCGGGTCTGCTCCTACAAAAGC
>DIRQ01000011.1:22927-34919 GCA_002424365.1 Syntrophomonas sp. UBA5432 | reverse complement strand
ACTCCTTACCCCTTACTCTAGACACCGGTCAAGTTTTAACCTTGAATTCATTACTCGGCAACCATATCATTAACGCCTTATTGCGTTCTAATATCGTTTACGTGCCATGGTTGATAATATGCCGAGTTCCTGGCGGTATTTGGCCACTGTGCGGCGGGAAATCCGTATACCCTTTTTATTTAATATCTTGGCAATGGCATCGTCACTAAGAGGCTTACTAGAATCCTCTGCAGCCACGATTTCTTCCAGCATGAATTTTATACTCTTCGAGGATACTTTTCGACTACCATGACATGATTCTACCCCGGTGCTAAAAAAGTACTTTAATTCAAACAGTCCCTGGGGGGTTTGAATATACTTGTTGGTAGTAGCCCGGCTCACAGTTGATTCATGAACCTCAACAATATCAGCCACCTGTTTTAAATTTAAGGTTTTTAAATGTTCCACTCCCCGATCTAAAAACTCAGTTTGAATATCCACTATACAACGAGCAACTTTGTAAAGGGTCATTCGCCTCTGCTCTATGCTGCGGATTAACCAGATGGCAGAACCCATTTTATCCTCCAGGTACTTCCTGGCATCCTGGGAAAAAGCGTTGGGCTGGCGCAAAATACTCTCGTATGCCTGATTTATAATAAGGCGGGGGAAATTAAAATCATTAACTATAACAATGTATTCTCCCTCCATCTTCTCTACAAAAACATCGGGAAGTATATATTTAATTTCATTGCTGTTGCTGTACTGCAAGCCCGGCCTGGGATCCAGTGTCCTAATCAGATCGCCGATATCCTGTACCTCCTGTACCGGAACTGCAAGTAACTGAGCAATTTTATTCAATTTGCCCCGGCCCAGATCTCCCAAATGGTTATTGATAATATCTCGGGCCAGCTGACTTTCTTTACCATAGTGCTTTAATTGTAAAAGTAAACACTCAGCTAAATCGCGAGCCCCAACCCCGTGGGGGTGAAAGGACTGGATTAATTCCAAGGCCTCATCCACTTTTTCTCCGGGCACATTAAGCTTATTGGCTACCTCATTTAAATCTACACATAGATAACCATTACTATCGATACTGCCAATCAGGTAATTCCCAATGGCTAAATCATCTTCTTTTTTACTGACAATATGCAGTTGGAATTCCAGGTGTTCATAGAGGCTGGGCCTACGGGTTAAAAAATTGTCAAATGACTTTTCTTCTTTTGTTTCCCTGGGCGTATAACCAATATCCCGGTCATTAAAATACTCCACCCATTCTTCCATTTTAGAGTTATCAGAGTTGTCATTATCCCTTTCCCCTGAATCCGCGGGGTCTTCTCGTTCTTCTAAAAATGGGTTTTCTTCCAATTCCCTTTGTACATATTCAGATAATTCCAGGGTAGACATCTGCAGAATGGCGATGGCCTGGCGCAGTTCCGGTGTTATAAGTAATTTTTGTTGCTGTTCTAGAAAAACATCGTGAGTTAACCGCATGCAGATCCCCCTTTTCTCTATCTATAACCATAAATATTTCTGACTGCCAAAATTATGCCCTTCTGTTCACATAGCAGACCTCAAAACAGTTAATTCATAATTCTATTTGCCCAATAATATCTTCTGCTATTTTTTCCAGCCTGCGCATCCGGTAAGCAACACCTGGTTTACTAAGAGGTGGTTGAGTCAGTTCCCCTAATTCCTTCAAGGTATAATCGGGGTAATGAACCCTGAGAAAGGCCAGTTCCTTGAGCTGCGCCGGCATCTTCTTCCACCCTTCCTTTTCTCTAGCACGGTTGATTAAGTCTATCTGACGCACAGAAGCATCAATTGTTTTTGCCAAATTAGCAGTTTCACAATTTACCTGCCGATTAACAGTATTACGCATTGATTTGATAATGCGTACATTTTCAAATTCCAGCAGAGCTCGATTGGCACCTACAACCCGTAAAAAGTCCCCAATTTTTTCACTTTCTTTTACATATAACACAAAACTGCTTTTTCTTTCAAAAATACGAGCTTCGATATCAAAACGAGCCAGTAATTTCTGTACATGTATAGCTAGTTTCTCTTCGTTAAACACTATTTCCAGGTGGTAATCATTTTCCGGCCGGTTAACAAAACCCCGGCTGAGAAATATCCCCCGCAAATAAGAGCGCTTACAACAAGTCTTTCTAGTAAATTTAGGACTAGGTCGACTCTTACTATTATTATTATCTTCTATTAGGTGTAATTCCTGCAATATCGACAAATTATCTGAAGAAAAATGCGTGTCTACTTCATAAATTTTTGTTTTTCCAAAGCGTTTACGATTTTCTATGCGAACTGTAGATTGTAAGCTATAGCTTTCTTTAAGTAGTTTAAAAATTTTACGGGCGGTGGCTGCATTTTCAACTCTAACTTCCAGGTTGCATCCGTCTTCCCCAGATCCAATAACGATGGCACCACTGGCCAGCAAAGCCGAAAGTTCAGCTTTGCAACAACATTCTTTCTCCGGCATTGCCCTGGCCAACTCGTTCCTGACATCATGGGAAAAACTCATAACTACAATTCTCCTATCTTCTCCAGTATGACCCGGGCAAGCTTATCAGCGTCATGCCAGGCCACCTCGGTATCAGAAACTAAATCCCGTTCAATAATATTTATTCCCATTTTGGCGATTTCATCTGAGGATGATTTTACCGGTACCGCCTTTTCCTCTTTGTAACGCTTTAATCGCTCTTCATCAATCTTACCGGAATTAACTACCGCATAATCAATTATCTGTTTTCCAGTGTGTTTTTGGATTACCTTCAGGTGATCGGCAGCAGTGAACTCATCAGTTTCACCCTGCTCTGTCATAATGTTACTTATATAAAATTTCGGTGCCCGGGAACTGGCTATAGCCTCAATAATTCCCTTAACCAGGAGATTAGGAATAATACTGGTATACAGGCTCCCAGGGCCAATAATAATAGCATCAGCTTCATTGATAGCCTCCAGGGTCTCCGGCAATGGCCCACATTCCGGAATAAGAAAAATCTCTTTAATACTGGCCTGATAATCGCGAATAGCAGTTTCACCCATTACCCGGTTACCATCCGCCATTATTCCTCCCAGGATTACTGGTTCTAAAGTAGCCGGAAGTACTTTCCCCCTAACTGCCAGTACCTTGCTCACTTCTCTAATGGCTGAGATAAAATCTCCTGTAATCTCCGTCATCGCTACCAGGAGCAAATTTCCCAAATTATGTCCCTGAAGACTGCCCCCCTGAAGAAAACGATGCTGAAAAACTTTATTCATAAGGGTTT
Source organism: Syntrophomonas sp. UBA5432 (assembly GCA_002424365.1). Lineage (GTDB taxonomy): Bacteria > Bacillota > Syntrophomonadia > Syntrophomonadales > Syntrophomonadaceae > UBA4844. The sequence goes on along the minus strand of DIRQ01000011.1, from coordinate 31,659 downwards.
CAGTTTCTGCCAAAGCTACCAGGCAGTTACGAATATCTCCCGGGGGTAAGACCCCCAGTTCGCTTCTTAGCCTTCCGGAACTGCCCCCATCATCACTAACCGTCACCATTGCCGTAATCCGGGACGTATATCGCTTTAGACCCTTTAGTAATACGGATAAGCCGGTCCCACCGCCTATTACTACGATTGCCGGCTTATTTATGTCAGTATTCATTTATTCCTCCACTTTATACTTTGCAACATCTCTATGCCTGGTTAAAACATTATATCCCATCTTCTTCAACTGCCCGGCCACATAATCAGCCAGTACCACCGAGCGGTGCTGACCTCCGGTACAGCCTATCGATACTGCCAGATTAGTTTTACCTTCCTGTACATAATAAGGGATTAAATACTTTAGAAGATTCAAAAACCGACGGGTGAATGATTTAGTTATTGGTGAATCAAGTACAAACTCAATTACATCCCGGTCCTGCCCGGTTAACATACGCATATGAGGATCATAAAAAGGATTAGTCAGAAATCTTACATCCATAACAATATCGGAATCCAGAGGGATGCCCCATTTATAGCCGAAAGAGACAATATTTACGGTAAACTTGCCCGTGCCGCTTTCACTATACAGGCTTTGTAATTTATCCTTTAATAACCGGGGGGAAAGTCCGCTGGTATCAATAACCAGGTTAGCCTTGCCACGAAGTTCCTCCAGCATTCTTCTCTCCAGTTGTATGGCTTCTGTCAACTGGCGCCGGTCGGACAGGGGATGGCGGCGCCGTGATTCTTTAAACCGTCTAATCAAGACATCATCGGAAGCTTCCAGAAAGAGAATCTCATAAGGTATGCGATCTCCCTCCAGTTCCTGCAGTGATTGTGCCAGGTCACTGAAAAACTCCCCTCCCCTGACATCTATAACCAAGGCTACTTTATCAACCCGGCCTTCAGACTGCATACTTAATTCCACGAATTTTAACAATAAAGCTGGTGGTAAATTATCAACACAGTAATATCCCATATCCTCTAGGCAGTTAATTACCTGAGTCTTTCCAGCCCCGGAAAGCCCAGTAATTATGAGTATGTGCAGTTCTTCTTGTTTTTTCTCCACTGCTTATAGCCTCCCCCTTGACGCCTGTTAGCCACCTGTTCAGGAGCAATTCCCAGCTTTTTCACCAGTTTTACTCCATAATTTAGGTTGCCTACTGTTTCCCGGAAATGAGCATCACTATTAATTATAAAATCAACTCCCGCCCTATCTGCTTCAATTATAGCAGAAATACCGGGGTGTTCGTGTGCGCAATTTATTTCAAAAAGTACATTTTTAGCAACACAAGCACGGGCTACTTCGGCAATATCCACCGTAAAAAATAGTCCCGGGTGAGACAAAATATCTAGTTGGGGATTATTATAAATAACTTCTACCGTAGCCTTGGTATTATTGTTAATTGCCTTCTCCTGTTGCCCTCGGCCCAGGTGGCGTAGAGAATTCTGTACAAAGACCGCCCAGCCATCTTTTATTGAGGTAGGCAGGGTATAAGGATGCAGGCCGGCAATAAGAATATCTAGCTCGACAATAATCTCTGGCGGCAAATCCAAAGTTCCTTGCAAATCCCGAATATTAGCTTCTGCCCCTAGCAAAACCTCGATATTAGGATAATTATTAACTATAGCATCTAACCTATCTCGCAGCTTAAGATACTCGTCAGCATCTCCGACTCCAATAACTGCTGCCAGAGGACCATGGTCGGTGATAGCTACTTCTTTTAAACCACGTTCCCGAGCTGCATTAATAATTTCCTCCTCATTCTGCCTGCCATCACTAAGACGGCAATGAGTATGGTAGTCCCCATATAACTCCATGAAAAACACCTCGAATAATCCAAATAGGCGCCAGTAACAAAGCTGTCTTGTAACTGTTTTCGAACTGAGAACTTGACTAATTATCTAGAGTGAGGGGTGAGGAACACTTCGCACTTTGCTCCCTACTCCTCACCTCTTACCCCTCACCCCTAGCTTCTAATTCCTGACTCTACCCCTTACAATGACATTTAGATAAATAAATACGAATTATATCAATGATAGTTTTTACATCCACCCATGGCTTTAGCCAGAAAAAATAAGAGGGAGGTTTAAACCCCCCTATGGTTTTCTGGTTATGCTAGTTGTGCCTTAAGGTAATCAATTACTTTTACCGGAGTGGGATTGATGCCATATTCCAGAGCCAGGTAAACGCTGGCGTAATCTCCTATATAGACCAGTGAGTAAAAACGAGCCAGATAAGATTCTCCCTGGCTGTTTACCTCAATGATCTCTTTGACCTGATCCTTAATTATATCTTTGCTGATTTCTATGCGCCGCTTAACCCGTTCGTTATCATATTTATCTCTTAAGATAATACAGCTAATCGAGGCTAATAGCTCCTGAGGTACTTCAAAACCCACGATTTCATTGTGATTTAATTCCGGAAAAATACTATAATAAGCCGGGCATTTAGCATTCTCATTAATTTGTGCCTTCCAGCGCAGAGCAGCAACTTCTGATATCCCTGCTGTACCCCATATAACCGGGAGTGAGTCTTTAAGTTTTCCGGCTATTACCCGGGCTTGATTACGTCCAGCCTCAACTCCAGGATGCAGCTGTTCCCTCATTCCCTGCAAAACTTCTACTGTCTCCTGTAATTCCTGGTAAACCCCTTCTATTATCCCTAGTTCATCTAACAGTAGAGCCAGGGGAGCAAATAGATAGCCAGTAGCAGCACGTGGTACTAATCCTGACGGTATCTCTACTACCTCATAGCCATCCTGCTCAGCCATAGCTTTTAATTTGCCCCCGGTAGTAATACATATAATAGAAGCACCCTTTTCCCGTGCCTGACTGTATGCACTCAACGTCTCTTCAGTATTGCCTGAATAGCTTACTGCCAGAAACAAAGTGTTTTGGTCGACAAAAGCCGGAATGTTATAATCCCGCACCACTAAAACCGGTATCGGAGTTTTATTTGCTGCATAGACTCGCAAAATATCTCCCCCAATAGCTGAGCCTCCCATCCCGGAGACTACAATATTACGGTATTCTTTCTTGTACCGGGAAACAAAGGCCAAATCCAGCTTCAGGCTGCCGACAAACTGTTCCGGTAAGCCATATAAGTATTCCATCATCTGTTCCGCTGTCATTTCATTACTCATTTTCATTCCCCCTCATCAGAATTGCTGCAACGCAGCCATAAAGGACGATATCGTCACCCAACGAAGTACACTCCACTAATAAATCCTGCCGGTTCAGGCTAAAGACATTCTTATTAACATAAGTCTGCACCGGCTCCAGGAGCAGGTCCCTAAGCCCCAGCATCATACCACCTCCCAGGATAACGGCCCGGGGATTAAAAATATTTACCAGATTGGCTATACCAATTCCCAGGTATTCTGCTACCTGAGACAACAGCAAAATGGCCTCTTTATCTCCCTGCCGGGCTGCCATTCCTAGCTCCCGGGGGCCAGGCTGTTCACCCGCGGCAGTGCAGGCGAGTATGCACTGGCCTTGCCCCTGCTTAACCATCTCATCCAACCTTCGAGCAATAGCACTACCTGAGGCCAGGGCTTCCAGGCAACCCCGACGACCGCAATTGCAGACCACTCCCCCAGCCTCAACCACCATATGCCCAACTTCTCCAGCTCCACCGCCATGACCCCGGTACAGCTTACCGGCACAAATAACCCCTCCACCTACACCGGTACTTACCGTTATATATAATAAATCACCGCATTCAGATTGGCGGCCAAAATAATACTCACCCAATACGGCCATATTGGTGTCTTTTTCCACAATAACCGATTGACCCATACGCCGTATTAGTTCTTCCTTAAAATTTACCCGCTCCCAATTTAAATTAGGGGAATTCCTCACCACTCCTTCGGGAAAAGACAAGGGACCAGGAGTAGCAACTGCTATTCCTTTAATCTCCTGTTCCCGAACCCGGCAAACCCTCAGCAACTCAGTGGAACAATTTATTATTACATCCAGTACCTGGTCAGGGTCAGCACCCACCGGAGTAAAAACTCGTTTTTTTTCAAGAATGTTACCGTTGGTATCAGCAATCCCGGCTAATATTTTTGTACCTCCCAGGTCAACCCCCACCACCAGTTCACGCAAATCAAACCCTCCAGAACAGACTATATTTCTATAAGTTCATATTCCATGCTACCAAGGCCTATTCTTTGTGCATGTTCCAGCTGGGTCTCCCAATTAATACCCGGGTATATGGGATTTAAGCTTATCTTCCCCAGCTGCCAGCCCTTCTATTATCGAACCGGGCAGAGCAGGTCGAGAATTAACCAGATCAGCACAGGCCTTATCCAGAGCTACCGGATCTACCGATGCCAGCCGCACTGCCAATATTTACTTCTTAAAAATGTACTCCCTCTATAGGTACCTTAACATAGTCTTTACCATTCAACCCATCCGCAATAATCAAAGGAGCATCCAAATCCTTATGAATCCGCTACCTTAATAACGACCGCAGGGAGTATCCGCACCAATAATTGCGAGCATAGCGAGCATCTGTGTCCCCCTTGGGGATGTGCCCTGTGGATACGTCTGTTTTCATAGCACATACTTCCGCAGGGCTTCGGCTACTCCCTCTTCATCATTGGAGCAGGTAACATAATCAGCCGCCTCTTTTACCGCACCCCAAGCGTTGCCCATGGCCACGCCCACTCCAGCCCATTCAATCATCTCTATATCATTATAACTATCTCCAATAGCCATTACATCTTTGCGGTCAACCTGGTAATGAGCTGCAACTACCCGCAGGGCATCTGCTTTATTGGCTTCGCGGGCCATAACCTCCAAGAAAAAGGGCTTTGACCGGGTAATGTTTAAACTAATACCATACCTGTCTTTCAACTCTCGTTCCATATTCAGCAACAGCTTCTTATCCTCTGTAACCGCCATAACTTTCATAGCCTTGCCACTGCTGCAGATATTCATCAAATCATCAACTAGTACTGGTTTTATACCTGATATTTTTTGATAGTAACGACCTTCCGGGGTAAGCGATTCCATACATATCTGATCCTCCAGATAGCTGTGGTAGTGAACCCCAACCTGTCTGAAGTAATCAATTATCTCAGTCGCCGGTTGGGCAGACAAAGGGTGGTAATAAAGAATTTCTCCTGAAAGGGAGTTTTTTACCAGGGCGCCTTGATAGGTAATCAAAGGAACATCCACCTTTAGCTGCCGGGCATAGGGCAAAGCGGCGGGGTACATGCGGCCGGTTGCCAGGGTCACCAAAATTCCTTTCTGCTGCACCTGACTTATTGCCTGCAGGCAGTTATCAGCTATTTTAAGGCCTGAATCCAGCAGGGTATCATCCAGGTCAATAGCTACCAATTTTATAGACATCTGCTTCCCCCTTATTTATATTAAGAAGCCGAGCTAATTGCCCGGCCTAAAACCTTGTTCTATAATTCTACCTGAATGGGTGCACATATTAAAAATTATCTCAACTATACGTTATTTTAAAAGTTAAATGTACGGTCATCTATGAGTAAACTGATAAGAAAACTTAATATACTAAATACCAGAGCGCTTAATATAGCCCAACCAAAGCCGTGAATTTCAAAACCCTTGATAGTTACAGATGTAATCCATAGCATAAAACCATTGATAACAAGGGTAAATAATCCTAAGGTCACAACATTTAACGGTAACGTAAGAATAATTAACAGGGGACGAATAACCGCGTTAATTATTCCCAGAAAAATGGATCCTACTATCGCTCCCCACACGGAAAGCTCAAAGGCCGGAATAAATGCCGCAGTTAATAATAAGGCAAGAATACTTAATAACCATCTGATAACCCAACCATGCACTGGCATATCCCCCTTTCGCAATTACCTAATTACCTCTATATAAAATATATATGATTATTTGCCATAATTCCAACATAATTTTTTCTACTATACTATTGCTTTTCCCTGAAAATCTTAAGTACGGACTTTATTTTTCCCCACCATGAAAATGCTGGTAGACGTTTTCTGCTACCGTACGGTTCATGCCGGGGAGCTGCAGCAATTCCTCCAGGGAGGCCTGCTGTATGGCCTTTACCGAGCCAAAATGGCTTAACAGTTTCTTCTTCCGTGCTGGTCCGATACCCTCAATGTCATCCAGACTGGATGCCCGTACTTTACCGGCCCGGCGCTGGCGATTATATTCAATGGCGAAACGGTGGGCCTCATCCCGCAGACGTTGTAATAACTGCAATGCTTCATCCCGCCGGGAAAGCCGCACGGGAAAAGCCGGCCCCGGCCTATAAATCTCCTCATTCTTCTTTGCCAGGCTAAAGAGCGGTATATCCACCTGCATTTCCTGCAGGACTTTATACACTGCATTTACCTGCCCGGCCCCTCCGTCAATAAGAATCAATTCCGGTTCCGGTAGAAATGCCGGATCCCCCTCCCGAGCTCGCTTAAAACGCCGCTGCAGAGCTTCACTGAGCGAGGCGAAATCATCGTTCTGGTCTACCTTCATTTTAAACCGGCGGTAAGCTTTGCGATCCGCCATGCCCCTGGTGAAAACCACCATAGAGGCTACTGTTTCCTCTCCACCCAGGTGGGAGATATCATAGCATTCTATCCGCTGCGGGATTATCTCCAGGTCCAGTACTTGACTTAATTGTTTAAGAATAGCCTGGTTTTCCTGCTCTTTTTCATGTTTCTCCTGCCATAGTAAAGTGGCATTGTTAATAACCATATCCAACAGGCTTTTCTTATCTCCCCGCTGCGGTACCCGCAACCTAACCTTGCGTCCCTTTTCAGCCTGCAGCCAGGATTGCAGTACCTCAAGTCCCTCGGGGAGATGACTGAGCAAAATTTCTGCCGGTATATCGCTGCGGTCGGCGTAATAACGCTTCAAAAAAAACTCCATCAGTTGAGCTTCATCTTCATTAATAGCCCGGTTAAGCCAGAAGGTATCTTTGTCCACGAAGGTGCCAGACCGGATTTTAAACAGCAGTACCAGATGTTCCTTTTCCTTCCCGCTCAAAGCTATTACATCCAGGTTATAAGGATTTTCAAAACTAATCTTCTGTTTTTCCCCCACCTTTTTAATGCTCTCTATCTGGTCACGTAGATGAGCAGCCTTTTCAAATTCCAGGCGGGCAGCCGCGGCTTTCATTTCCTCTTCTTTCTGCTGTAATAACTCCCGGGAATTACCCTCCATAAAATACAGCAACCCCTCAACCACCTGGCGATATTCTTCCTTCTTAATCTCACCACTACAGGGTGCCAAACAACGGTTAATATCACGGTTTAAGCAGGGACGTCTTCCCATGCGCAAAGTTTTACAGGTACGTAGAGGAAAGACCAGATTTAACAGCTTTAAGGTGTCACGCAGGGAGGTAACATCGGTATAAGGTCCGAAATACCGTGAAACCCCATCCTTTTCTTCCCGAACCAGGGTCACCCGGGGATAATCCTCCCCGGTGGTAACCTTCAGGTAGGGATAGGTTTTATCATCCCGCAGTTGAATATTATAGCGGGGTTTATATGATTTAATCAGATTGTTCTCCAGAATCAGGGCTTCTACTTCACTACTAGTAACAATGTAATCGAAGTCGGTTACCCTAGCCATTAAAGCCCGCACTTTCGGGTGCATTTTTTGGGGGGATTGAAAATACGAGCTCATACGGGTACGCAGCGACTTGGCCTTGCCGACGTAAATAACCCGGCCCTCACTGTCCTTATAAATATAAACCCCCGGCTTCAGGGGTACATTACGCAAACGCTCCTTTAGCATAATTTCACCTTAATAGACTGTCTATTCAGTACCTTCCTCAAGTATTTCCCGGTATAGGAATCGGGGCTTCGCACAAGGGGACGGTTCTCTTGTGCGCGATTTAGGTTTTATACTTTTCTTATAGTGTGAATTGATAAACCGGTAATTCTAGAAAGCTGTCGCAGACTAACACCATACTCATGCCTTAGTTGACATAATAATTGATCCCTAGTTTCTGGATCCATCGTTTGCAGTGATGAGATCGGTTTTCCCTTCAATATTTCTTCAACTAGTAGGTAGGCTTCCCTTTCACCCAAACGCCGGTTTTCATAGACACTTAAACATTTATCTTCGCTTTGCTCTTCCATAAACTCCTGAAATTTCTTAATTGCTAACTCTTCATTATCCGAAAAAACTCCTAGAATAAGTCTTGTATCAATTCCATTAACTACTTGACTTTTACCATTATAATAGGCTGTGCAGCTACTCCATTGGTATTGTTCAGGTTGGTTAACGATTGCTGCTTTTATAGGATTCCTATGAATATAGCGTATTACTGTTAGCAAGTAACGATCATCTTCAATGCATTCGCTTTTAAAACGATCCTGAAATACGTGTCCACTTCGTTCGTATTTCCGGTTGTACCAGTAGGCATAACTGACTCCAAGACGTTTCATAAAAACCGATATATTTGTATCATTTTCCTTTATTAATATATGAACATGGTTATTCATTAAGCAATACCCAAGAATGGTTATGTTACTTTCCAAACTAATCTGTTTGATTGCTTCTAAATATTTACGGAAATCTTTGTCATCATGGAAAATATCTTGTTGGTTTATCCCCCGAACTATAATATGGTAGATTCCGGTTTCGCTCTTTTTTCTTGGCACCCTGGGCATATTATCACACTCATTTTCTGTTTTTTACATTTTAACCCATTAACGAAATTCGCACAAGAGAAC
>DIRQ01000011.1:0-22600 GCA_002424365.1 Syntrophomonas sp. UBA5432 | reverse complement strand
GATAACATCCAGGTTATGCTCAATAATTACCACAGTATTTCCAGTATCCACAAGAATATTTAGTACGTTAAGTAAATGTTTGATGTCATCTTTATGAAGCCCGGTAGTAGGCTCATCTAGTATATATAAAGTTTTGCCTGTAGAGCGGCGAGAGAGCTCAGTTGCCAATTTCACCCGCTGCGCTTCTCCTCCTGACAGCGAGGGCGCCGGTTGTCCCAGTCGAATATAACCCAGGCCTACTTCCTGCAATGTCTTAAGCTTACGATATACCCGGGGAATATTTTCAAAGAATTCCACCGCTTCGTCCACCGTCATTTCCAGAATATCAGCTATCGTCTTACCCTTGTACTTAACCTCCAGGGTCTCCCGATTATAACGCTTACCCTTACACACTTCACAAGGGATATACACATCAGGTAAAAAGTGCATTTCAATTTTTATAATGCCATCACCAGAGCAAGCTTCACAGCGACCCCCGCGCACATTAAAACTGAAACGTCCCGGTTTATAACCCCTAACCCGAGATTCTGCCGTACTTGCAAATAGCTCCCGGATCCCGTCAAAAGCACCGGTGTAAGTGGCGGGGTTAGATCGCGGAGTACGCCCTATAGGTGACTGGTCAATATTAATTACCTTGTCAATCTGTTCTACTCCCTCTATATCCTGATGCAAACCCGGACGATGCCTGCCCCCATGCAGTTTCTTCATCAGAGCCGGGTATATTATATCCCCCACCAGGGTACTTTTCCCTGAACCTGACACCCCGGTTATGACCACCATTTTTCCCAGTGGTATATCTACATCGATGTTTTTCAGGTTATGCTGAGCTGCCCCCCGCACCCCTATAAATCCCCCATTGCCGTTACGACGCCGGGAGGGCAGCTCTATATCCATTTGCCCGGATAAATACTGGCCGGTAAGTGAATCAGCCGTTTTAGAAATCTCTTCGAGACTTCCCTGGGCGACCACTTTTCCACCATAAACCCCGGCCCGGGGGCCAATATCAACAATATAATCAGCATTGCGAATAGTATCCTCATCATGTTCCACAACAATTACGGTATTGCCTAAGTCACGCAACCTTTTAAGGGTAGCCAGCAGACGGTCATTATCCCGAGGATGTAAGCCTATACTAGGCTCATCCAATACATATAAAACTCCCACCAGACTGGAACCTACCTGGGTAGCCAGACGTATACGCTGGGCTTCCCCGCCGGATAAACTGCCCGCCGCCCTATCCAGGGTGAGATAATCCAACCCCACATCTACCAAAAAGCTCAGCCGTTCCTTGATTTCCTTAATTATCTGGCGGGCAATATAGGTTTCCCTTTCATTCAAGGCCAGATTGGTGAAAAAGTCGAGCGCTCCCCGTACTGACATTGAGCTTACTTCGTTAATAGATTGCCCGGAAATTAATACCCATAGTATTTCCTGTTTCAGCCGCTTACCCTGACAACCCGGGCAGGGGCTTACGGTCATATATTTTTCAATTTCATCCCGGGAAGCATCTGATTTGGTCTCGTGGTAGCGGCGCCGCAGATTATTTACTATTCCTTCATAGCTGCTACGAAAAGCACTGGCCTCACCATAGGAATTAATATAGTTCACCTTAAAGCGCTCTTGACCATTTCCATACAAAATAATATCCAGCTGCTTAGGACTTAATTCCTTTAATGGCCGATCCATAGGAATTTTATGTTTTGCCGCCATGGTAGCCAGTACCTGGTTGTAAAAGGTGTAAAAATTACTGGACCAGGGAATGATAGCCCCATCCGCGAGGCTTTTATTCATATCCAGTACCAGAGCCGGGTCAATCTCCCGTTTTTCCCCCAGACCGTCGCACTCTGGACAAGCTCCAAACGGATTGTTAAAAGAAAACATGCGCGGGCTTAATTCCGGCAGGCTGAAACCACACTCCGGACAGGAAAAATCCTGGCTGAACATCTTTTCCTCTTCACCGTTCTCCCCCAGCAATTGGATAACTACTATACCCTCACTGAGCTCAAAGGCCAGCTCCAGGGACTCGGCCAGGCGGCTCCTGATACTATCCTTTATTACCAGCCGGTCCACTACTGCACTGATATCGTGTTTTTTGTTTTTTTCCAATTGGATTTCTTCATCCGAAGTATATTCGTACCCATCTACCATCAACCGTCCAAAACCATCGCGGAAGAGATTGCTTATAGTTTTTTTATGCTCTCCCTTTTGCCCTCTGACTACCGGAGCCAGGACCTTGATTTTGCTGCCTTCAGGTAAAGTAAGAAGATTGTCCACCACCTGATCCACAGTCTGCCTTTTTATGGACTGGTGACAATGGGGGCAATGCGGGGTACCTACCCGGGCAAAAAGTAAGCGCAGGTAATCATATATCTCGGTTACCGTGCCCACCGTAGAACGGGGATTATTGGAGGTTGATTTCTGGTCTATGGAAATGGCTGGGGAAAGCCCCTCAATGTAGTCCACATCCGGTTTATCCATCTGCCCCAGAAACTGTCGGGCATAGGTGGAAAGAGACTCCACGTAACGCCGCTGGCCTTCACTGTAGATAGTGTCAAAGGCTAGACTGGACTTACCCGATCCTGATACTCCGGTAAAAACCACCAGTTTATCCCGGGGAATGGTTATATCTATATTTTTTAAATTGTGTTCCCGGGCCCCTTTTACATATATATAATCTTTCATTCTTATCCTCCGACAAATATAAATATACGTACCCATAGGGCACATCCCAAGGGGACACAGATGGTCGCTATTAAGGTAGCTGAACACCTCAACCCCGGCTTTCGTAGTGGTTAATAATTCTTCAACTTAAACCTACTATCCTTTTACCGCATATTTACTGATATCCGCTCAAATAAGATTTTTTATAGTGATATCAGTGTCTATTATCGTACTCTTACTTTCTCCGCTTGCTTTTCGCAGGTTGCTGGAGTTCTTTGATGGCATCGCGGAGTTGGGCGGCACGTTCGAATTCCAGCCTTTCGGCAGCATCACGCATCTCCAGCTCCATTTCTGTTATCAGGCGCTGGCGTTCCTCCCGGGGTAAGCTTTTTATCCCGTTAACATCATAGTCCACCGGTTCCTCAGCGATAGTAGCCTCAACTGCAGCATAGACTGCTTTTTTAATGGTCTCGGGAGTTATGTTGTTTTCCTCATTATATTTAATCTGCACCTGGCGGCGGCGGTTAGTTTCATCAATAGCCAAACGCATGGAATCAGTAATGTGATCAGCATACATTAATACCCGACCTTCAACATTACGGGCAGCTCGCCCTATAGTTTGAATCAAAGACCTGCCCGAGCGCAGGAAACCTTCTTTATCCGCATCCAGTATGGCTACCATTGCTACTTCCGGTAGGTCGAGACCCTCTCGCAGAAGGTTGATACCTATCAGGACGTCAAATTCCCCACTACGTAAATCACGCAGGATATTAAGCCGCTCCAGGGCATCTATATCGGAGTGCATATATCGTACCCGGATATTAACCCCGGCCAGATAATCGCAAAGGTCTTCGGCCATTCTCTTGGTCAGAGTAGTTACCAGTACCCGGTAGCCTTTTTCTACTGTCACCCGGATTTCCGCCATTAAATCATCAATCTGCCCTTCAGTGGGCCTTACCTCTACCTCCGGGTCCACCAAACCGGTAGGCCTGATTATCTGTTCTGCTACCTGAAGACTCCTGCCTACCTCAGCATCACCGGGTGTTGCACTAACATAGACAACCTGTCCGATTTTATCATAAAATTCAGCAAATTTCAGGGGACGGTTATCCAGGGCTGATGACAGCCTGAAGCCGAAGTCCACCAGGTTCTGCTTGCGGGAACGATCACCCTCATACATACCTCTAACCTGGGGTACAGAGATATGCGACTCATCCATAAAAAGTAGATAATCTTCGGGGAAAAAGTCTATGAGGGTATACGGTGGTTCTCCCGGAGCCCGTCCGGTAATATAGCGTGAATAATTTTCTATCCCTTTGCAGTATCCTACTTCTTTAATCATTTCCAAATCATAGCGGGTACGCTGTTCCAAACGCTGGGCTTCCAACAGTTTCCCCTGGCTCTTGAAAATTTTTAGCTGCTGCTCCAGCTCGGCTTCTATATCCCCGGCCACTGCCATCATGTGTTCCCAGGTAGTGACAAAATGAGAAGCCGGAAATATCATGACATGGATACGGCGTCCATAAACTTCCCCGGTTAAGGGATTAAATTCAATAATTCTATCTATCTCATCACCAAAAAAATCAATACGAATGGCTTTTTCTCCGGTAGATGCCGGAAAAACCTCCACTACATCTCCCCGCACCCGGAAATAACCACGGCTGAAAGCGTAATCATTACGTTCATAATGGGTTTCTACCAGACGGCGCAGTAGCTCGTCGCGACTCATCTCCATTCCTGGGCGCAACGATATCGCTAGTTTATAGTAATCATCAGGAGCACCTAGACCGTATATACAGGACACACTGGCTACAATAATTACATCCCGCCGCTCCAGGAGAGATGCGGTAGCCGAATGGCGCAGCTTATCAATTTCATCATTAATGGAGGAATCCTTCTCGATATAAGTATCAGTTTGAGGTACATAGGCCTCAGGCTGGTAGTAATCATAGTAACTGATAAAATATTCTACGGCGTTTTCGGGAAAAAACTGTTTGAATTCAGAGTAGAGTTGCCCGGCCAAGGTTTTATTTGGTGCCATAACCAGGGTTGGGCGCTGCTGCTGTTCAATAATCTTAGCCATGGTAAAGGTTTTACCGGAACCAGTTACCCCCAGGAGGGTCTGTTCCCGGTAACCCTGATTTAAACCATTAATTAGCGAATCTATTGCCTGGGGTTGGTCCCCGGTAGCTTTATAAGATGAATGTAGTATAAAACTCCCCATTTTTTACCTCTCTTAAATAAGCCTAAACCAAACGGTTGTTCTCCCCATAATAATAGCAAACCCGGTACCGGTAAATCAAGCTCGTTGAATAGACCCGGAAGCCGCGGATTATTATGGGAATTACACGGAATTTTTTGACACTGAAGTGTTAACCGGTCGCCATTAATGGGAGCTGAAGTCGACGTAAGAACCATATATTTAAAAAATTTCAGTGTTAATCATAAAAATCAGCGTCCTTCAGTGTCTATTTACCCTCCCTATAGAAACTGGGGGCGGGAGCCGTTGTTTATAATATCCTCCAGGACTTCCTGGCGCTTGCAATCGAGCTGCTCGAAATCCATAAAGGCGGTAAAAACTTTTTTTAACTCCTTTAAGGTAACATGGGCGCTTTCCAGTTTTACCTCGGCATCCAGCATCAACGATTCATAGTTACGGCAGGCTTCGCTGCTCTGTATAGCTGCAGCTTCGGCATCGTAATTCTCCAAGAAACCTTCCATATCTATCACAATATCCCAGGGTTTTATAGACAACTCCATATTACCGCCATCAATTAAAGCTAATTGCAGGTTACGAATAATGACCATAACAATACTTTCGAGGTCAAAACCACAGTGATAATATTCCAGGAAATATCCTTTTTCCCGAGCCATACGAGCCAATTCGGTAATCACCATTGATTTACCGCTACCGGGAGGACCGGTTAGAATATACCGTCGTTTACATTCATAGCTGATTTCATCAATATAGTTTACCATTCCATCAGCCGTAACCGCACTGGCAAAATAATGCCTTTCTCCCGGCTGTTCCCTTAATAATTCACTGGCCAGTTCTTCTATCAATCCACGAATATTAGCTACACTTAAACAGTCCCGGGCAGGCCTTTTTACCTCCTCCCGGACCTGAGCGGCAATTCTTAAAACCTCAAACGCTTTCGCGTTTTGTTCGTCCTGACGGTCAATTAAATCAATAATCTCACGGGTCTTCCCATTTAGGTCCTTGCTATTACGATAATCACCAAGGTAAATAATGTGCCCGGTAGCTCCCGGATAGCGGGGATCGATGGGCTGTGGCAGGCTGCCATTTATAACGGCTGCCCCCAGGCGGGGAATATATACTCCATCCGGACTTACCGGGTCTAAAGCTGATATCCAAAACTCGATTTCATAACCCTTCTCCGATAGAGATTCTCCTAGAAGCCGAATAAAGGTGGATTTCCCTGACCCTGCTGCTCCTTTCAATATATATATTTTCCTTAAACCTTGTATCAAATCTGGAATAAAGGTATGAAAACCCTGTTTGGTATTGCTGCTAGTTAATAGATAGCGAATTTCTCCCGATTTACTCACTCCTAACCCCTCCATAATACTTTGCTATAAAGTATTCATTTTGGGCACGGAATGTTAATAAAAAATGGACTATTTAGACACAGAAGGACGCGATTATTTTCTTATTAATCTTCCACTAATGCGGCGCAGGCGGTCGAAGATGTTATCGTGGTCCATGGAAAGATATTTGGGGGTGAAGCCTTCGGGTACCGGTATAATACCAAGTTCCTGCCATGGTGAACAGTTAAGCAACTGCATTGTTTTTTTCCCTTCCCGTAAAACCTCCAACTCCACAGTTATCCACCCATAACTTAAAAGCTCCTGCAAAGTATAGAAATTATTTGCCGGTTCACCGTTTACGCTAAGTATTATATCCCGAGAGCGTATTCCTGCCTGACTAGCCAGGGAGCCGGTTTTAACATCCAGTACCATAATTCCCCGGGGTGGTTTTATATAAATGGGCTGACGTTTAGTTTCCTCCCGCATACCCAGCCAGATAATAAACTCATGACCCAGGGGGCTGAAAAGAGCCGCAATTATCGTCAGCTGAGCCCAGCGCGAGACCAAAATCGACAGCAGTAACAAAATGAGACTAAAGAAGAAAAGGTTTTTACCAGATTTTTTTACCCGCTGCCTAGGTGTACTGGTCGAACTTATTTCTCCATAGCCAAGTACTGCCAATACCGGTAACAGAGTATAATTACGCCCGTAATCATATTGTCCATAGTCTTTAATTAATGGCCACCAGTCCGGCATATTTATTCCGGTAGAGGTATCAGCCATCCCGCTGGCTACCAGGGCAATAAGGGGAATAGGCCAGAAATTCTGGAGGTTAAAACCCCCTCTAATGTTATCCCCAGACCGAAGGTACACCGGTACCGGGTTGAAGCTACCATTTAACATGATAAGTATACTTTCTACCATATGCAGCACCGCTATTAAACCCATCAGTTGAGCGATGTTTATATCCGGGTAGCCGGTAGCTAAACTAATTAGGGAAAGTATGCCTCCAGCATAAGCAAAACAGAGAAAACGGGGATTCACAAGCATTAATAAAACCGCAATCATCCAGAGGTACATTATCCCCAGGTGACCGAGGTCGATACCAATAAAAATCAGCAGGATGCTTCCCAGTAAACCTCCCAGCAAACCAAGTGCTGTTGATAAGAGCGCTGATCTTAGGTACTGATTACGGGAATAATTCATTAATGTCTGAGTTATGTCTTCCAGACGCCGGTATTGCCAGCAAACAATAAAGAATAAAAGCAGGTAGGTAATTATAAACAAGGGGGAAGTGAAGGTACTGAGGAAAACTTTCCCCATTAAAAGCAACACTGCAATAAACAGTTCCAAGGCCTACCCTCCTTTACGTTAAACCACCCGAGGGTTCCATAATACTGGAAGAAAAAACCCCCACCAACAGCGGGGGAATCTATAATTCAAACTTTAAATTTATAATTCAAATTCCTAATATATTTGTTTTTTCAAAACTGATATTGCTTTATCCAGCTGCAGGTCTGTATCTTCATCAACATTATTTTCTACCACGTAGTCAGGAGTTATACCAACTTCGTTTATATCTATTCCGGCAGGGGTATAGTATTTCTGCGTAGTAAGCTTCAGAGCACCGCCATTACGTAGTGGGAACACAGTCTGCACCAATCCCTTGCCGAAAGTTTTCTTACCCACCAGGACTGCCCGTTGATTATCCCGCAGAGCTGCTGCCAGAATCTCCGAGGCGCTAGCACTATCTTCGTTTACGAGTACCACCAGAGGAATATCCACTTTCCCCTTGCTGGCACTATAAACTTTTTCATTACCGTGGGCATCGACAGCACTTACTACCTTATCACCATCCAAGAAAATACCCGCGATAGCAATAGAAACATCGAAATCGCCACCACCATTATTGCGCAAGTCCAGGATAAGCCCTCTGACCTTCTTATTGTCCAGCAGATCATTCATACTCTCTTTCATTTCCTCGGCTGAACGAGAACCAAATTGATTCAGGCTAATATAGCCTATCTGATTGGCACTATCAATAACCCTGGCCTCCACTGAAGGGACGTTAATTATCTCTCGAATAATCCGGAAATCATGTTCCTTGCCATCAGAACCCCGATAAACACTAAGTAATAACTGAGTTCCCGGGTCTCCCCGCATTAGGTGTACAGCTTCATCCTGGCTCATACCTACTGCGCTTTCCCCGTTTATCTTGGTAATAATATCTCCGTGCTTAACTCCTTCTTTATATGCGGGAGTACCCTTTATAGGTGATAATATCTTAAGTCTACCCTGGCCATCCTGCAAAATATAGACACCGATACCACCGAACTTGGCATCCAGCCTGATTTGCAGTTCCTGCCAGGTATTTTTGTCCAGGTATTCGGAATAGGGATCATTAAGTAATGATACTATGCCTGAAGCTGCACCCTCAAAGGCTTTAGCATCATCAATATCATATAGAGATTGAGTCTTGACCAGACCAAGAACACTAAAAAATGTACTTAAGCCACCGACATTAGTTAAAAATATATATACAATTCCAGCCACAAAAATAGTACCCATTACCGCCAGGAATGTATTCAAGCCTTTAACGAAAGCATTTTTTTTCAAATTTCCACCACCATAATATTATTTTATTTATCTTATCTCTTGAGTATACCAGTAATCGATTTTATTGCATATTAACCACCCATGGCTGGAGGACGCAACCAGAAATGAGAATCGGTGTATCAGGTTGGCAGAGCCGAAGTGTCCTCACTCCTCACCTCTCACTCTAGACACCAGTTAAGTTTTAACCTTGAATTCATTACCCAACAACCATTATCATTAACGCCTATTTCCGTAATTATATAGATTTGCTACACTTTTATCCAATAAAATAAAATAAGCCAGGGGGCTCCCTGGCTCATCGCTAATATTCTATTTAACATAGGGGGTAGGGTCAGTGGGAGTTCCATTAATACGAACTTCAAAATGCAGGTGGGGACCGGTACTCCAGCCCGTACTGCCTACTTTTCCTATCGCCTGCCCTTTGCTTACCGTGTTACCCTTGCTTACCAAAAATTTAGATTGATGGGCATAAAGAGTAGATACACCATTACCGTGGTTAATTATTGTTACCTGCCCATATCCTGACATCCAACCGGCAGATATAACTGTACCACTGTCAGCAGCTACAATAGTAGCTCCCATTGGTGCTTCAATATCTATCCCGGTATGCATTCTTCTTTCTTTTAATATAGGATGATACCTCATACCATATGGTGATGACATCGAGGTATGCCCCGGGGTAGGCCAGGTATAAGTTCCGGTACCCGCCTGGGGAGTAGTATTACCTGATTCATACTGACGGATTATAGACTCCAATTGCTGTGATTCCTGTTCCAGTTCATTAAGGGCTCGTTCTAGTGCTTCCTTCTCCTGGCGTACACAACCTAAAAGCTCCTGTTTCTCTTGCTTTTGGGAGTCAAGTATTCCCTTCTGGCTCATTTGGTCAGCCTGGATACTTTTTAGTTCTTTTTGCTTGATTTCCAAATCACATTTTTTTAAGGAAAGTTCTTTTTTCTCTTTATTTATGGATTTAATAAGCTCTACATCCTGCTCCACTATAATGTTTAAAAGATCATAGCGAGTTAAAAAATCCTTAATATCAGTAGCCGCAAGTAAAACTTCCAAGTAAGACACATCGCCGCCCTTTTCATAAATAAATACCAGCCGTTTACCCAAGATATCGCTCTGCTCAGCCAGGGCCTCCTCGCTATCCTTTATCTCTCCCTCAACTTTCTCAATATTTTTTTTCAAGTAGGCTATGCGGTCATCAATATATTTAATCTCCGACTGGGTCTTATTAATATCCTTATCCAGGCTGGAAATCTGCCCCATAACTGTTTTTTCCTTCTGCCGGGCCTGGTTTACACTACTGCGTTGCTGGTCAATCTGTCGGTTGACATCCTGTAACTTACGCTGTTGTTCCTGAATATTATCTGCATAAACAGGGAAAATGACACCAATTAATAGTACCAGTGATAAACAAACTGCCAGCCCACTTTTTAACCTTCTCACTCTCTCCATCCTCCCCGTAAATGTTAATTACCTAATTCCATAGTAATTTTGCCAATTGATATTACATTTTCTAATCTATAAAAATGCTTTTTATTTTAGACATCTAAAAATTTGTTTAACGATATCCAGGTACCCAAAACCCCCAGGACAGCGCCACAAACCAAAAGGCTGATATAAACATTGCTCAAAATCCCAGGATTCGTAACCAGGGGTAAGAAAAACAGCGCATCCATATGGCTAATTAAAGAACCATAACCTGCAGCCAGTATTAAAATGGCTATTAGCCCCCCGGCTGCCCCCATAAAAATCCCTTCGATAAAAAAGGGCCAACGAATAAACCAGTCGGTAGAGCCAATTAGTTTCATTAGATAAATCTCTTTACGACGGGCAAATATGGCCAGGCGAATAGTAGTGGCAATTAAAAATACTGCTGCGAAAACTAGTAAAACGATAAACACCATGCTAACAACACGTACCCAGCGGGTTACTTTAAATAATCGTTCCACCACTCCCTGCCCATAGTTGACCTTGTAAATACCGTCAATTTTCTTTACCTGGACAGCAATTTGGGGAACATTATGGGGATCTTCGGCCTTTATTTCATAGCTGTTAGGCAAAGGGTTTTTACCCAGGGTTTCTTTCAGGTTATACTCATTTCCACCATATTTCTCCTGCAATTTGGCCAGAGCTCGTTCCCGGGAAACAAAATTAACCGATTTTACTCCGGTAATAGCAGTTAAATCCTGTTTAATGTCGGTAATCTGTGATTTAGTTAAATCATTGTCCAAAAAAGCAACTATTTCTACATCTGATTCCAAATAGTTCATCAGCGCACCGGCATTAATCGTCAACAAAACCGCAAATCCCAGTATAAGTATGGAAATTGCCACCGTCGAAATAGTAGCAATGCTTAGTAAGCGGTTGCGAGACAGTGATTTGAAAGCTTCCCTTAAGAAATAAATAATGCTTCCCGGTCTCATAAGGCTATCTCCCCGGGTGGGGTATCGGCTACGATTTTACCCTGTTCCAGCATAAGCACCCGTTTACCCGCAGATTTTACCAGTTCCCGGGCATGAGTAGCCATAATAACTGTAGTACCGGTACGGTTAATATTGAACAATAATTCCATTATTTCATTAGATGTGTCTATATCCAGGTTTCCAGTCGGCTCATCCGCTATCAGGAGCAGGGGACGGTTAGCCAGAGCCCGGGCGATTCCTACCCGCTGCTGCTCCCCGCCGGAGAGTTCCCCGGGAAATGATTTCTCCTTACCTTTTAGTCCAACCATATTTATTACTTCCGTAACTCTCTCTTTAATCTCCTTACTGCTGGCGTTAACTACTTCCATAGCAAAAGCAATGTTTTCATATACAGTTTTATTTTCTAATAGTTTAAAATCCTGAAAAACAATCCCAATATTTCTCCTTAAGCGGGGTACCTCCCCCCGTTTCATCCTAACTATACTTCGGGAAGCCAGGAATATTTGTCCCCGGGTGGGAAGTTCCTCTCGAAACAGCATCTTAACCAGGGTAGATTTTCCAGCCCCACTGGGACCCATAAGAAATAAAAACTCACCCCGATCTATTTTTAACGAAATATCATCCAGTGCTTTGACGCCATTGGGATATATTTTGGACACGTTATAAAACTGAACTAGCATCCAATTACCTCCAAAATAAAAAAACCACCAATATTGGTGGTTCTACAAAAACTATAGGAATTCCTCTTTTATTTTGTCTTCTTTTTAAGTAAAACATGAATATTCTGGAATATTTTATCGACAGTGAGACCATAATGTTGCATTAGTTCATTAGGGGTGCCGGACTGCCCGAAGACATCGTTAATTCCCATCCGTATTACCGGTACCGGATAATTTTCGCTCACTACCTCACAAACTGCACTACCCAGCCCCCCAATAATACTGTGTTCTTCGGCTGTCAGTATGGCCCCTGTCCGCTGTGCTATGTGCACGATTAAATCTTTATCCAGGGGTTTAATACTATGCATATCGACAACTGATACTTGAATCCCTTCTGCAGCCAGAACTTCTGCTGCTTGCAGAGCCAGAGCTACCATAGTTCCACAGGCAATAATAGAAGCATCCTGGCCATCGCGCAGCTCTATGCCTCGGCCAATCTGGAAATCAAGATTATCTTTATAAATAACCGGTAAAGCTGGCCGTCCCAACCGCAAGTAAACTGGACCCTGGAGCTCATAAAGTTTAAAAAGGGCCTGACGGGTACTTACCCCATCCGAAGGTACAATTACAGTTAGATTAGGTATGCTGCGCATGATGGCAATATCCTCTACCGACTGGTGGGAACCACCATCTTCTCCTACGGTTATACCGCTATGGGTAGCACAGATTTTCACGTTTAAATTGGCATAGGCCAGGGAATTACGCACCTGCTCGAAAGCTCGGCCCGTGGCAAAGATGGCAAAAGAACTGGCAAAGACTACTTTACCTGCTGCTGCCAGCCCGGCAGCCATACCCATCATGTTCTGCTCTGCAATACCGGCATTAAAGAAACGGTCCGGAAACTTTTTAGCAAAATCAGCAGTTTTAGTGGATTTGGAAAGGTCCGCATCTAGTACCACGATATCATCATGTAAACTGCCCAATTCCACCAGGGCCTTCCCATAAGCATCTCTTGTTGCCTGTTTATCCAAAATTACTTCAACTCCTGCTTACAATATTTGGACACTGATTACACTGATTTAATATGATTTACACTGATTTTTTATTTATTGGGCTACAGTAAAAATATAATTGATACTAAACCCAAAAAAGATTTGATTCTTTTAATTAAAGAAATAATAAACTCTTTTTATTCTCCGTGTTATTCATAAAATTCCCCCTACGGGGACACGGATGTACCTATGGGTACAATTAAGGTAGCAGTGATTTCAGTGTCTAAATTATAATTAATTTAATCTGTGTTAATCCCTTGAATCTGTGTTATCTGTGTCTATTAATATTTCTACCCCAATTCCGCCAGGGCTTTTTCGACTTCGTCGGGTTTAGGGGCTACGCCGTGCCATTCTACCCGGTCCTCCATGAAGGAGCAGCCTTTACCCTTTACCGTATGAGCAATTACGGCTGTAGGTCGACCGGATACCCTACGGGCACTATTTAGAGCCTGCATGATTTGTTTATGGTCATGCCCATCTATCTCCAAAACCTCCCAACCGAAGGCTTTGAATTTATCAGGAATAGGCAGGGGAGACATAACCTCTTGTACCCTGCCATCAATCTGTAGCCCGTTATGGTCAACAAAAGCCATAAGATTGTCCAGTTTATAATGAGCTGCGGCCATGGCCGCCTCCCAGACCATACCTTCCTCAATTTCCCCATCACCCAGCAGGGTATAAACCCGGTATGATTTATTATCCAATTTTCCAGCCAGGGCCATTCCCACCGCCCAGGATATACCTTGTCCCAGGGAACCGGTGGATGCTTCCACCCCGGGGACTTTACGCATATCCGGGTGTCCCTGCAGAGGACTACCTAACTTTCGCAGTTGATTGAGGTCATCAACTGGGAAGAACCCTTTTTCCGCCAGCACCGCATAAAGTACCGGAGCTGCGTGACCTTTACTTAGTACAAAACGGTCCCGCTCCGGCCAATGGGGCTTCGCCGGGTTAACATTTAGTTCCCAAAAATACAGGCAGGCTGCTATATCACTGGCTGAAAGCGACCCGCCGGTATGTCCCGAACCTGCCTGCCCCAGCATTTTAATGATGTTACGGCGAATCTGCCGCGCCTTTTCGGTAGTAATTGCTACTGCTTCTTCTGTAATCTCCTTCACCTTCACCGCTCCTTATAATAGTGTGATTATTTCTGATGTAGCCGGGCGTATATGAAATCATCCAGGTCCCCATCCAGTACCGCTTGGACATTCCCTTCCTCCAGGTTCGTACGGTGATCTTTTATGAGGTTAAAAGGGTTTAAGGTATAGGTTCTGATCTGACTACCCCAGGCTATCTCTTTATATTCCCCCTTGAGGTTCTGTAAATTATTTTCCACTTCTTTTTGTTTCAGGTCATATAATTTAGCAGTCAATATCTTCATAGCACATAAACGGTTGGCATGTTGAGAGCGCTCATTCTGACATTGTACTACTATACCTGTAGGCAGGTGAGTAATCCGGACGGCAGAATCAGTTTTATTAACATGCTGCCCACCGGCACCGCTGGAGCGGTAGGTGTCTATCCGTAATTCTTCCGGATTTATATTTACCTCC
Organism: Syntrophomonas sp. UBA5432; assembly: GCA_002424365.1. Taxonomy (GTDB): domain Bacteria; phylum Bacillota; class Syntrophomonadia; order Syntrophomonadales; family Syntrophomonadaceae; genus UBA4844. Next base: position 8,078 of record DIRQ01000011.1, on the reverse strand, counting down.
ACATTTTCAATTATCTCTGGAAGTACTGAAATAGAAGCAAAAGAAGTATGCCTGCGCCCGGATGAATCAAAAGGCGAAATCCTAATCAACCGGTGTACTCCTTCTTCACACTTTAGTTTACCATAAGCGTATTTGCCTTTGGCCAAAAAAGTTACACTTTTAATTCCTGCTTCATCACCGGCCAGATAATCTAAAATTTCCACTGCATACCCAGATGATTCTGCCCAGCGAGTGTACATCCGCAGGAGTATCTCCACCCAATCCTGGGCTTCGGTGCCACCGGCACCAGCATGCAGGGAAACGATGGCGTCCCTTTCATCATGGATTCCAGAAAACAAAACCAGGAGTTCAAACTCCCGAAATTTCTTTTCTAATCCCTGTAATTCTATTACGGTATCATCCCAGAGTTCCTGTTCTTCCTCCTCCTGAGCCATATCCAACAGTTCCTTAAGATAATTGACTCTATCCCAAAGAGTACAGTAATTATCAATATTCTCCTGCATCTCGCTGATGCTTTTTAGTATCTGCTGGGCTTCCTGACGCTCATTCCAGAAATTCTCATTAAGAGTCTTTTTATGCAGTTGCTCTACTTTTTGTTTCTGGCCGTCAATGTCAAAGTGAAACCCTCATTTCTCCAAGTCGTTTTATTATATCACTGCAAACTGCTTGCGGGTCTTCAATCAAGACTTTTCACCTTCTTTTATGGTTGTGTTTGGCTTACTGCCGGTTCAAAATAATCATATTTCTTCTTAAGTATAACAATATCTACCCGGCGATTCATAGACCTGCTTAGATTATCCTCATTCGGAACTAGCGGGCGGTACTCGCCATACCCTATTATAGACAGGCGTTCTGCCGGTATACCAGCGTCTTCGTTAAGTACATGAACTACATTGGAAGCACGCATAACCGATAGTTCCCAGTTAGAGGGGAATTTACTGGTATTAATAGGTACATTATCAGTGTGCCCTTCTACCCTGATATAATTAGGCAGCTTAACCAGAGAGTTACCAATATCCCTGATAATAATCTGGGCCCTGGGAGTCAACTGGTCTGAACCGCTGGCAAAAAGCAGAGTATCCTTAAAACTTATTATCAGTCCTCGTTCCTGTTCATATACTATGATATGGTCGCTTAATCTGGTAACCGCAGCATTACCCTGAGCCTCACCCTTACTGGCTTCCAGGTCTTTAGTTTTAATAAATTCAGCTATCATGTGCTTGACTTCATCTAATTCTCCCTGCTGGGCAGGGGTCATTCCTGGTCCTTCGGGCATCTGCTGTCCAGATATTCCGTCAACTAAAGAAGGACCCGAGGTATCCAATACGGAAAGGGCCTGACCAGTTAACACCACACTCAAGGAGTTGGCTACCGCTGCGTATTTGCGCGCGTCAACCTGACTCATGGTGTACATTAAAATAAAAAATATCATCAGCAGCGTAATCAAGTCTGCATATGTAATCAGCCAGCGTTCCATACCGCTGCTTTCTGCTTCTTCTTTTTTCCGTCGGCGGCGCCCTGCCATCTTATCACATCCTCGCCTGAGCCTGTTGCTGCTCGACTGCAGTCTCCCTGGTCTGTGACGGTAGGAAAGTCATAAGTTTTTCCCTTATTACCCGGGGATTTTCTCCCGCCTGAATTGAAAGTATACCTTCCAAGACCAGTTCCATTAAAAGAACATCTTTGGCCGCTTTTCCCTTTATCTTGGTTGCAAAAGGAATCCACAAGACATTAGCCGAAGCTACACCATAAAGAGTAGCCAAGAAGGCAACAGCAATAGCGCCACCAAGTTTATCAGGTTCAGAAACATTACTTAAAACGTGGACCAGACCCATAACTGTACCTATTATACCCATAGTAGGCGCAAAACCGCCCGCCGACATGAATATATCATGGCCTACCTTTTCTTTATTTTCATAAGCTTCGATTTCCATTTCTAGCATATTGCGAGTAAGCTCCGGGTCAGTTCCATCTATAACCAATTGTAGTCCCCGGGCCAGAAAAGGGTTATCTATTTCACTGAGTTGACTTTCCAGGCTAAGTAACCCTTCACGGCGGGCTTTATCAGCCGTTTCTACTAGCGAATCCAGTACGGTAATATAATCAATTTTGCGTTCGACAAATACCACTTTTAGAAAATAAGGAACTGTCTTTATCTCCTCCATGGTAAAACTTAATATTACTGCTCCGAAGGTACCCCCAAATACGATTACGGCAGCCGTTTTTACCAGGAGCATGGTAACGTGGCCGCCTTCCCATAGGAAACCGCCTATTAATCCCCCTAATCCTATGAGTAACCCTATCAAAGTTGCTATATCCATTAACTAACCCCTCTCCCACAACAGTTCTTGTATTTTTTACCGCTGCCACAGGGGCAGGGCTGATTACGTCCTATTTTCTTTCCTACCCGAACCGGTTTCTTCTCCGCTTCTTCCTCCCCCTGGTTAACAAAAGTCTGGCGTTCCTGCGGTTGCTGTACCACTTTTACCCGCAGGATATAGCGGACAACATCTTCCTTTATGCTGTAAACCATGGCCTCAAAGGCATTAAAGGCTTCGAATTTGTACTCCACCAGCGGATCTCTCTGCCCGTAAGCCCGTAAATTTATACCATTACGTAACTGATCCATGGCATCGATGTGATCCATCCATTTATCATCAATAATCCTGAGCATGATGGCCCTTTCAAGTTCTCGCATGGTCTCACTGCCCAGTTCCGCCTCCCGTTCCTCATAGAGGCTGTGGGTGCGTTCCTGCAGAAAATCCTTCATGTCCCTGCGGGTCATCCCTTTAAGCTCATCGATAGTAAAATCTACACGGGGAAGAATATGCTGTTCTACATAAGCCAATAAACCTGGTAAATCCCAATCATCAGAATACTTTATCTCACCCGCATAACTATTTACTACCTCTTCGATGACATCATCAATCATACTGGAAATGGTATCCTTCAGGTTTTCACCATCCAATACCTTTTTACGTTCACCGTAAATTATTTCTCTTTGCTGGTTGATAACATCGTCATATTCTAAAACGTTTTTCCTTATACTAAAGTTTCGGCTTTCTACCTTTTTCTGAGCATTTTCAATCCCCCGGGTAACCATTTTATTTTCAATGGGCATACTGTCATCCATTCCCAGGCGATCCATAACCCCTTCAATAGTTGAAGCCCCGAAAAGGCGCATCAGGTCATCTTCCAGGGAAACATAGAAACGTGATTCCCCCGGGTCTCCTTGACGGCCGGAACGACCGCGCAACTGGTTATCAATGCGGCGGGACTCATGCCTTTCTGTACCCAGAACATACAAGCCGCCCAGCTCTTTTACCCCTTCACCTAAAACTATATCAGTACCTCTACCAGCCATATTAGTAGCTATAGTCACAGTATTCTTTTCACCTGCACCAGCAATAATCTGAGCTTCTTTTTCATGATGTTTGGCATTTAAAACCTGGTGAGGGATACCTCTTTTTTTAAGCATATCGCTCAAAAGCTCGGATTTTTCTATAGAAATAGTACCAACCAATACCGGTTGTCCCTGGCGGTAACGTTCAACAATATCATCCACCGCCGCCTGGAATTTTCCAGCCTCGCTGCGATAAATAAAATCGGGTTGATCTTCCCTAACCATCGGCATGTGGGTGGGTACAACTACCACGTCCATACCATAGATCTTACGGAATTCTTCTTCCTCAGTTCGGGCGGTACCAGTCATGCCGGCCAGCTTTTTGTACATGCGGAAATAATTTTGAAAAGTAACGGTTGCCAGGGTTTGTGATTCTTTCTCTATCTTTACCCCTTCCTTGGCCTCAATCGCCTGGTGTAAACCATCACTATACCGACGCCCGAACATTAAGCGTCCGGTAAATTCATCTACTATTATTACCTGGTCATCTTTAACCACATAATCCCGGTCTCTTTTCATCAGACCGTGGGCTTTTAATCCCTGGTTTATATGGTGTGCCAGTTCCATGTTTTCAGACAAGTTATCAACGTTAAAATATTTTTCCACCTTACGTACCCCTTCTTCAGTCAGAGTTACCAGGTGGGCTTTCTCATCTATTTTATAATCCTCCTCATTTACCAGACGGGGAATAAACTTTGCTATCTGGTAGTAGAGGTTAGTAGGTTTGTCCCCTTCGCCGGAAATAATTAAGGGAGTACGCGCTTCATCTATTAAGATAGAGTCAACCTCGTCTATAATCGCATAATGTAAATCCCGCTGTACCATGTGGTCCGGGGCTATTACCATGTTATCCCGCAGGTAATCAAAACCAAATTCATTATTGGTACCGTAAGTTATATCACAGGAATAAGCATACCTGCGTTCGTCATAATTTAATCCATGTACAATTAGCCCTACCGACAAACCACAGTATTCATAAATTGGCCGCATCCACTCTGAGTCCCTGGTAGCCAGGTAATCGTTGACTGTTACTATATGAACCCCTTTACCCTCCAGAGCATTCAAATACGCCGGTAAAGTAGCAACCAGGGTCTTACCTTCACCAGTCTTCATCTCAGATATACGACCCTCATGCAGAACCATACCGCCAATACACTGGACATCAAAATGACGCATTCCCAAGGTACGACGGGATGCTTCCCGCACCAGAGCAAAAGCCTCTGGTAATATATCGTTTAAATTCTCCCCTTGCTTTAACCTTTCCTTAAAATTAGCAGTTTTTCGAGAGAATTCTTCCGCCGGCAAGGCCATATATTCTGTTTCCAACTCGTTAATTATCTCCACCTTGCGGCGCAAACGCTTAACTTCTTTTTCATTATCATCTAGTAATTTCTTCAAAGCATCTCTAATCATGATTTGTCTCTCCTCTAAAAAAATGAGGAACCATTTAAGGTTCCTCCTATTAGTATACTATTAATTAACATTTCTATATTATCACTTTGCAAATAAGCCTTCAACTAATCAAATTCTGGCTCAATCAGGCCATAGCCCTTATCCTTGCGCTTATAAACAACATTTACTTCTTCAGTACTGGAATTAAAGAACACAAAAAAATTATGACCTAATAGATTCATCTGCATAATCGCTTCCTCTTCATCCATGGGCTTTAAGGCAAACCTCTTGGTGCGTACAATATTGAACTTTTCAGTAGCCTGGCCCTGATCCAGTTCCTTAATAGCCTCTTCTCTTAAAGCTTTTTTCAAACCGGCTCCGCGGTTATTCCTATATAATCTGGTCTTATACTTTTCAATCTGTTTTTCCAGTTTTTCCACAACCAGGTCTATTGAACTGTACATGTCGTCAGTACAATCTTCACCTCGGAGTATTATCCCATTAAGGGGTATGGTAACCTCTACTTTGTGCCCTTCAGCACCTACCGACAGGGCTACCTGAGCCTCCTTTACATCCTCGATGTATTTTTCCAACTTGGAAAGCCTTTTAGTGGTATACTCCTTTAGAGCATCAGTAAGTTCAATGTTTTTGCCTCTGATATCAAACTTCATAAACGACCACTCCTTTCCCGTTGCTTATATATATTATTCTACTCTAATAGAAAGAAATCCTCCATGCCGTTACTTTAGTATTATGCGTATAATCTGTACTTAATACCGGTATAACCGTATAGAAGTTCCCTCACTTTTCCAGAAAATAAAAACCGGGCTTTAAAAAAGCCCGGTGTAATATTCCTTTATTTTATAACGCTGCTTCTCTCATTTGCTGGAAACACTCCATACAGTAAACAGGTCTGCCCTCTACAGGCTTAAAAGGAACTTGGGTTTCAGCTCCACATTTTGCACATACTGCATCAAACATCTCGCGCGGAGCTCTGCCATTGCGGTTGTTGCGCCGATTAGTTCTGCATTCCCGGCAGCGCTTAGGTTCATTTTCAAATCCTTTTTCTTGATAGAATTCCTGCTCACCAGCGGTGAAAATGAACTCCTGACCACAATCCTCGCACACTAAGGTTTTGTCTTCGAACATAGAAAGATATCCCTCACTTTTTAGAATTTAGCCGGAGCATACTAAAGCATCCTACCGACCTATACACCTTATTATACCCACCAGATTTTAAAATAGCAACAAATGCCTATTAGAAATGAGAATTAATAATAGCAACCCGGACTCTGTAAAATCTTGAAATGCATAAACATTTCTACATTAATTCTTAATTTATTTAAGGTTTTTCGCCTGGTTGTAGGCTTTGCTGGCTTGCTGATTGTTAACCTGAGTTTTGGTCTTATTAACCCGGGCCAGGCTCTCTTTCATTAGAAGTTGGTTCTGGTCATCAATTTCACTAATTGATTTCAGAATATTACCCATTTGATTTACCATTTCCTTAAGATTAGCAAACTGTTCACTTTCCAGCTTCGCTTTCAGCTTGCTTAAGGTAAATTCATTAATTTCCAGCTCGCTTATTACCTGCTGCTGCAAAGCTCTGTTTTCAACCTCCAGCACTTGCAAATCATCCAGCAGTTTTTGCCGCTCAGCCATAATATCCATAACCTGTGAAGGCATACCCACTTTCTTAGCCTGGCTTAGTATCTCCAGCTGCTCCTGGGCACTGGCAACCATTTTTTCACACAGCAACCGCTGCTGTTCAAAGTTATGAATAATATTTTCTATAAGTATATTTTTCACTTAAATCTTCCTTTACTTAACATGCCTTATAAAGTAGATGTATTACTTTTGCTATTTCTTCTGGTCAATAAACCAGCCCTCGGTATTAATACCTTCCTGTAAATAGGCTTTCTGGGCTATCTTGTTGTTTCTGAGGGACTGAAGCTTACCCTGGGTTTGCAGTAAAATTTCTTGAACCCTTGATTCCGTAATACTGTCATTTTCTTTAATTAATAATGCGATTCTTCGCATATTAGCAACCGCTTCCTGATATTCTGGGTCTGCAGTTACATCTACCCCGGCACTCCCTAACTCTATAGTTACTTCCTCTATTTCCCGGTTCAGTCTATCTATTGCTTCTATTCGTTCCTGGTGCTGCTCAAGAAGCCCGTTTAATTTATCAACATCCATATCTAACTGGCTTACCTGGGTCAATTCAACCTTCTGCTGGGAAATAGACAATATTTCCTGCCAGAGATTAACCTGCTCTTTTACCTTCTGTTTTATAGTCCCGGGATATTTACTCATAAACTATCCTCTCAAATTTAACCCGGCGTTAGAACGGCTGGGATTATCCCTCCGGCTCGAAACAGCTGTCTTCTTCATTGCTTCCTCCCAGGTATTACGCAGATCTGCCAGGAATTCTCTAACTTCATCAAGTTTCTGGATATCCTTTTCCAAATTAGCCTGCACCAATTGATAGTGGAGATATTCATATAGCCTGGAGAGATGGTTGGATACCTCATAATCCATATTTAGGCTGGCAGTAAGCTCCAGAACGATATCTTCTGCCTTAATGATTTGATTATGAGCCATATTAATGTCCTTTTGCCTTATAGCCTCTTTGGCATTATCAATATTTCTTATAGCTCCATCATATAGCATTAATAAGAGCTTCCCTGGTGCTGCAGTTTCTACGGTTGTTTTCTTGTAATTATCATAGGCCTGTGCATTGACATTCATGTGCTATCCCCCCAAAATACTTAGGAAATTAATCATAGGACCCTCCAGGTAATAAAAAAACCTTTATTAGGTGATTTGCCCCAGGACTACTTAAATAATTTCATCAATCAAAATCCCAGCCATTTTATCCAACATAGTTTTAATCATGGCCGAACATTCAAGAACCTTTTCCGGTGGAATCTCCCGGATAACTTCCTGCGATTCACTATCAATTACTTTTACCTGTACCCGACCACTATCCTCATGAATGCGAAACTGTAGATGATAATTAGATACCTTCATAACCTCATTCATGATATTGGTGGCCCTTCTTAGCTCATCTCCACTAACCTGCCGCTGTTTTTTTAAGTCACTAACACCAATCTTTTCACGTGAAACATCCGACCGTCCGTTAAGTTCAGTATTCGGATAATTCACGTTGTAGTCTACGGCCATCCTTTGCCCTTCGACCCTCATAATCTTCGCCTCCCTGCTAATACTATATTAAATATTATCGACAGCAGAGACTTATAACTTTAATTTGAAAAATAGACCG
>DIRQ01000137.1 GCA_002424365.1 Syntrophomonas sp. UBA5432 | reverse complement strand
CCTTGCTGTTCTGTTTTATCAAGATCTCGCAGCCCTCTTTCCGTGGGCGCAAAACATATGTTATCATGCCCCTGTTCCTATGTCAAGCGCTATTACTTGCTTTTTTCGGGCATAAAATAAGTACTCCGCCTTTAGCTTGCGCAAGTACTTTTTTATTATATATCTAAGTTTATAATTTGACAACAGATTTACTGTTTCCATAAGCTCTTAGCTGATGGGGTAAACAGATTTTATCAGGACGAGGACCATCCCTCCTGTTAGAGGAATTGTCCCTCGTTTATTAAATGCTGATTGTGATAGAAAAAATAAGTCAACTTCCTTTGCCCCAGTGAGTTTATTACAGGATTCTTTTTACTTCTTTAGGTATAAAATGAATGTAGTTTGCTAAACGTAAAAAAACATTTTCCTGTTTAAATGGTGCGGATACTTCAGTCTTCATGCTCCCCGATACCCCTTCCTCCGGATTTAGCGGTTTGTTAATCTTAGACATTTTTTCAGCTTTTTTCTCTAAAACTAATTTTAATTTATCAGAAGACATCAATTCCTCTGATTTTAGCCCATACTCAGGATCATCATAAAAAGGTATATATCCAAAAGTCTTTCCGTCCTTATTGTTCAATACAAAGGTTTCTCCGGCAAATCCTACTATTTTGGTATCTGCTAAATCAGATCCTTCTCGTTTGGATACATCATAAATGGTTTGGCATAGATTACCGCCAACATCCACTTTCTCCCATTTCCCGTTTTCTAACGCAACGGTCAGATCAGTGACGGGCTCCCCATCTACCATAACCGGGAACACATAAAAAATAGCAGGTTCAACTTGGTTAATTAGATGATCATACATATCTAGATCATTAATATGAAATCTGGGAATTGGAGTCCCTAGCTCCGCTAGCTTTACATCTTCCTGGCTGAAAAAATTAAAATCTTTATAATAAGCTTCCATCGTGCTTCTAAAAAAGTCTAAACTTTCTTCAGCACATATCCGTGCCTGTTCTTCGGCGGAAACAGCATAAATTATTCCAGTTATAAGCAATATAGTAAGTATCAGCAAGCTTCCTGCTAATCCCATCTTTCGCATTTAACTCAACTCCTTAATTAATTTCTCCTTTTTTAGTTTTGTCAACCTATATTTCCCACAATCCGTAAAATAAAAAGACGGCTTGGTTATTTGGGATTGACATAAACCACTAAGCCGTCTTTTATAAATGATATTATTAAGCGCCCCTCTTTTTTAGCCGTTTTACTAATATAGTACAATCGGGGCAGATTATTTCACAAATATTACAGACTATACAGCTGTCTTCATCTTTTGGTTTCACCGTACACGTACTATAGACACCCATTCTTCGATCATTCCAGTACATCATTGAGACACTTTTCTTTGCTGTTTCGTTTTTCATTACTACTTAACTGTAAGATAAAAAACCCCGCTCAAGCAAGAGCGGGATAATTTTATACTATAATGCTTTTTTCTGCCGGATTCTTTCTATAAGAATGGCACAGTCGGGGCAAACCATTTCGCAAATGTTACAGGCTATGCAGCTATCTTCATCTTTAGGTTTAACGGTGGGTGTACCGTAGACGCCCAATTTTTCAGACCATACCAGTACGCCATTGGGACACTTTTCTTTACACAGGCCACAGCCCTTGCAGTAATCGGGGAATATATAAAATACTGCTTTTTCCATGGGAAAGGTTATCGGTTTTAATTCTTTACTCATGTTATTGCACCCCTTCCTTCAAGGACTCCTCCGCCATTTGCTTGCCCAGCTCCAGCGCTTTGAAGTTTAGTTCTCTTAAATCGGGATTCTTCTCAAATTTGTAACCTAGTTTGTTCTCCAGGGCTGTTTTAGCAGCTTCAAAATCAACTATATTAGTAAGACCTATCACCGCACCCATAATAATAATGTTAAAAACCCGTGGGTGCAATTCCTTATTAGCGGTATCAATGGCTGGTAGCCCTATTATTTTTTTGGCCTCTGAAGGTAAATCAGTATCATCTACCTTAAAACCAGAGTCATAAACAAAAAGGGTGTTTTCATCTGAGTAATGTGCTGTACGCCCAACTGCCCTTTCGCTGAGGGCAATAACCACATCTGCTTTGTTAAATTTGGGGGCACCTATTCTTTCATCACTTACCTGGATAAAAGCGATAGACACTCCTCCCCTTTGTTCCAGACCGAAGTTAGGTATATAAATGGTTTGTTTTTCTTCATTATAAGCTGCTTCAGCTATTATCTCGGCAACTGATTGTACTCCCTGACCACCTTCACCGGCCAGTGCTATTTTCACCAAAGCCATTATTTCCCCCCCTTTCCAAAGGGGTTTTTTAGTTCTCCTACCGGGAAATAATGCTCCATCTCATCCTCCAAGAAGTGCCAGGTCTGTTGGGCATTAGTCCTCCAGTTGGTAGGACAGGTAGAAAGCACTTCGACAAAGGAGAAACCATTGCCTTCAATTTGATTACGCAGGGCATTTCTAATAAATCTTCTTAACTGGTTGTATTTTGATACCGTAGCCCTGGCTACATAGGCATTATCAGGGGTGACCTGAGCAATAAACTCCGGTCCTTTGGTGGGATATCCAGTTAATTCTGGATCTCTGCCAAAAGGAGTAGTTTCTGTTTTCTGTCCGGGAAGGGTGGTTGGCGCCATCTGCCCTCCAGTCATCCCGTAGTTAGTATTGTTAACCAGTATTAGGGTAACTTTTTCATTACGTACCGCAGCGTTAAGCAGGTGCTGGGAACCAATCGAATATCCGCCTCCGTCTCCCATATATCCTATAGTTATAAGTTCCGGACGCGCTCTTTTTATCCCGACCATAACTGGAGTAGTTCTCCCATGATGGGTCTGGGTGCTGTCACAAGCAAAGAAATCCCAGGAAAGCAAGGAACAGCCTATGTCACATCCAAATATGGTTTTATCCTGAATCTCCAGTTCATCTATTACGTCGCCCAGCGCTTTTAATACAATTCCGTGCCCACAGCCGGGGCAGAATTTATGTGGTTTGGTTGGTAAATACCATGATTTTGGTGTTGCTGGTGCTACTGCCTGCATTAATATACCCCCCTCCTTAGAAAATGCTCTTCACTTTGCTGATGATGTCATAATCAATTATTCCTACACCCGGCATAAACAAAGTTTCCATTTTTATTGTTTCTCCATAAATCTCCTGCCTGGTCAGGCGATATAATTGACCATAGGCAGATTCTGCTATAAGTAGTTTTTTAGCACCGCTTTTAGCTATCGCTGCACGTAGTTGCTTTTCCGGATAGGGTCTAAGGGTAATTGGACGAAAATATCCAGCCTTAATACCCTGAGCCCGCAGGGCTTTTACTGCATCATCTGCCGCCCTGGATACCACTCCGTGTGAAAGTATTATTATTTCAGCGTCTTCACACTGTCTTTCCTCGTATTCTACTATCTCTGGTGAGATACTTTTGTATTCGGCGGAGTTTTTTAGTACTACATCATAAAGTTCTTCTTCCAGGCTATATATGTTACATAAATGTTGAGGTTCCCTTTCAGCAGTAGTAATACTACCGTCCAAGCCTATTAAGGGATAAGTATCAATCATTTTAATTCCGCGTGTTTCCGGATCATACATTTCCAGAGGTTCACGCATTTTAGCCTGGTAACCATCACCCAGAATGAAGGTAGGAAACCTGTATTTCCAAGCGGCATTAAAGCCCTTAATAACATAATCATATATTTCCTGGTGGGTGGCAGTGGAATATACTATACGCCAACCTTCTCCGTTACCTCCAAAGGTTGTAAGAGCTACTTCCTGCTGAGAATAAATTACTGTACCTGAAGATGGTCCCCCCCGCTGCTGGATTATGGCCAGTAAAGGAAGCCTCATACCTTCAGCCATACCGAAGGGCTCCTGCATCAATACGTTACCGGGCCCAGCTGTGGCAGTAAAAGCCTTCTTCCCGCTCTGGACTGCGCCACAGACAGTAAAACCAGCTGATATTTCATCTTCAGTCTGTAAAAATCCCCTTCCGTACTGAGGAGCCAAACGCGTCCAGTAATGCATTATTTCGTTCTGGGGTGTAATAGGATAGCCAAACATAACGTCAGCCCCGGAAGCCAGTGCTGCCCAGGCCGCAGTCTCATTGCCAGTCATAAATGCTTTTTTACTCTCGGTTATGACCTGTTGCATTTATATAAACACCTCCCGTTTTCTTCAATTGCCAAGTAATTTTTTGCTATTATCTTACCATAAAGCTTGCGGCATATACCTGTGTATAACCCTGATTGGAAGATTAAAATCTTCTGTTTTGATAGAATCCCTCATATTTTCATCAACCACCATGTAGTCTACCGGGATATTTAGATCCTGAGCTACTGCCAGAATTTCATTGTTACCTTGTTTGATTATATCTACTGTAGTTTGATCTCCTAAATGAGTGTTGGCAACAATGGCATCCACCCGGCCCAAATTCTTAATATACTCAGTAATTCTTTGGCGGCTACCTGTCATAGGGCGAGTATAATTTATTACTGCAATTACCCGTAATTCAGTTGATTCCAGGGCTCCTTCAACTAGGTTCAAAGTTTGTGCTCCGAATACACCATAACCAACATCAAGAATAATATCCCCTTCGCGCCAAAGGGCCCAGCGGGCTGCCGGGTTAAGCATAGCTCCGGTTTCTCCCAAACCGAAGGCATCTTCACTAGAATAGCCAATTATTATGAGGCCCTTTTCTTCAAGCATCTTTTTAAGAGGTCTTAAGGTATAAAAAGGCTCCACTGTGTCCAGATCTACCAAGGTTACCATATGCCCCTGGCTTTTAAGTTCTAGAGCCCGGTTTATTGCCAATTCGCTTTTGCCGCTGGCATACTCTCCAACATATGCTTCCGCTATGCGGGGGGAATACTGTAGGGAAAAAACAAACACCTCCTAAAAGTGCCTAAATTTATAATTGATTTTTATTAGTATAGATTATATTTTAAATGTGAGTCAATAATTATCTTATTTAGGCAAATGTTACTCACATTTGTTTAGGGCTAGCATTAAAGCTATACTATTATTAAGATGGGTAATTGATAAAAAGAGGGATTAAATTAAATAATACACTTTTTTCTTCCTTTAGTGCACTGTTTTTTTGTTAATTTTAGATTAAGAAGCGGTTAATAACGTGATAGGCGGTATAACAAGTTGTCTTATTATAATGGCTTCGAATTTAGAACCTGATTAATTGTCTAGAGTGAGGAGTAAGGGGTTAGGGGTGAGGATACTTCCAAACTCTAACATCCCCGCTCGAAAAGCTGCCGTGTCCCTGTGGGTACGTCTATTCCCCGGACTGTTTTCTAATTAGCCTCATTATTTATTTTGGTTTTGTTTTATTGATTGTTTCTATAAACAAAAAAAGGCCGGGTAGGGCCTTTTTATTTTTAAATAATTTTGTTTTTTTGCTACATCAACAATAATTGCAGGCAGATTAGTAAAATTACCCCCGGTATGCCTAAAAAGCCAGCGATAAGTACACTTATTATATTTACTGGTAAAGAGAAGTCAATATATGAGGCCAGGTAGTTAACTACTAATAAGAGGACTACGCCTACTGCTGAATTTATTAAGAGCTTCCACAGTAGTTTTACTGGTTTGATAAAAACCTGAGCCACTATGTAAAGGATAACCAGTAAAAACAAGACAGCTATGATAACATTTAAAACCTCCATCACTTCCACCTCGTTTCCTTTATAATCGGATTAAGGCCGCAGTATTTCGCCCAGGGTATGATGGAGAACAATATTCCCGCTTTATTTTTTTTAGAAGATAATTATATCGCTTCTCTGCTGCATTGATAGTATAAATAGCACAATCTACCATTTCCTCATCTACTACCCGAGCAAACATGTTATAAGCACATGTTATTTCTTGGTGGGCCTCTTTTAATAGTTCACGGTCAGAAAAAACCATGTATTCTTGCTGACTTTCTTTTATTAAACGATAGGTTTTTACCCAACTGTATAGCCTGGACCATATTCCCATAAAAAAACCCCCTGGCACATTTTTGCTGTTTTATCCATCCTATGCCAGGAGGTTTTGGTTTATGTTATATTTCTTTACGTCCTTCCAAAGCTCTACGCAGGGTGATTTCATCAGCAAACTCAATATCGCCTCCTACGGGTAGGCCATGGGCCAGACGAGTGGCCTTAACTCCATGATTAGCCGCTATTCCAGCCAGGTAGCGCGCCATAACTTCCCCTTCAATATCAGGATTTAGGGCCAAAACTACTTCTTTGATAGTACCTGCTTCTAACTGGTTGATAAAAGGCTCCAGGTTTAACTCTTCTAGATTAATATCGCCCATCAGATTAAAATTTTTGTTTAAAACGTAATACCTGCCCTTATACCCCGTTCGTTCGATAGCAATAATATCACTGGCTTCTTCAGCCACACAAAGAATGTCTTTGTCCCGGCTTTCGTCCTGGCAGATGGCGCAGGGATTACTATCGGTAAGGTAACCACAGTGGGAGCAGGGGAAGACCTTTTCCCGTGCATCAACTATGGCTTGAGCCAGTTGCCGGGCTTCCTGAGGTGGCATTTTTAATATGTATAATGCCAGCCTCTGCGCTGTCTTAGGACCGATAGTAGGTAGCTTAAGTAGTTGGTCTATAAGGTTTTCCAGGGGACGGGCCAGTCTCATCTC
>DIRQ01000031.1 GCA_002424365.1 Syntrophomonas sp. UBA5432 | reverse complement strand
GGTTTGCCATTAAGCTGTATTTCCAGGCTGGCACTACCGAAGTAGTTTACCAACAAATTCACCGTATCTCCTCCCGGATGGAGTTGATTATATATCTCTCTTTTCCCTTTAGCATCGTTTAATTTAATTACCACCTTGTAATAATCGTTTTCCTGGGGCAAGTCAAACTCCCTGACCTGAGTTTGGGGTACTGGTCCCGGTCCCTTGCTCACCACCAGATTTACCACTGTTTCTTCTTCTATCATAACTCCGGCTTTAGTATCCTGTTCTATAACCTGATTACTATAATACTCGTTGCTATCCCGTTTTTTCACATCTCCCATTACCAGATTACTATCCTGAATCAGTTTTCGGGCCTCCTCCAAAGTTTTACCTATCAAATTAGGCATAGAAATTCTGTCAGGGGTTGGTCCTTTGCTAACCATCAGGTCAATTTTGGTGTTTTTTGCCACCCGGGTGCCGAACCGGGGATCCTGGGAAATAATATATCCTTCTTTAGTTTTATCATCGTAAATGGGGTCAATGGTGCCTATTTCAAAGCCTTCATTACGAATAGTTATTTCAGCTACACTAAGTTCTTTGCCAACTACCGACGGTACTTTTATTTTTTCTGAGCCCAGACTTAGGATTACATTTATATGTCTACCTTCCTTTACCTTTTGTCCCTTGGCCGGGTCCTGAAACATGATCTCATCCTTCGCAAATTCATCACTATATTTTTTTTCTTTATTAACTTCCATAATCAGGTTTACTTTCTTAAGCTCACTGTTAGCCTCATTAATATCCTTGCCTACGATATCCGGAACTACTACTTCTTGACCAAAGAAGTTCCCCCCCAGCATGAACAGCATACCGGAAAAAAGGCCTAGCAGCGCAATAATAGCAATGATTCCAGTAGTGCGTAGCTTCCTTTTTTTCACGGTCTCATCCATCCCTTCATCGGAAATAGGGGGCATCACAATAGTCTCTTTACTAGTATAACCCGGCTTATAGCCAGCATAAGCACCATCCATATTGAGCAGGTCATTACGCATTTTTTCAGCCGAGCTAAATCGTTTATCCGGAACTTTTTCCATTGCCCGGTATATAATTCCTTCCAGGGCGATAGGGATACTTTCATTGATTTTGCGGGGAGGTAGAACTTCATCATGGATATGCTTTAGGGCCACGGTAACCGGGCTTTCAGCGTCAAAGGGGGTTTTGCCGGTAAGCATTTCGTATAATACGCATCCCAGTGAATATATATCAGTAGCTGTAGTTAGTGGTTCTCCCTTAGCTTGTTCAGGTGAAATATAGTGAACTGAACCAACAATATTACCACCAAAAGTGATGGTTTTTGTGCTTACGGCCTGAGCTATCCCGAAATCAGCTACTTTTACCATCCCGCTGGTGGTTATAAGAATATTATGTGGTTTAATATCACGGTGAATGATGCCTTTATCATGCGCATGCTGAATACCATCACAAATCATTACTGCAATATCAATAGCCCGGCCGACAGGCAATGGCGCCTCTTCAGCAATAAGTTCTTTAAGAGTTGTTCCCTCAACATACTCCATGACGATATAGTATATATCATCCTGCTGTCCCACATCGTAGATGTTAACAATATTAGGATGAGACAACCGGGCTGCCGCCATAGCCTCGGTTCTAAATCTATCGACAAAAGCCTGATCATTGGAGTATTCTTCTTTTAATATCTTTACGGCTACTATACGGTCAAGTATCTGGCAGCGCGCTCTATAAACATACGACATACCGCCTTCGCCAATCTTATTCATTAATTCATAACGATTACCTAAAATTATAGGCTCCAAAATACTTACCTCCTATATTAAATACGCAGCAGTATAATGGTTATATTATCATAACCACCCTTTTTCAAGGCGGCATCTAATAGATACTTAATGTTTTTCTGTAAGTCTGCATCCTGGTTTAAAATAGTTGCCATCTCTTTATCATCTAACATATCGCTTAATCCATCACTACATAATAAAATCAGATCCCCGGTATATAGTCGGTATTCAAAATTATCTATTACTACTTCCTCTTGAATCCCTAGGGCTCTAGTTAGTATATGATTGTAGCCACTACTTTTCTTTTCCTCATTCTTTAATAAACCATCAGCAACCATCTTCTCTGCCAAGGTATGATCCCGGGTTGTCTTTTTCAGCTTTCCATTACGAAATATATATAAACTACTATCACCTACATTGGCTACCGAAAGCTGTTTTTTCCTTATCATAGCTGCAGTAATAGTAGTACCCATTTCATGCCATTGCGGATTTTCCTGAGCTTGTGACCATATCAGGCGATTGGCTTTATTAATAGCTGTGTTTAATACCGATATGGGATTTTGGCTTAGACTGTCAGTGTTCAAGTTGAGCATATACTTTTCTATACAATTAACTGCTATCTTTGATGCTACATCTCCACCCTTATGTCCGCCCATACCATCACATACAACAAAAAGACCGTACTCATCCATAACCAAATAATGATCTTCGTTATTTTTCCTTAACAGTCCAGTATCTGAAATATACGCTGTATCCATATGAACCCCTCTAACAACAATAATTACTTTCTATACCCTGCTCGCAGCTGGCCGCAGGCCGCCTCAATATCTGCTCCTTTTTCCTCTCTTAGGGTAACATTTACACCAGCCTGCAGGAGATAATGATAAAATTCATTCACCTGCTGTGGGGATGGTTGCTTAAACTCCAAGCCCTCCACTTCATTATAGGGAATCAGATTAACATTGGCTAGTAAAGGTTTAAGCATTGTAATTAACTTTTCCGCATCTTCTTTGCGATTATTAACCCCATCAAGTAATAAGTATTCAAAAGTAACCCGGCGGTTAGTTAAACGAATATATTGTTTAATTGACTTTATTAGTTCTTCTAAAGGATATTTACGGTTTAAAGGGATAAGTCTGTCACGTAATTCGTTGCTACAAGCATGTAAAGATATGGCCAGTGTAACCTGCAGGTTTTCCTGAGCCAGCCGGTTTATACCTCTAACATCACCTGATGTGGAAATGGTAATATGCCTTTGCCCGATGTTTATTCCTTTAGGGTCATTTAAGCTATAAATAGATTTAATCACCTGGTCGTAGTTTAACATGGGCTCACCCATTCCCATATAGACCACATTGGTAATTAATCCGTTCTCATTAGATTTTAGCCTTTTCCGCAGTTCCCTTTCTGAACCGAGAACCTGTCCTATCATTTCATAAGCCTCAAGATTACGTTGAAAACCGGAATTACCGGTGGCGCAGAAAACACAGCCTACCGGACAGCCGACCTGGGTGGATATGCACAGGGTATAACGGGTATCTTTATTCCTACTATGAGGTATTATTACGCTTTCGATGCGTTTTTTATCTTCCAGTTCCATTAGAAATTTGCGGGTACCATCTATAGAGGCCCTCTGCTTTAATACCCGGGGAATTGATATACGAGCAAGCTCATCCAGCTTGGTTCGCAGGTCACGGGAAAGGTCGCTCATGTCATAAAAGGAGCTGACCGCCTTTTTGTAAATCCACTTATGCACCTGACGCCCCCGGTAGCGAGGTTCGCCGATAGAATCCATAAAATCTTCCAGTTCCTTTATTCCCATTCTCAGAAGTTCAGTTTTAGTTTTCATGTTCATATAAACCCCCTTACCCCTTACGCCTTACTCTTTTTTGCATCAGGGCGAAAAACATGCCGTCAGTATCATACTTGCCCGGCAGCAGGGTTAACATACCCTGGCGAGCGTTTTCTTTATCACCGGCATCGAGGGGAAAAAAACTTAGTTTTTGGTCAAATCCGACCAGGTCAAAGGGATTATCTGCTATAAAATCCTGTACTACGTATTCGTTTTCTTCCGGTAAAATGGAACAGGTGGAGTATAACAGGTAACCACCATCTTTCAGCAAAGAACCGGCTTTCTGTAAAAACTGCAGCTGTAACCTGGTAAGCTGCTTAATTGCTATTATATCTTTATTCCAGCGAGCGTCTGAACGTCTATTTAATACACCGCTGCCGGAGCAGGGAACGTCAAGCATTACCCGCCCGGTAGGCTGTTTTTCTTCCACTAACATTATATCTTCAGGCCTTACATCTACTATCCTAATACCCAATCGGGTGCAATTGGCTTTTAATATATCAATCTTTTGAGTATAGCTATCATAAGCCTTTATATAACCCTGGTTTTTCATTTTTTCTGCCATATGAGTAGTTTTTCCTCCCACCCCACAGCATAAATCCAGGACTTTTTCCCCGGGCAGGGGGTCCAAAATAATGGCAGCTAGCATGGCAGCTTCGTTTTGCACATAGAACTTACCTTCTTTATATGCAGGCAAATCATCCAGGGAGCCTTCCATGGCCCCGATACGGATAGAGCAGGGCAAAACCGGACTGGGATAACATTTAACCCCATCCTGATGCAGTTCCTGAATTAATTGGTCCCGGCTGGTCTTGAGAGTATTAACCCGGAAATCTATCCGCGCCGGCTGGTTGTTATAGGCCAATATGTTTTCGCACTGCTCCGCTCCATAGACATTTAACAGGGTATCTACCAGTTCCCGGGGGTGGGAGTAGTAAACCGCCAGGTATTCGGGACTGCCCGGGGTTGGATATTTAATGTCATCCTTGTGGCGTATAAGGTTGCGCAAAACCCCGTTGGTAACCTTGGCCAGATTAGTATCACATTGCTTACGGCTCATTTCCACGGCGTCATTGACACAGGCAAAGTGAGGAATGCGGTCCATAAACATTATTTGGTAGGCAGAAACCCTTAAAATACTCCGCAGCCAAGGATTTTGTTTGTTTATATCTTGTTTTAAAAAAACATTAAGCACCCAGTCCAGGTGCTTAAGCATACGTATAGTACCGTTGACTAAATTAGTTAATAAACTGCGATCTGCAACATTTAGTTTGGAGTGGCGTAAGGTTTTCATTAATGCCAGGTTGGCATAGGCACCCTGTTCCGTAACCTTATATACTAGTTGTACTGCCTCTTCTCGTGCTTTACTAATCTTATCTCCAGCAGTATTTTTATCTCCTGCATCATCCTGCACTTTATTCATCACCGCCGGCAAAAATCATCAGGTAATAAAGTAAGGTTGCAATAGAAGATAGTGTAGCTGCCAGGTAAGTTAAGGCAGCAGCTCCCAGTACCTTTTTAACCATGGGTACCTCGCTACCGCTTATGATTCCGGAAGAACTAAGCTGGGCTACCGCGCGCCGGGAGGCATTTAATTCCACTGGCAGGGTTACCAAGTGAAAGACTACTACTGCTGAGAAGAGCAGGATACCCACCATAATAAGGTCCAGGCTGTTCAGGAAAAACCCCAGCAAAAGCACCGGGAACGAGGCTCCAGAGGCAAAATTAGTAACCGGAACAATGCGATGACGTAGTTCCAGAGGACCATAGCTTTCATGGTGTTGGATAGCATGCCCCACTTCGTGAGCAGCTACTCCAATGGCAGCAATGGAGTTACTACCGTAAACAGTCTCTGACAGCCTTACCTTATGGGTTGTGGGATCATAATGGTCAGATAATTCCCCTGCTACTGGCTCCACTACTACCTGCCCACTCATACCATTTCTTCTTAGGATGGTGGAGGCAACATCAACACCACTCATCCCTCTTGATGATCGTACCTGAGAGTAGCGTTTAAACGTCGATTTGACTTTAATCTGTGCGTAAATTGATAGAATCAAAGCCGGCAAAATAAACATAAGATAACTAAGCACGGTCTTCATCCTCCTTCATAATGCTTTGCAAAGCACTTTCGACTTCATCCAGGTTTACCGTAGTATTAAAACAGGGACCGTTAAGACGACAGTTTAATACTCCTATAACCGGCAGTCCACCTAGTTCATGAATACCTAAAGATAGATCTCTTTCACAGGCTACCGCTACCACACCTCGGGGACGGGTATCTAAAACAAATTTACGAGCCAGGGTTCCACCAGTAGCCACTTTAATTATGGCATTATATTCCTCAGCCATCTCTTTTAGTTTGGCAATATCACATTTGCCACAACTTTTGCAGTTATTTACATCTATAGTAATCTTATGCGGACACTCCGAATCCTGCAAGCAGTGCGGCAGCAGAATCATTATCTGTTCCCC
>DIRQ01000143.1:5862-6092 GCA_002424365.1 Syntrophomonas sp. UBA5432 | reverse complement strand
CACAGCTGGGTAGCTATGTCTGGACGTGATAAGCGCTGAAAGCATCTAAGCGCGAAGCCAACCTCAAGATGAGTTCTCCCATTCCGTAAGGAAGTAAGGTCCCACTAAGACTAAGTGGTAGATAGGCCGGAGGTGTAAGTGTAGCGATGCATTAAGCTGACCGGTACTAATAGACCGAGGTCTTGACCTTAAAGAGAACAGTGATCTGCTAATAATACCTGTGCAGTTTT
>DIRQ01000143.1:595-5697 GCA_002424365.1 Syntrophomonas sp. UBA5432 | reverse complement strand
AAGAACTATTGTAGGGAACGACCCCCGTGTCGTTCCGAATTAAAAATGTAATTAGATTTCCTGGTGCGTCGATGCTCAGCCCTTCGGGCTTCGATCCATCGACACTAGGCGAGACATCGTCGCCGTCGCACCTTGTTTAGAAAATATCTGGTATTACAAAAACAACTTAATATAGTAATTAGATTTCCTGGTGACAATGGCGGAGGGGAAACACCCGTTCCCATACCGAACACGGCAGTTAAGCCCTCCTGCGCCGATGGTACTGCGTTATACGTGGGAGAGTAGGACGTTGCCAGGAATTATTATTTTTTCTGGTAAAAAGATATTACTCACTATGGGCGCACCCTACGGGCACCACTGATGCTTCGCTTCTGTTACACGGGGACGTTCTTTCTGTAACACCTCGTTGTTTCAGAAAGAACGTCCCTGTGTAACTGCGTAACTTTATCCCTAATCAACCTTATATATTAGTAGATAGGCAGTGGTGAAATTCCCTATTCTGAGGGTGGCGGGGCTGGGTATGGTATTCACGTTACGGATCGTTACATTATCTAAGGCCTTCAAAGTTAGCGAAGTACTAGCGGTTAAACTTTGACCGGCGGAAGTAAACTCAGATCGAACCACACCATTAACTACTACCGCCCAATCCTGAGGATTATTCTGGGTTGTGTAGACTGAAAATGTTATGTTATAAGTACCGTCAAGGGTAACCTGAATCCCTGGTGTACCAGCGATGTGATTTATACCGTTTAAAGGGCCATTATTGCTAAACGTTATATTTGCGCCTGTTGCAATGGTTTGGGTATTTATCTGATATACATAACCATAAGCAGCCAGGCTTGCAGTAGGCAATTTTTCCAGAACTGTTGAATCCTCAGTACTAACCCGCTTAATTCTTCCGGCACCAGCGCCAGTTTTCGGCCCCCTGGATCTATTTGGCCCCGTACGCCCCTGACGATAACGTACACATTCAAAGCCATTTAATCCATCATAAATGTTCATTTAAATTCATCACCTTTCTAAAATATAACCTTTTGCCGATATAATATGATCTATAAAGATATAGTGTTAATAATTGTTACAAATTAGTTGACAACAGAAGATGACGAAGGGACGGGGGTGTTGAAAAATTATCAACACCCCCGTCCTTTCGTCACCTCTATATAATTACCTTTTGTAACCATATTCCTGCTTGCTGTATATGATAATAAGTAGAAATCTATTATTGAAATAATGAAAAATACTGGTAAGAAGGAGGAAAAAATAGTGACTAATTTTTTTGATATGTGCGATGTTGCTCCAGAGGGTAGTGAACTCCGGTCGCTGATTGCTACGGTATACCGCGTGGTACCTGCCTGGAAAACTGGTTATATAAGATGTGAGGATATTTGTTTTCATAACATTTGCGTTAAAGATGTTCGTCTGCTTTACGAAAAAGAGATAGACTATTGCCTGGAATTACCAGGCGACCTGGTCAACAATATGCACTTTTGTCCTGAGGAAGCATATGTGGTAGTTAAATGTGCTGAGGAGAAAATAAAGAAAGCTGCCTTTGTTCACATGAGAGTAAAATATGATGTAGTAGTAAAGGGGACTGCAACTGGCAGGGGCAGAGATAATGAATGTTATCTGGTATGGAAATGCCAGGAAGAAACTGATATTTTATCTTTTTATACCTTTAAGGGCTGGCGTGAAGTAACAGGGGATGATCTCTGTGATTATTTACGTAAAATTGATGGTTCCTCCATTGTAGTGGATCTTAATTGCGAGATTGATGATGGTTATGTTCATGTTTGTGGAAAAATTGTTGATAAACTTTGGAAAGAAGAAGATCTAATAGTTTTGGCGGCTAAACCTTATCATGGTATAACGGTATCACATGAATTTAAAGAATCCCAAATACCTTCCTGCAGCTGCCATTGCCGGTAAATAGTAACTAGATTTATAATAAATAAGAACGGGGCAATTACCAACTTTTGCCCCGTTTTTTATATATATTATCTAAGGTAATGGTTATGCTGATATTTTTGATTGCCCAGACGTATATATGGGTAGTACCAGTAAAGTACCGGTTCCAGCATTAGCAGGTTTAAGGGTTCTTTTTTACCTTTATCACTATCCTGGTTATATTCACTGGCATCTGAATTACCATGGTCAAGTTCTTGACTCAAATCTGAGCTATCGGAATAATAACCATCAGAATCATCAGGTTCGGGACTTGTTTCAGCCAAACCATCTTCAAAATCAGGATCAGTCTCAGCCAGACTACCTGAGGAATCCTCTTCAAAATCGGGATCAGTCTCAGCCAGACTATCTGGGAAATCCTCGATAACTTCCGCCTGTAAATTAGAACCATCGGGAGTATCTTCTTGATAATCTAAAAGATGCTCATCAATAGAGTTAATATCTTCCAACCGCATTTCATCAACAAATTCCGGGTGACTGAAATTATCAGCAAGATTAAACTCATTTTCTCTACCCGGGGGATTGCTTAAATCAATTTTGCATTTTGGTGAGCGAATTTTAATAATTGGCGTATGGCTGTATAGGGGTAACATTATATCACCTCCCTTGTAAGGTATAAAACAAGAATATAAAATCTGTTTTTGTTAAATATATGCTAAATTAAGAGAAATGTTAATTTCCATACAGTCTTTAAAAAATCCCTGGAACATATTGATAAGTTCCAGGGATTCTTGATATGAATCTTATTAAGGGGGATTAATTGGCTCTTTAATCATTATTGTACGCCAGGGGTCCTACAGCCAGTGCGGTAATGGCACCATTGCTAACTGCCGGATGGTCAACATTTTTGGTTTCAGCATTGATAATTTCTACTACATAAGTGTGGCATCCCGGACACTCCTGGCATTCGCAGAAGGTAAAACCAAAAGAGTCAACAAATTGAACATCAGTATAAGAGCCGATGTTATTAATGTTTACGCCAGCATCTTGTAAGCTGGAACACAATCCACCATAAAATTTAATAAAGCGTTCAAAGTTCCAGGTGCCCAGGCCTACTCTGGCTCCATTTTCACTCACCTTGGTTAACTGAAAAGTAAGCCGCAGGTCGCTGGGATAAGAATCTGCTTCTTTATAGGTAATGAGGCTGGAGAAATCAATCTTTATGGTTGGATGGACCAGCATACTGGTGTCTATAGCTACACTGGCAACAACGTAGGGGTTAAACAACTGGGACCTGGATTCGCTATGATCAGGTAAAACGACCCCGGTTCCGCTCCCACAGGCTAATATTGTTTGATTTAGATGATGGTGGTGTGGGGGGGGAGAACAATTCATTTTGTAGGTAGACATTAAAAACCCTCCTATATTCATTATTTGACCATGAATTAAAAGTGGCTAAATGTGGATAAACTACCATGGTCTACCCTATATTATTCTGTACAGCTTACAGGTGTTACATATCCACCCCATGTGTCAACGTAAAAAAATAGACCCGGTTAAGGGTCTATAAAAAGAGAGTAAATGAGATATGCAATTAACTAACCGTTACGTTAGTTAATGAACCTTATAAATATTTTTTGTTTTTGGCATGGTAATGAGTATGCAGGAGCTCATGGGATTTATGTCCCAGGGGTTCATGCAGAAACTCATCATACAGGGTCTTAACCTCAGGATTCTCGTGGGATTTCCTAATCGCGCATTTTTCATCTTCTACATATATACTATCAATGCGCTCTACCCGTTTGGTGTTAGCCTTGGTAATAGGCTGTCCGCCACCGCCGATACAACCGCCGGGGCAGGCCATAATTTCAATAAAGTGATAAGGGGATTCTCCTGCTCTTACCTGGTCCATCAGTTTACGGGCATTGGAGAGGCCGTTGGCTATAGCCACCTTTACTACCGTGCCGTCCAGGTCTACTTCGGCTTCCTTAATGCCAGTAATACCACGAGTTACTTCGAAGTTAACATCTTTCAGATTCCTGCCGGTTACTACTTCATAAACGGTTCTTAAGGCTGCTTCCATTACACCACCGGATGCTCCGAAGATAACTGCTGCGCCGGTATAGGCTCCCATCCAGGAATCTAAATTGGTACCTGCCAGTTTATCGAAGTCGATTCCACTCATACGGAACAAACGGCCGATTTCTCTGGTGGTTAACACCAGGTCAACATCGCGGTAGCCGCTGTCGTTCATCTCCGGTCTGGAGGCCTCAAACTTTTTAGCGGTGCAAGGCATGATAGATACCGAGTAGATTTTGGCCGGGTCAATACCCATTTTATCTGCCCAATAGGTTTTTACCAGGGAGCCAAACATCTGCTGGGGAGATTTACAGGTAGACAGGTTATCTAACAGGTCAGGATAGTAAGTCTCGCAGAAATTAATCCAACCCGGGCTGCAGGAAGTGAACATGGGCAGGGTTCCGCCTTCTTTTAGGCGCTGCAGGAGTTCATTACCTTCCTCCAAAATGGTCAGGTCAGCGGTAAAGTTAGTGTGCAAGACATAGTCAAATCCTACCTGTCTTAAGCCGGCGGCAAAGACTTCCATAGACATATCGCCGGTCTTCATGCCAACTTCTTCTCCGATAGCAGTTCTAACCGCAGGTGCAATCTGGGTTACTACTACTTTATCAGGATCAGCAATGGCTGCCAGGAGTTTGTCGATTTCTTCTACTTCGCCAATAGCTCCCACTGGGCAGGCATGGACACACTGGCCACACATGACACAGGGGCTATCTATCAAGTCGCCTCCCATAGTAGGTACGACCATGGAATGAACTCCCCGGTTCTCCAGACCCAGGGCATGTACACTTTGTACTACTGAGCAAGCATCTATACAACGGCGGCAGAGCACGCACTTATCAGGGTCTCTGAATATCGACGGGGTAGAGTAGTCTTTTTTCAGTCCTCTTACCTTAAGTGTAAATGGGTTGTCGCGGATGAAATATTCATTGGCCAGGTCCTGCAGTTCACAGTTACCATTACGGATACAGTTCAAGCAGTCCTGGGGATGATGGGCCAGAATTAGTTCCAGTATAGTTTTTCTGGCTTCAATTACTTTCGGGGTACGGGTTTTAACAACCATTCCTTCCATTACCGGCTGAGCACAGGCGGCGGCAAGAAGTCTGTTTCCTTCAACT
>DIRQ01000143.1:0-537 GCA_002424365.1 Syntrophomonas sp. UBA5432 | reverse complement strand
ATGGGCCAGAATTAGTTCCAGTATGGTTTTTCTAGCTTCAATTACTTTCGGGGTACGGGTTTTAACAACCATTCCTTCCATTACCGGCTGAGCACAGGCGGCCGCAAGAAGTCTGTTTCCTTCAACTTCACATACACATATCCGACAGTTAGCTTTAACTGCCTGGTCGGGATGATAACAAAGTGTAGGAATTTTCACACCGACTTCTTTAGCTGCCTGCAGGATGGTTGAGCCTTCGGGAACGGATACTTTGATTCCGTCTATCGTTAAGTTAATCATTATATTCCCTCCTTTTGCTCTTTCCTACATTAATTTGGCATTATAGTCGGTGCCAAAGTGTTTAATAGTTGTGAGTATCGGTGCTGGTGCTGCCTGGCCCAGTCCACAGAGGCAGGCGATGGACATTACATTGCCCAGTTTTTGCATCAGTTCAATATCCTTCAGGCTCCCCTGGCCGCTATTAACAGCTTCCATAAGTTCATGCATACGGGCCGTTCCTTCCCGGCAGGGTGCACATTTACCGCAGGATTCATGTTC
>DIRQ01000111.1:2120-3561 GCA_002424365.1 Syntrophomonas sp. UBA5432 | reverse complement strand
GAATTTGAAGTGCTGGAAACTCTAGCGGTGGAAACTGGTATGGCTGTACCGGAAGGGATTAAGGATTTAGATAAACGAAAAGTAAGACACCATACGGTGACCTCTGCCGCGGAAATGAAAGAAGTGGTACTTTCCGGCACACTCTTTTCTGGTCTAAACGTTGGGGGAAGCCGGGCAATACCAAAATAACAGCAATCTTACAAACAGTACCTGATCCTGAACTAAACTTGCGATTTGCCAGTATAGCGGCACAATTTCCTGAAAAAGGTAGGTAGTCCTTTGCCTAACCCGGAGAGCCGTATATATGGCTGCTGCATATTGTATATCAGGTTTGTGATAACAGGGTAATATATTATATATTAATATATGTAGTTGTTAAGGAATAATTTAATACATGCTCTTGTCATATCGCTGAGTCTTCTGAATTTACCGGAGAGCGGGGGACCCAATCTATCTATAGGGGTGAATCTGGATTTTCCAGTAGGGCTATCCCTGGCCCGAACCCGTCAGCTAACCTCGTAAGCGTAAAAGGGAGACCAGGGTCATATATGGTTTTTTTGATGGCCAAAGGCTTCTTCCTTTGGCCATTTATTTTTTTGCCCTACTTTGAGTAATAGTAAAAACTGGACCCGGGTCTTTCGCAGACCATATTCTTTCCCAGGAATATCTTTAACAAAGGAGTGATGGACTGGAAGAAAGACCGGATTATTTGGAATTCTATTTATTATTACAACAGAACCAGGGAGTGATCAGCTATAAAAGAGAATAACCTATTATCGCCTGAAATTAACTTGAGGTTTCCATCTGAAGAGGATGGAAGGGGTATCTGGGAACTGGTAAAGTCTACCCGGGTGCTGGATCTAAATTCAGCCTATAGCTACCTGCTGCTGAGCAAATATTTTAGTGATACCTGTGTGGTTGCTGAAGTAGAGGGTAAAATAGTAGGCTTTGTGTCCGCTTTTCATCCCCCGAAGCAACCGGAAGTAATTTTTGTCTGGCAGGTAGCGGTAGATGAAGCATTTCGGCGTCGCCGGCTAGGTATGAATATGTTAAAGCACCTGCTAACAAGAGAGGTTTGCAGCACCAGCCGTTACTTGGAGATAACAGTTAACCTCTCCAATAAAGCGGCATATAATCTGTACCACCAGCTGGCCGATGAACTTAAGACCTCCTGTGTAGAAAATGAATGCTTCCCCTCCCGGCTATTTCCAGGTGGACAACACGAAGAAGAAATTATGCTGCGCATAGGTCCCTTGATATAGCGAAACGAACACGAAAGGAGAATGTTTTTCGTGAATAGTTTGAGAATTTTTGATGAGTTGGAATCTGAAGTACGAAGTTACTGCCGCAGTTTCCCAACAGTTTTCACCCAGGCCAGCGGTTACCGGCTCAGGGATGATAAGAACAAGGAATATATAGACTTTTTCTCTGGGGCGGGGGC
>DIRQ01000111.1:0-1828 GCA_002424365.1 Syntrophomonas sp. UBA5432 | reverse complement strand
GAAGTTATCCTGAAACCACGGAAAATGGAATACAAGATAATGTTTACTGGTCCTACCGGTACTAATGCGGTAGAAAGTGCATTGAAACTAGCCCGCAAGGTTACCGGTAGAGACAGTATTATGTGCTTTACCAATGCTTTTCACGGCATGACTATGGGTTCTCTGTCTATAACCGGTAATACCAAAAAACGCCAGGGGGCAGGTATTCCCCTGGGTAATGCAGTTTTTATGCCCTATGATGGATATCTGGGCGAAAATGTGGACACAGTTGATTACATCCGTAAGTATCTTGACGATAGTTCCAGTGGTGTTTCCTTGCCGGCAGCTATCATTCTGGAAACACTGCAGGGAGAAGGCGGGTTGAACGTAGCCTGTTTTGAATGGCTGAGACGTATAGAAGCTCTCTGCCAGGAAAAAGATATTCTCCTGATTGTTGACGATATCCAGGCCGGCTGCGGCCGTACTGGAACCTTCTTTAGCTTTGAGTCGGCAGGTATTAGCCCGGATATTGTCTGCCTGTCCAAATCAATCAGCGGTTATGGCCTTCCCATGGCAATTACCCTGATTAAACCGGAATTTGATATCTGGTCGGCAGGAGAACATAACGGTACCTTCCGGGGGCATAACCTGGCCTTTATAAGCGCCATCGAGTCTCTGAATTATTGGAAAGAAGATACTCTATCCGAACAAGTGGGAAATATGGAAAAAGATATACGTAAGTTCCTGGTAGATGTAGTTAAAAAGCACCCGGAAATTAAGGGTGAAGTCCGGGGCAGGGGCTTTATGCAGGGCATAGCCTGCGGGGTTGATGGCTTGGCAGAAAAAATCTGTTCCACCGCCTTTAATCGGGGTTTAATTATGGAAACATCAGGTGCCAGTGACGAAGTCGTTAAAATTATGCCGCCTTTGACTATAGATGGGGCCGGTCTGCAGGAAGGTTTAAACATATTTAAAAATAGTATTGAAGACATTAAGGTGCAGTCATATATTAATTCCAAAAGGAAAAACACCTCTACCCAGAAGTGCCTGCGGGCTTCGGGATAAATTGTAATGATAAAAGTAGATTTGCTCAGATTTTTTTAAGAGAGGAGACCTCGTTTCATGATTGTAAAACAGTTGGATGACATTATTGGCAGCGAAAGTGATATTGATACGGATACCTGGAGAAGCTACCGGCTTCTCCTGAAAAAGGATGGTATGGGCTTCTCTATGCACCACACCATTATTAAAGCTGGTACGGAGACTTATATCTGGTACAAAAATCATGTAGAGGCGGTTTACTGCATTCAGGGTAATGGTGAGATAGAGGTTATTGATAGCAATGATGTTTATCCCATCAAAAAAGGTACGCTTTATGCCCTCAATGGTCATGAAAAGCATAAGCTGCGGGCTAAATCGGATATGCATATGGTCTGCGTATTCAATCCGCCTGTAACCGGTAGAGAGGTTCACCAGGAAGATGGCTCCTATCCACTAGTGGAGGGATAGACTTAATACATATAGAGAATAGACACGGAGAGGGTAAACCAGCGTTATCACCCTCCGGGTACCACTGATGTTTCACCCTACGGGTGTCACAATTAAGGTTGCCGCGTCTATTTATGTCTATTCCCCCCGGATAAAACGATCCATCAGACTGCATCCCTCAGCTACAAACGGGCCTTTAAGAGCTGATTCTTCATCGTATTTACCCACCCCATCTGTCACCGGACAGTTTTTATCATAGATGAGGAAGGGAACCGGTTCACTGCTATGGGTGCGTATAGAGATAGGGGTGCGATGATCCGGCAGCAGCATAACCCGAAGCTGGTCAAAATCATCCATCTCC
>DIRQ01000007.1 GCA_002424365.1 Syntrophomonas sp. UBA5432 | reverse complement strand
GGAGCCAGGATGAGGGCATTGCCCATCAGGGTCATAAATAGCAGAAAGGCCAACTGCCTTTCCGATAAACTCGAATTATCCACCAATAAACATCTCCTTTAAGCCACATTCGCCCGTCATATCCGCCTGGCACTTACCCCTCGCCCCTCGCTCCTCGCCCCTTACCCCTCGCCCCTCGCCCCTCACTCTAGACACCAGTCAAGTTTTAACCTCGGATTTATTGCTCAACAACCATATCATTAACGCCTTATTTCCTATTAGTGGGTAAGGTTAAAAAAGGCCATAACCTGCTCGGCTA
The DNA here is from genome assembly GCA_002424365.1 of Syntrophomonas sp. UBA5432. GTDB lineage: Bacteria > Bacillota > Syntrophomonadia > Syntrophomonadales > Syntrophomonadaceae > UBA4844. The sequence continues at coordinate 28,857 of DIRQ01000007.1, read as the reverse complement.
AAGGGAGTAGCATATAAATTAAAGACTTTGGATCAGGCAATAAATAAGAACGTAATGCATAATCCAGTCCATAGAGCAATGCCAGAAGGGAAAAAAACGATATAACAAATATTTCCTTCCATTCCCTTCTTTTAACAATTCCCGGTCCTTCCACTATGATTATCAAAAGTAGAAAAACTATCATTAATCCAATCAATACTGTTTCCTCCATAAAAACAGCCGGTCCTTGACGCTTATTTAAATTCGAATGAACGAGTACCGATGTAGGTTCGGTCTACCAGGCAATTTACTTTAATATTAGCTCTGGTTTGCGGGTATAATTCCGACCAGTGGTACTGTAATTTCTCCCATTCTGCAGGATAATGACGATATAAGGTTCGCCCCCAGCCCAGGATATCGCTATTTAAGCTCTGTGATTTATCGATACAGGCTTGAATTTCCTGTTTTATTTGGCGGGCAGCAACAGACTCCAGATTTGATCTTTGTTCTATTCCCACCAGTTCAGCAGTACCTGTTTGTTCATAGAAATTAACGGCTGTCTCAATTTGTATATCCATTACCAGAGAGCCATCCTGCAGGCGGGGTGTCTGTTTAGTCTTAAAATTAACCACTTCGAATACTACTCTTCCCTTTCCTCCGGGCATTTCCACTCCCAGTAACCCTCCCATCTTTTTTCCCGGATTAAGCCAGCGATAACCCCGGCTCTCCTTTTCATTTAAAAAACCCACCATGCGGCGGTCTCTAAACACCGCAGTTCCCTGCAGTTTTAGGTCTTGTCCCCCATCAATTGCAGTTACAGTCACGATAGGTAAAACCGGGTCTACGCCCGGAGTAGCCAGTTTGAAAAAGAATTCGGCAATGGAAACCGGGACATAAATCCCCAGAGAAGTTTCTTGAAAGCGCAGCAGTTGCTCCATACAGCGTAAAGAACACCCGGTTAAGGGATCATTTACGGAAAAAAGTTCTTCCAGGGGCAGGTTATGGGCTATAAGCATGTCGGAATCCATACGGACATTACGGTTACGCATGAAAAAATCGGCGATGAGAGCCATATCATTACGGGCCAGATTTTCTCCAATAACCAGGGTGCTGGCATGAGGCCATAGTGGGATACGGGGCAGGTAAAGGGTAATATTGCGGGCGGCTTCAGTAATGGTTCGGCCATCTGAGGTCAATACCAGGTTCTTAATTTTAACCGCCCCTTCTCTTTTGGTAGAAGCTGTTTCTAACTGTACGGCAAAATGCATTTGACCGTTTTCTTGCAAATCTGCTCCCAGGCCGGCTACTATAGCAGTATTATTTATTTCCACCAGATTCCAGCAACCACAACAGCTTACAAGTATAGCAAAAATGATAATAATTGCAGTTAGACGCTTAACCACAGCCACACCCCACCAGAATGGTAATCGGTTTAAGGGGTAAATGGCTTAGTTTGCTTAAGATAATTGTGAATGGGTTATATATTACCCATCCATAATACTGGGCCAGTCCCAGATAAACCCCCACTATATAAAAACCTGTAAACACCAGCAGACCCCGGTAATGCCGCTGGCGTACCAGAGCCGGTACTTCCAGAGCTACAATTACAATAAATATCAATATCAAAATCGCCAACATTACCAGCACCTCCTCATACCTAATCAGGTTATCCCCCATGGCCGGAGGTCGTACCCTAAAGGGTACACGGGCAACCACACATGACGAATGGGGGAAACTAAAGTTTCCTCTTACGGAAGTTAGGAAGTTATCTAGTTATTTCGTTTCTTACATTTGTAGCAGGAGCTTTAGTTTTCCTTAAAAATTATAATAAAAATCCGTGTTAATCCTTATAGATCCTGTGTTATCTGTGTCCACTCCCCGTGTCTATTCCCTACCTAAAAACAAAGGACCTGTCGGTAAGATAAGTCCGGCGGATGGAGAACTTTACCTGTACATCCGCCTCCACCTCTGAGAACACCTCATTCCACTGGGATGTTACCTGCATCCAGGTTTCCGGGAAAGTCGCTTCCACCTGCCGGCCCCAGCCGAAAATATCACTACCTAGAGACTGAGCCCGGGCTATACTGGCATTACACTGACGGCTAATTTCCCTGCTGGCCAGCTCCTCCATTATTTTTATATTTTCCGGGGTTAATACTGCACCGGTTGAGTTCTGCTCATAAAAATTACCTTCAGCCTGTATTTCAATCTGTATCTTAATCTTCTGGTCTACAACCGTAGCTCTGGTTTTAGACCGGGAACGGATTAACTCTAGGGTTACCTTTTTCTGCGGATCGATAGGAGAGGGAATAATAAAGATTCCCCCCTGTATGGTTTGGGGCTGTATCCAGCGGTAGCCCCGGGTCTCATCTTCATTCAGGCTACCCACCATTTTTCGTCCCCGGAAAGCTGCACTACCCTTCAGGGTAGGAATTATTTTATCCCCCTGCTTTTCCAGAGTGACCTGCGGAACCAGGGGATCAATTCCGGGGGTACTTAAGCGGTAAATGAATTCACCCAATTTCATCGGAACATATATACCCACTTGTTTTTCCTGGGCCTGGAGCAGATCCCTTATCCCCAGGCAGGAATATGCTTCCAGCGGAGTTTGTGATTGCATAATCTCCTTGGTGCTAAAACCTTGAGTAATAAATACCAGTGAACTTTTACGCACTTCAACATTACGGGTAAGGAGATCCATTATTAAGCCCAGGTCCCGCTGTACCAGCTTTTCGCCCAGGAACAAAGTACTGGAATGAGCCCAAATAGTTTGGCGGGGGATAGAAAGGAAGATTTTGCGGGCAGCCTCGCTGAGAGTGGCGCCCCTGGTGGAAACGGTAACAAATGGAGTTTGCTGCCCGGATTGCTCTGGAGGTATCGGCTTGGTCATTTGTACACTAGTCTCAATTTGATTACTTTTCCAATCGACCCCCAAGCCCAAAACGGAGGTTGTATTATTGACCTCCCGGCTCTGACAGCCAGCCAAAAGCAGTAGTAAAATTAGCAAAAGCGAAAATAGGTGTCGTTTCATCTAATTCTCTTACTCCTTTCCGGCTATATTCTGGCGTACCTGATTTTTCATTCCTTCCTGGTAAGGGCGTTCCCGCATTTTAAACCATGGACGGCGTAATATCACATCAGTAAGCTCCCGCGTATTCAGAGGGGCTATAGGGGAGAGATAGGGCATACCGAAAGAGGACAAGGAAGCCATGCGGATTAACATAATAATAAATACTATCATTATGCCTAAAAATCCTAATAAGGCTGCTGCTGCTAGAAAAGCAAAGCGGGCGGTACGTACAATAATGCCGGCATTATAACTGGGGGTGACGAAAGAAGCGATACCGGTAAAGGCTACTACCACAACCATAGGGGTGGAAACCAGGCCGGCGCGTACTGCCGCATCACCTATTATCAATGCCCCTACTATACTAACTGCCGGGCCTACTGCTCGGGGTAAGCGCAGACCAGCCTCGCGCAGCATTTCAAAAGTTAACTCCAGCAAAAGAGCCTCGACAAAAGAAGGAAAGGGTATTCCTTGTCGGGAAGCGGCGATAGTTAAGTACAGGGCAGTAGGAACCATCTCCTGATGATAGCTGATGACTGCCACATATACCGAAGGTAGGGTCAGAGCCACCAGGAAGGCCAGGAAACGGCCTATACGGAATAGAGAGGCTGGTATATAGTGGATATAGTAATCCTCAGGTGAAATCCAATAACGGGGAAAGGTCACTGGAAGCACCAGAGCCATAGGGCTACCATCTACTAGAATACAGATTCTTCCTTCCAGCAGGTGAGCAGCAGCTCGATCTGGTTTTTCCGTCTGTTCTGCCTGGGAAAAGATAGTGGACTTATGCTCCATAATTAATTCTTGAATATAATTACTATCCAGCACGGCATCAATGTCAATCATTTGTAAACGTTTACGAACTTCATCAACCAGCTGAGGGGGAGCAATATTATCGATATAGCATAAAACCACATCAGTCTGAGTAATTTTTCCTATAACCATGCTCTCGATTTTAAAGTTGCTGGATTTTAGGCGCCGACGAATTAGAGCCGTGTTAGAACGTAAATTTTCGATAAAACCTTCCTTAGGTCCGTAGATTACCAGTTCATTTTCCGGGGTATTAATACTGCGGGACTCCCAACCCCGAGTCCCAGCCACCAAAGCCTGGCTGCAGCCATCAATCAACAGAACAGTATCGCCCGAACTTATATGACGAATAACCTCTTGTAAAGTCGCTATCCTTTTCAGTTCGGCTACATTTATTATGTTCTGTTCTACCGCTGTAAGCAGGTCACCCTGCTCAAACTCGCTTTTGGGATTATCGGTCATTTGTACATCCAACAGCAGAGACTTGATAATGTTATCGTCCAGCATTTTGCGCTGCACCAGGCCATCAAAATACAGCAGTAGGCAGCGAATCGGGGGCTGCTTACCTATTACAAACTCCCGGAAAACTGCATCGGAGCAGTGCTCCAGTAAGGCTTCCAGTTTAGCCTGGTTAGCTTCGATATCAGTTTCCAGGGGATGAGATATAATTTCCTCTGTATTATTAGCAGGGAGGTTATTCTTCTTATTCTGTAGGTAGCGCATAAACATCTCCTCTGGACTGTGTATTCTTACCTAAATAGTTTGAACGTAAATATAACTATTATGCGATTAATTCGAAAATAGGTGCTGATAACAAAGTTGTCTTATAAATAACTTCGATTGAGAGCTTGACTAATTGTCTAGAGTGAGGGGTAAGGGGTCAGGGGGAAGGAGTAAGAGGAGTAAAGGTAAGGATACTGCCTGACTCTACCAGCCTCCCGGCACTAAGAAATAACTAATTAACATTAACCTAACTGAAGATAATAGCTATTCCGCTGTTGATACAGGATTTTCACTTCCCGGGTATTCGGGCTGATGTTGTACCGGGGCTTTAAAGAGAGTTATTACAAACACTACTAAAGGGATAAAAAGCAGGAAGAAGTAGTAGACTGCTGGTAAAACCCCCTTCGCCAATAAATTAAGTTCCAGGATGTTGGGACTGAGCAGGATAGATGTGACGCCAATAATCAGTGCTGTAGGTGCAGCCAGGAAACGATAATCATGAAGATTGAAAACCTGCTGGATGGTATAGCAGGCCATAAACCACCAGATACTCAAAACTCCGAATATTCCCATTATCCAAATTCCAATAAAAACAATATCAATATTCTGGATAAAGTCCCCGATACTTACCAGGCGGATAGCTACAAATGCAGGAAAAGTAAAAAGACTGGAGTTTTGACCCCCTAAAGCCACAACCGTACTTATAGTTATTAAGCCCACAAGCACTATATAGCTTAGCAATACTTGAAACATAGGTTTAAAGCTGTTCTCCCGCTGGAAATAATGGAACAGGGTCAGAACTGGAAGCATGTTTAATAGCGGCATAGTAGCAAAAGCTAGGGCGTCGGCAAATGCTTTATAGCTCATATAGGCAAAAGGCTTAAGGTTCCCAAAATCAGGATTATGAGTAAGGGTCAAGGCCATCATTAAAAAGGTAAACGGTACACCGACATAAGTTATCAGTTCAGCCATGCGTGCCATGCTAACAAGGCCAGATTTTATCCCAGTAAAAGCGGTTATTAGCATTACCCCGATAAAAATACTAATTGGAGTTCCGGGAAGAACATTGCTTTCAATGAATTCTACAAAAATACGTAATGTAAAACTGCTGGTCAATATAAAAAAGAAAACATATATAAAACCAAGCGTTTTTCCGGGTATTCTTCCCAGATGTTCCTCTAATAACAGGGGAAACGGCTGCAAACTTTTCTTAATTATGGAGTAATAAATGTATATTATTAGGGTACCTGGTACAAGGGAAGTAATTATTGCTAACCAGGCGTTATTTCCCAAGTATGAGGTCAAAACTTTTGGAATGATAAGGAAATTTACAGGCATGATCATCACCAATAGCATACAATATAGTTGAAATGCGTTAATTTTTTTCATATATGTATCTTCACTCCTTACCCCTCGCCCCTCACTCTAGACAATTGCTCAATTTATAAGTTCAATTTTATTTACTAAGAAAATCCGTTATCTACGTGTTTTTTCTAATTCTAGTCTTTCCCCAAAAAAGATAAATATATTAAGCAGGACTAAGAAACTATGTAAAGTTATTAGGTTTAAATCTGCATTCTTTTTAGATTTTTAGTTTCATGGTTATACTACCAGTAAGCGGGAATTTTTCTGAGCAGAAAGGGCAATATTATTGTAAATGGATTAGAAAGGAAGTGAAGTACCTAATTTTAGGGGAGGTTAAAAATTTTCACAGTTTGATGGTAAAAAGTGAATAAAAGGGTATTTTGAGTTATATACTATCACTGAGAAAGAAAACATCATTTTCAAGTTTTTAAAAAAGGAGGGATAAATGTAAATTGAAAGCAACAGGAATTGTTCGCCGCATTGACGACCTGGGGAGAGTTGTAATTCCCAAGGAAATACGCAGAACTCTACGCATTCGTGAGGGTGACCCTCTGGAAATCTTTGTTGATCGTGAAGGTGAAGTTATTTTAAAGAAATATTCTCCCATCGGAGAATTGGGGGATTTTGCTAAAGAATATGCGGACTCACTGCACGAAACTATCGGTCATATTTCTATGATAGCTGACCGGGATGTTATTATAGCAGTAGCAGGCGCTAACAAAAGGGAGTTTTTGAGCAAGGCTATCGGTAACGCAGTGGAACGAGCCCTGGAGGAAAGAACCACCCTGATTATGAACGACCTGCAAGTAGCTGATGATGAAAATGTACACGTAATTCAGAATGATGACCGGGAGTACACCATAAAATCTCAAGTAATTGCACCTATTATTACTCAGGGTGACCCTATTGGAGCTGTGATAATCGTAACCAAAGATACAGGAGTTAAGCTGGGCGATATGGAGGTTAAACTGGCAGAAACGGCTGCCGGTTTCCTGGCCAAACAGATGGAACAGTAATTGTAGCAGTATACGAGCGGTCTTATTTAGAATAGGATCGCTCTTTTTTATGCTATAATAACCTCACGAGAATTTGGGGAGGATCTAAGTTTGGAGAATAAGAAAAATTTTCTCCGGGGTGCCCTGGTATTGAGCATTGCCGGGGCTATTAGCAAGCTTTTAGGTGCAATTTACCGTATTCCCCTGGCCCGGCTTTTGGGTGGCGAGGGAATGGGTCTATACCAGATGGCTTACCCTATCTATACTACTATTTTGGCCTTGGCCACAGCCGGGGTACCGGTAGCTATTTCCGTACTAGTTTCTCGCAAAGAAACCGAGGGTTATAGTGGCGATAGCCGCAAGATATTTCGGGTTTCATTACTGATATTATTTATTTTCGGTATTATTTTGACTCTCCTGGTAATGCAATCCGCCCATTTTATAGCTAATAATGTATTAGAAGAACCACGGGCCTACTATCCTATTCTGGCAGTTGCTCCAGCTATCTTTTTTGCCGGGTTGATGTCAGTATTCAGGGGATATTTTCAGGGTCATCAGACTATGATTCCTACTGCTGTATCCCAGGTATTAGAACAGCTTTTCCGGGTAACTGCAGTTTTAATTCTGGCATTTCTCTTATTTCCCCGAGGCCTAGAATACTCAGCCGCCGGGGCTACCTTCGGTGCAGTAGTAGGCGGAATAGTCGGCCTGATTGTGCTGGGTATATACTATTTAAGTTTCCGATCAAAAAGCAAAACCCAGGGTCGGGTCCTCCAGTATTCTGGAGATTCCTCTATGAAATTAGCCCGGGAAATGATTACCCTGGCAATACCCGTTTCTTTTGGCGCAGTAGTACTGCCCCTGGTACAGATGCTGGATGCGGTAATAGTTCCAGGACGGTTAATGGCCATTAGCTATACTACCTCGCAGGCTACTGCCCTGTATGGGCAATTGGCCGGAATGGCAGCCGTACTCATTGGTTTACCTACTATTTTTACCATTTCCATTGCCACCAGCCTGGTACCGGCAGTCTCCGAAGCTCTGGCCGTTAAGGAGAGCAGATTACTGAATTCCCGTATAAATAATGCGTTTCGTGCCGGTATGCTCATATCCTTTCCCTGTGCAGCCGGTTTGTATATCCTGGCCTTTCCCATTTGCGACCTGCTTTATGCTACTCCGGAAGCAGGTCTACCTCTGGAACCACTGGCTTTTTCCTGTATTGTCCTGGCCGCTTTCCAGCTATCCAGTGCAGGACTACAGGGTATTGGACATCCAGAGATAGCCATGCGCAACTTGATTATTACCGGTATTATTAAAGTTATTCTAAACTATACCCTTACCAGTGTACCCACGTTAAATATTCAGGGTGCAGCCATAGGCACCGTAACTGCTTTCTTGATAGGTTCTATGCTAAATATGATTTATCTGCAGAAACTAACCGGGGTAGTTTACGAAGGCAAGAGGATGGTTAAAATAGCTTTGGTAACAGTTGTCATGACCCTGGGAGTTAAATTTATTTTCCAGGGCCTGGTAGGTGCTGATATCCATTCCCACATCGCTACCCTGCTGGCTATAACCGCTGGCATGGGCATATATGGGATACTGCTACTTATGCTAAAAGAACTGGATTGGGATATGGTGAAGAGGCTGATAGGAAGATAGGCGGTATTAATGAAGTTGTCTTGTGAATAACTTTGAAATTTGTATTTTATTAATTGTATAGAGTAAGGAGTCAGGGGTAAGAAGGTACCCCGGTGGGCAGACACATGGGTTAAGCCCCTACAATACCAGGAAACCGCAGGAGTTCTGCTCCCCTAGCCCCTAACCCCTTACTCTAAGTTAAGATATAATTAACATGATTTGCGTCTATTTCTATAATTATGACAAAAATAGGAGGAGCAGATAATGAGTACGGCGATAGATGAGCTTGTTGAGGTGATGGACAGGCTGTTAAGTCCACAGGGCTGTCCCTGGGATCGGGAACAGACCCATGAATCCCTGATACGCTATTTGATTGAGGAAAGCTACGAAGTCATTGAAGCTATAAACGAAAATGATATGGAAAAACTCCGGGAGGAACTGGGAGATCTATTGTTGCAGGTAGTCTTTCATGCTGCTCTAGCCCAGCGGGAAGGACACTTTGACTTCTCTGATGTCTCCCATACCGTTAGCCGCAAAATGGTTCTACGTCACCCTCATGTCTTTGGAGATGCAAAACAATTGCAGACCGGCGATGAAGTAATGGAAGTTTGGGATGGTTTTAAACGCCGGGAAGGTCAGCAATATCTCCTGGGTGGAATCCCCAAAATCCTGCCGGCACTGATGCGAGCCGAAAAAATCCAGGAAAAAGCTGCCCGGGTGGGATTTGACTGGCCTAATGTCAATGGAGCATTGGAGAAAGTTAGGGAAGAAATAGAAGAATTGAGCCGGGCTGAAAATGAGGCTGAGGTACTGGAAGAATGGGGAGATATCTTTTTTGCTCTGGTTAATGTTGCTCGCCTGAAAAATATTGAGCCAGAACAGGCCTTGCAAGCTTGTAATGATAAATTTACCAGACGTTTTAACTACATAGAAGATAAAATTAAGCAAGCAGGGAAAGATTTTGCTGACCTTGACCTAGAGGAAATGGACGTTTTATGGGATGAATCTAAGACTAAGGAACTATAATTCCAGTGAACTATCGATTATTTTATATCTTTTTCTCTGGAAAAGAAGGATAATCCCGGTAAACAGCGAATAACCAGTTAATACCACTTATAAGGAGGGATGCATTCTTGAATAAGACTGATTTAGTTACCCATGTTGCCTCAAAAGCCGGTATGACCAAAAAGGATGCGGAGCAGATAATCAATGCTTTTTTTGCAGTAGTTGAAGATGCATTAAAAGGCGGAGACAAAGTACAGCTCATTGGCTTCGGTACATTTGAAACCAGAGACCGACAGGCCAGGAAAGGAAGAAATCCTCAAACTGGAGCTGTAATTAATATTCCGGCTACCAGGGTTCCTGCTTTCAAGGCAGGTAAAGCTTTAAAAGATGCCGTAAGTTAAAATGCGCCTGGACAAATTCCTTAAAGTATCACGCATTATAAAAAGGCGTACCGTTGCCCGCGATTTTGCCGCTAATGAAAGGGTTTTGCTTAATGGAAGAGTAGCCAAACCCTCCAGTGAAGTAAAAAAAGGTGATATTATTATTCTTCAGATAGGAGATAAAAGCACCACCTTTGAAGTACTGGACATCAAGGACAACGTCAAGGCAACGGAGGCCAAAAACTTATACCGAATTGTTGAATAGTAAATCCAACAGGGGGACTGTTTAGAACAGTCCCCTTTTTATTTTTCAGCTAATGCGTTAAGTGTTATCCATTAAACCTGTGTCTATTATAAAAAATTCATAAACCACAGGGTCGCCTGCATATTCTTTATAGACAACTGGTATTTTCACCTGGAATAAAAAGAGGAGGCGAAATATAATGGGGGATCATTCCTTAACCCTGGTAAATCGTAATAACATGCAGCTTAGTGGAGTAAAAAACGTTAATACTTTTGATGAGGATGAAATAGTTGTGGAAACGGAATTGGGATATCTGTGCATACTGGGACAGGGACTTCATGTCAGCATGTTAAACCTGGAGGAAGGTAAGGTAGCTCTGGAGGGTAATTTTAATAGCGTAGAATACAAAGCTCAGGGAACTGATATAAAGGCCAAAAGTAAAAACATATTAAACCGCCTGTTAAAATAAATTGGACCATTCCTAAAAGACATACCTGACACTTAGCCCAATCATTAGTTAGATTAATGGTTTTTGCTCTTTCGAATGAAAGCACACAAAACCAGGCATGAAAAATGCCATATGGTTAAGAGCGAGGACCGTAGAGTAAGGGAAGTATCCTCACCCCTCACTCTAAGCGACCAATTAAGATCTAAATCCGGTGATATTGCTAAAAACCTGGTTACGCCCATTTTCTATTAAAGCTGTAATGCCGTGATAAGAGCGAGGATCTTATAGTAGGGGAAAAGTCCTTGCCCCTTACCCCTTACTCCTCACTCTAAACAACCAATCAACATTTAAATATGGCGTTATTACTAGAAACCCGGTTATTATGCCTATTTCATATAAAGGGGGGGCTGGTTTGACCGGTTTGCTGGGCCAAATAGAAGCCTTTGTATTAACCCTGGTACTCGGTTTGCTTACCGGGACCATTTTTCATTTCTACCAGGAACTTATCAGAGCTGCCCGGGTATCTCGCCATGTGTTATACTTCTTGGATTTTTCCCTGTGGATAATTATTATAGCCCTGGTATTCTTGGGTATGCTTTTTATTAATCAGGGAGAAATGCGAATCTATGTTTTAATAGCGCTAGTTTTGGGAATCTTAATATATTATCGCCGGTTTGCGTCCCGTCTGGATGCACCTATATCCCGGCTGGTCAGGGCAACAGTCACTATTTGTAGCACTTTTGTCCAAGGTATAAAAAAAGCAATGTTATGGTTTAAAAAAATCCTGGTAAAACTAAAACCTCGTCCCAAAGACCCACCTGCAGATTCAGAACATTAAAAAATAATTGACTTAAAGAAGGATTTTCTCAACCCTATCCCGAAGATAATCATACTAAAATTGTCCACAGTTTGTGGAAAAAATGTGGATAGAGTTGTTTAACTTATGCATATTGAAATCCGGGGAGCAGAAAAACTTAGCTTTCGAGAAAGACAAGTAGTAGTTTTAAAAGAGATGGGTAAAAGTACGGACGAAATAAGCAAAAATCTTAAGATTGCTGCCAGTACCGTTGCTACCCTGTATAACCGTGCCCGCTCGAAAGGTTATGAAGTAGTTATCATACTTCCTGGAGATGTGCTAGGTCTGCACAGTGAGGAGGACTACGATGAAGAAGAATAATAAAAAGTCTCGGCTGAAAATGATACTAGCCGGTGTTTTGGTAGTCTTTCTGTTAATACCGGTAGCCCCGCGGATAAAAATGTTATGGGATTTAAATCAACAGATAGAACAATTGGAAACCCAAAAAGTAGAACTGGAAAAAACCAGACAGGAACTGGAACAGGAGCTTAAACAGGCTAATTCACCTGCAATGGTGGAAAAAATAGCCCGCGAACAACTAGGGATGGTTAAAAAGGGGGAAACCCGGGTAGTTGAAGTATTACCGTAATTCTGTCCACATTACTTACGTGGGATTAATCTACTAGATAATCCGGAACTGAGCCCAATCTGCACTTAGATTAATGAGAGTTTATCGTTGCTGATTATCGGATTACATTCTCTTAAAAATTAAAATTAAAATTAATATTCAGTTAACATTAATCAGGTTGATGTTGACTACTCATCCGGCATTGAATAGAATTAACAGTAGCATTATATTGAGGGGGACATCATTTTCTATGCCTATTGAACAAAAAAATATCGTACCTGGTGAATTAGTGGAAGGCAAAGTGCAGGGTATAACCAAATTCGGAGCTTTTATTGAATTACCCGGCGGAGCAGTAGGATTAGTCCATATTTCCGAAATCGCTGACACTTATGTAAAGGATGTCAAAGATTTCATCCAGGAAGGTGACAATGTCAAGGTAAAGGTCCTTAATGTTGATGGTAAAAAAATTGGTTTATCGATTAAACAGGCTGTAGTAAAGGAGAACAAACAGGTTAGGCCTCCTGCCCGGGGGCGCAGTACCGATAGGTACAAAGGTAACTCCCAGGCTAATAAACCTCCACTGAATGAACTTAGTTTGGATGACAAAATTGCCAGGTTTTTAAAGGAAAGCGATGAAAGGATGCAGCCCCTCAAAAACCGTATGGAACCAAAAAAGCGTAATCGTTTCGTATAAATACAGGTGATAAAAGCACTTCTACGGAAGTGCTTTTTGGTTTGGAGATGAAATAATGAGATATGCAGCTATTGATGTCGGTAGTAATTCCTGTCGCTTATTGGTCGCAGATGTGAATCAAGGGAAATTACAAACCGTATTCCGGGAATTACAAAGCACCCGCCTGGGAGAAGGGGTAAACGCTAGCAAAAAAATAAATTCAGCAGCTATGGCAAGAACCTTAGATTGCATTCATGACTACCTGAATTTAATTCAACGACTGGGTATAAAAGAATTTCGCATGATTGCTACCAGCGCTATGCGTGATGCGCTTAATCGGGAAGAATTCGTAAACCTGGTAAAAGAAAACTGTGGCTGTACCCTTGAAGTTATTAGTGGAGAAGAGGAAGCCCAGTTAAGTTACCTGGGAGTAAAAGAAGGACTAAACCTTTCCTCCCCTCTGGTGATAGATCTGGGAGGAGGAAGCTGTGAATTCCGGATAGAAGATGGCGAAGAACTATTCTCGCTCTCTTTACCATTGGGTGCGGTTAGGGTTACTGAAGCTCATCTATCAACGGTAGAGGCAAAAAACATCCTAAGCCCATTAGAAAACTATCAATTAAAATTAAAAGACTACCCTCTGGTATTTGTTGGTGGAACTGCTACAACTCTGGTCGCAATGAAACTGTCTATGGAGATATATGACCCACAGCAGGTACATGGTCAGATTTTAAGCCGGGGAGAAGTAGCCGACCTTTATAATATGCTGGAGCTCATGCCTCTTAATGTCCGCTGCCGTCTTCCGGGTCTGCAACCAGAAAGAGCCGACATTATCCCTGCCGGAGCCATGATTGTTTTACTTATAATGGACACCCTGAAACGACAGCAGATAACCATCAGCGAAAGCGACATCCTCGATGGCATAATCCATCGGCTAAGCCAAAAAAGACATAGTGAGGAGTTGTAGGGGCACTTAACCCATGTGTCTGCCTATAGAGTTAAGGAAAGTATCCTAACCCTAACCCTAACCCCTTACTCCTCACTCTAAACAGCCAATCAAGCTATAAATTCGAGTTTACTTACAAGACAACTTTGTTATTAGCACCTACTAACTCAGCCTCTTCGCCCGTTCGGCCATAAGGCCCAGTTCCTTATCATACTTCAACTTGCCGGTATCTCTTTCCCCATTGATATTAATGGTATAAGTCCGGCCGTAGCCTTCTCCATAATGATTATGCAGATCGACCATTACTCCTATTATTAACAATTCCTTATCCTTAACCAGTTCACTTACCTCGGGATTTGCCAGCAAATAATTTACCTGCATATCCACATTAACCTCGGACATCAGGGTATACTTGAGGTCGGACTCATCATTACTGACGTTGTAGAGGCGGCGTGCCGTATCAAGTGAATCTTTAACTATAGAAAGTTCATTACGGATTCCCATGGGCTCATTGACAAAATTAGATTCCGCCGCTGCAATAGCTCCGCAATCCGTGTGACCAGCTACAATCATCAGGGGAGTATGCAGATGAAGCAACCCGTAAAGTACCGAGCCTTCACTGCTACGGAACTGGTTACCGATATTTTCCACAGAGAAAATACGGTTAAAAATGCTGCCGAAAACATTTACCGGCATGCGGGAATCCGAGCAGGTAAGCAGAGTTATGATAGGATGCTGCTTGTAGTCTCCCTTTCTAAAATTCTCCAGGGGAAACTCACTTTCAAACTTGGTAATACCTTCCACAATACCTTGCATCAAGACATCCCGGTCAATTTTGGGTAAAGAAGAATTCACCATATGCACCTCCATACTATAATAATAAGTTATGAAAACCATAACAGAAAAGCATAGATTAACAACTTTCGCAGGTATTCACCTTTTGATGTAGAAATTACTTTCCGAGAGGGCAGATTTTGACGTTAAATAGATTATCACAGGATAAAATGTTTTAATCTTAGCCTAATTGTATCATAACATCATGCATTTAAACCCTATCTTTAGCTCAATGAGGATAATCTGTGAGGATAATCTGTTCCCTTGATTAAAATATTCTTTTATAAATGAATTCCAAGGCAAAATCCCCGTTTCCCTAATCGATAGGGGTAATTTATTTACTAATGTGGCTTGGGAAATAGTTGTGTGCTTTTTTAAGGTACCCAATATTCCTTGGAGTTCAATATATATTCTTATATATTCCCGGACATTAGAATTAGAAAGTCCGGGATTATGTACGGTTACTTGCTATGGTTTAGGCTTTTACCTTAATACAGGGAGGAGGGGCTAAGACTTTTTTATTAGGTAATGCAATGACGAAAAAGGAGAGTGAACAAGAGCATGAATTTCTTAACTCCTGCAGAAATTGCAGCAGCAACAGCCAATGCTGGAAAAGCAAAATGTGAAATGCCTATTATGAAAATGATTGTTATGGGTATTTTAGCCGGTGCATACATTGGATTTGGAGCTAACCTTGCTACCAAGATAGGCTCTATGGAAGCGGCCGGCACATCAGGTGGACAGTTCCTGTTTGGCGCAGTGTTCTCTGTAGGCCTGATGCTGGTTGTCATCGCCGGTTCAGAGTTGTTTACCGGCAACTGTATGTTTTGTTGTATTTCCTCTTTAAATGGGCAATCCACCTGGGGCGGATTACTTAAAAACTGGACTGTTGTTTTTCTAGCTAACTTTGTAGGTTCCGTATTACTTGTTTATATTATTTTTTATGGTGGATTCTGGGGTGATCCCACTGCAATTAGTGCCCATGGATCAAAGGCATTGGGGATTGCCAGTGCTAAAATGTCATTAACCTGGGGACAAGCGTTTTTCCGGGCTATTTGCTGTAACTGGCTGGTCTGCCTGGCTGTATGGCTGGCATTTGCAGCCAAAGATGTTGTTGGGAAAATCTTCGGTATCTTCTTCCCCATCATGGCTTTCGTATCCAGTGGATTTGAGCATAGTGTAGCCAATATGTTCTTCATTCCTATGGGTATCACTATAGCTCAGGGAAATCCTGAGTTGGTAGCAGCTGCCAACAACATGACTCCAGATCAAGTAACTGCTTTCTTTAGCTATGGTAATTTTATTACTGCTAATCTGATTCCAGTAACATTAGGAAACATCGTAGGCGGTTCCATATTTGTAGCTATGTTTTACTGGTTTGTTTTTTTGAAAAAATAGTCATATTCCCTACATACAGCCGATCCCCAAGAACGGTTGTATGTTTAGATTTACCTTACCCTGTTAGGGTAAGCCTAAATCCATAGCTGGCTTAATATTAATGCTATTAGTTTTGTAGCAGTGGAGATTCCGGTATAGGGTCTCCTTTTTTTTTGGCCCGGCACTCAACTAAGCACCTAAAGAAAACCCTTACCTAGAAACAAAAAACTTAGTAGGCAAGAAACAGAACTTTAAGCGTTAGGTTGAGTACCAGGTTACCCCTCCCCCTTATCCGTCACCTCTACCCCTCACTACTTAATAAATTCAGTGTCTATTTTCGTATTAACCATTTATGTTTGCTAAGTTCACGCAACCACTTATGAAAATAGCAACTGGGATTTAGTGATATTTTAAAAAGATTCAGTGTTAATCATAAATAATCAGTATTCTTCAGTGTCAAAAAAATTTATTTTCTGATTAACTAATATTTTGTATAAATAAAACCAAAACCGTCTCCCTCTTAATGACAATTTTTACCGGACGAAGAAGCTATAATTGTTGGACAAGACTTTGATTGGGGGGATAAGGATGCAGGACAAACTTCATATTTATCCTTATCAGCGAATTAACGAAGGGCCAATTGCCGGTAAACGTTCATCCCGGCGCCGGGTTTTTAATCTAAATAATACAATAAATTTGGATTTGCAGAGTATCCTGGCAGGACTGGCAAACTACCTTAATTCCCTGTTAACTATGGATCGGCTTTTGCCGGCTGTACTAATCGTATTTATGTCCCGCGCGTTTATACTGGGCGAGCTGTTACCATTTGTTTATGCCTGTTTTGTCGCTTTTGGTTACCGGGATCGGACCCGTTCAGTTCTACTGGTATTTTGCGCTGGAATGGGTTTACTTACGGTTTTACAAGGTTTAAGCCTGGGATCAGGCATAATTACTCTCCTGGTTCTGCTGGGGGTTATTAATTATATAAAAATACCTGCAGACAAAATTTGGTGGGGCTTACCCCTTTTAAGCATTGCGGTAATATTTTTAAGCAAAACCATCATAATGTTTTTTACTGCTATATCCTTTTACCAGGAAATGATCATTATCTTTGAAGCTCTGATATCGGGGGTTTTAACCTTTGTCTTTCTAGTAGCTGCTGATTCCCTGAAACAGCGTAAGCCCCTGGTCACATTTTCCTTTGAAGATATTGCTGCCTTTATGATACTAGGGGTTGGAGTAATAATGGGCTTAAATGATGTCCATCTGGGGGGGCTTAGTGTTGCTGCTATTCTATGTCGGCTAGGCATTCTAATAGCCGCCTTTCTATGGGGTAGTGGTGGAGGTACCATGGTTGGTGTAATGGCAGGCATTATACCTTCTATATCATCGAGCATATTTGCTCAAAGCCTGGGGGTATATGCCATATCCGGTTTGCTGGCCGGATTATTTCGAAACTTTGGCCGTCTTGGAGTAATTATTGGTTATATGCTGGGGACTCTGGCCCTATCTATGTTTATATCTGAAACCCAGGCTACTATTTTGGGTATGTGGGAAACCGGGATAGCCTGTTTAATATTTTTACTGCTGCCGGCTTCCCTTAAAGAAAAATTACCGATACAATCACTGGGCCCAATTAGCAGTCTTAAGGATAAAAATTTGAAACACCTCGATTTTCACATTAACGATACCGCTCGTAACCGGATTGAACATTTGGCAGGTGTCTTTGACGAATTAAGCAGCACCTTTATGGAAGAATCCGGTAACAGACATCAATCTGAGGATTCAGCCTATCTGGCTTACCTGTACGACGAAATTTCTGCTAACTTCTGTAGTAGTTGTTCCCGTCATGAAGATTGCTGGGGCCGGAATTGCTATACCACCTCTCAGGAAATACTGGATATATTTAGTATTGCTGAAAGCTCAGGGGAAGTTAATTATGAGGAATGCCCGGTCAGCTTCCGCCGGCGCTGCATCTATGGCCGGGAATTATTAGGGGCTATCAATCATCTTTTTGATAACCTTCGTATTAACGAATACTGGCTAGGACGGTTGCAGGAATCCCGTAGCCTGGTATCACGGCAGCTACAGGGAATTAGTCAGGTTATGAAAAACCTGGCTCAGGAGGTTAATGTTAGTACCGTAGTAGATCTTGAACTACGGGACAGTTTATTAAGAGATCTTAAAAAACAGGGATTGGACATTAAAGATTTAAGTCCGGTATGCAGCGGCGGGCAACAACTGTATATCAACACTATTATGCCGGCTTGTGGGGATGGTCGCACCTGCGAACAGCAGGTGGGGCCCGTAATTTCTGGTTTATTGGGTGAAAAAATGGAAATCTACCAGAAAAAATGTCCGCGTATTACCGGTAAAGGGCACTGTGAATTTACCTTGGCCCGGGCATTTAACTATCGAGTCACCAGTGGAGCAGCCCAGGTAGGCAAGGAGCAGGTATGCGGTGATAGCTTTACTATTGCCACCCTTAAGGAAGGTAAAGAACTGGTAGCTCTTAGTGATGGTATGGGAGTGGGGGAAAAAGCATGCAGTGAGAGCCAGGCTGCAGTACGTTTGCTGGAAAACCTGCTCAGTACCGGCTTTGACCAGGAAACAGCCTTAAAGACAATTAATTCTGTACTGTTGTTGCGTTCCACCTCAGAAACCTTTGCCACTTTGGATATGCTAATGATTGATCTTTATACCGCAGAACTTGATGTTATTAAGGTTGGCAGTGCCCCCTCTTTTATTAAACGGGGAAAAAAGGTGTGGGTTGTTACTTCAAATTCAGTACCTATAGGCATTTTGGACAACCTAGACGTAATCAGTGAAAAAAGAGCCTTGTACCCACGCGATATAATAATAATGGTTAGCGATGGAGTCCTGGAAGCATCGAGGGATATCGGTAGGGAGTTCTGGATACAGGAGTTTTTGGCCGATGTAGATGAAAAAGACCCACAGATACTGGCCGAAATGATAATTAACAAAGCCTTATCCCTCTGCCATGGCCAACCCACCGATGACATGACCGTAATTTGCATGTACGTAGAGCTTAATTAAGGGTATCCCCTGTCACCCACAATGGGGTTTACCACAGGGGTTAAGTTGGGTAGCATTAGGATAGAAAAACTATTTGAGGTGAATTATCCTGTGCTGACCAAAGTTTTACAATATATCAGGGAGCACAAACTCATCACCCCGGGAGACCTGGTTGTAGCAGGTATTTCCGGGGGGCCTGATTCCATGGCTCTCCTGTACATATTGCTCCAATTACGTGATCGGCTTAACTTCAAACTGGCAGCTGCTCACCTTAACCACGGTCTGCGTCCGGAGGCTGCAGACGAGGAAAAATTCGTTTGTGACTACTGCCAGAATATGCAAATACCGTTTTATTCCCGCCGGTTAGACGTACAGGAAATTGCTGCCCGGGGAAAAAAGTCTCTGGAGGAAGCCGGGCGTGACTGCCGCTACCAGTATTTTGCCGAGCTGGCCGCTGAGCTGGGAGCAACTCGTATTGCCACTGCCCACCACCGCGATGATAACGCCGAGACCGTGCTATTAAACCTTATTCGAGGTAGCGGAATAAAAGGATTAAGAGGAATCAGACCGGTAAATGGAATAATTATCAGGCCGTTACTCTGTGTAGATAAAAACGAGATTGAGAGCTACCTGTCCGAAAACTCCATTAAGTACTGTATTGACCTGAGCAACTACAGTACCGATTACCTGCGCAATCGTATCCGCCATAACCTCTTACCCCTGCTGGAGCAGGATTACAACCCTCGTATTGTTGATGGCCTCAATCAGCTGGCTGATATTGCTGCTGCTGAAAACGATGCCATGGAAACTGAAACTGCTCGTTTTGGGGAAGAATTAATAATAAAGCAGGAAGCTGATGAAATTATTCTGGATGTCCCCGGTATTCTACAGTTGCACCCTGCATATCAACGTCGTATCATTATGCAAACCCTGTCTACCATACATGGGGAAAACAGTTGGGATGCAACTGATGTAAAACTAATTACTAACCTGCTTAGCAAACCTGGATCATCCAGAAGATTGCAGCTGAAACAGGGCCTCTATGTAAAAAAGGTTTATGAGCAGATAATTTTTACCCGAAAGGTCCTTAAAAAGATCAGTTTCAATTATAAAGTAACTGTACCCGGGCAGGTTTACATTAAAGAAACCGGAAAAACCTTTTCCTTTCAGTTGTTAGAGGGAAAAGATTTTAAACCACAAGCAGGCGATTCATATTTGGATTACGATAAAATCAAGGGACAACTTTATTTACGCTCACGCCAACCGGGAGACGCATTCCGCCCTCGGGGGATGCAGGGAACTAAGAAAATCAAAGATTTTTTCATTGACCTGAAAGTACCGCAGGCACAGCGGGACCAGGTACCCTTGCTGGTAGCAGAGCAGAAAATATACGCTATCCTCGGTTTACGCATTGCCCAGGACGCAGCGATTAACAAAACTACCAGCAGGATACTATTAATAACGGAAATTAAAGTTGGAAACTAAGGGAATTCTGGTGCGGTGTTTAATATCCCCATATCCAGGGATATACCTAGCACAGCCTAAAACTGGCACAGGTTTGTTAATTTATCGCTACTAAGTGCCGTGTACATACAACCACGTATGAAATTAAGTATTTATATAAATAATCTGTGTAAATCCTTTGAAATCCATGTTATATATGTCCATTTTTCTTAAATCAATCCCCAAATTGATGATATTAGGCTATAATTGAAAAGGACGACTAAGTATGCTAAAATATGACGATATTCTCAATACTCCAAAGGGGAGGAAATATTCTTGGATAGAACTCTGAAAACCGTTGCCATATATGTGCTTATAGTATTGATGGCCCTATTTGTCATACAATTAACCTCCAATCGCGAGACCAAGGTAAGTGAACTTACCTATCCGCAGTTTTATACCAAAGTTGAGCAGGGGCAGGTTAAAACGGCTGAATTAGAAGTAGGTGATAACATCTACCGCATAAAAGGCCAGTTAAATAATAAGACCGTTTATACTTTTACTGCACCCAAGGAAGGCGACATAATTAAACTGCTTACCGATAAAAAGGTTGATTTCAAAGTGGTTCCGGTGCCACCCACCCCCTGGTGGATGTCACTTCTTACCACCCTGTTTCCTATTCTTATCCTGATTGCCTTTTTAATTTTCATCATGAACCAAACTCAAGGTGGAGGAAATCGGGTTATGCAGTTTGGCAAAAGTAAGGCCCGCATGATGAGTGGGGAAGAGATCGATATAACCTTTAAAGATGTGGCCGGAGCCGAAGAAGCCAAAGAGGAAATGGAAGAAGTAGTAGAGTTTCTAAAAAACCCGGGCAAATTTATCCAGATAGGGGCTAAAATCCCCAAGGGAGTTCTGCTTTTTGGTGCACCGGGAACGGGTAAAACCCTGATGGCCAGAGCTGTTGCCGGTGAAGCCGGGGTTCCTTTCTTCTCCATAAGTGGATCTGACTTTGTAGAAATGTTTGTGGGAGTTGGAGCTGCCAGGGTTCGTGATCTCTTTGAACAGGCCAAAAAAAATTCTCCCTGTATAGTATTTATAGATGAAATAGATGCGGTAGGTCGACAGCGGGGAGCAGGTCTCGGAGGAGGACATGATGAAAGAGAGCAAACCCTCAACCAGCTGCTGGTAGAAATGGATGGGTTCAGTACCAATGAGGGTATAATTGTTATGGCCGCCACCAACCGGCCGGATATTTTAGATCCCGCTCTCCTAAGGCCGGGAAGATTTGATCGCCATATACTAATTGATCGCCCTGACGTTAAGGGGAGAGAAGCTATCCTTAAAGTGCACATCAAGGGCAAACCGATAGCCGAAGACATCGACCTCGCGGTCCTGGCCAAACGTACTCCAGGCTTTACCGGGGCTGATTTGGCTAACATGGTTAACGAAGCTGCTCTATTAGCAGCCCGGCGGGGTAAGGAAACTGTAGGTATGGAAGAACTGGAAGAGTCAATCGAAAGAGTTATTGCCGGACCGGAGAAAAAATCTCGGGTTATATCGGAAAAAGAGAAAAAATTGGTGGCATACCACGAAGGTGGCCATGCTATAGTCAGCTATTTTCTTCCCAATACTGATAAACTGCATAAAATCTCCATCATTCCCCGCGGACGTGCAGGTGGCTATACCCTGTTATTACCGGAGGAAGACCGAAACTATATTACCCGCTCCTACCTGCTGGACGAGATTACCACTCTACTGGGAGGAAGGGTAGCCGAAGCTCTGGTTCTAAACGATATTAGTACCGGGGCCCAGAATGACTTGGAGAGGGCCAGCAGTATCGTACGGAAAATGATTACCGAGTACGGTATGTCCGAAGAATTAGGCCCTATCACCTTTGGGCACAAGAGTGAGGAAGTTTTCCTGGGACGGGATATATCCCGGGATCGTAACTATTCTGATGCCATTGCTTATGCTATAGACAAAGAGGCTAGTGCCTATATTGAAAGCAGCTATCAAAAGGCCGAAGATATATTGAAAGAAAACATGGATAAACTTCATGAAGTAGCTGCCCGCCTGATGGAACAGGAAACCATGGAAGCTGAAGAATTTGCAGAAATCATGGGTGACCAGAAAAATGAAACAACAGAAGCATAAGGGTTCATTTTGTATCAAAAGAGGGACGTTACGTTTACCACCAAGCTGTGGCGGACGAAACGTCCCTTTACTAACTATAGGCCTTTCTTGCCAAGCCTTCTTTTGTCTGATTTGCTGGAAAAAAGAGAAGAATTGATTATTTTCACAAGTTGGTGAAGGATTTTTGATGGTATCGTTTAATATAATACTAATACATGTATTAGTAATTAATTATTTGGGGTGAATGTTTTGAAAAGGGTGGAGTTATTAATAAATGATACACTTTACCGGCAATATATGAATTATAACGTGGAGGAAGAGCTGCAGCCGAAATTTTGTCAGCACGATTTTAGTCATCATCTGGATGTAGCCCGAATTGCATATATTCTGGTTCTAGAACACAATGATCTGAATTATTTTATAAAAGAAAGTGGATTAAGTGGTAAATTAGCAGCCAAAGAAGTGATATATACAGCCGGATTGTTGCATGATATAGGTAAATGGAAAGAATACCGGGAGGGAATCGACCACGCCTCCTATGGGTCACGATTGGCCAGGGATATTCTGGCCCGAGCCTTTTTTAACCCTAATGAGGTAGAGATAATTTGCCGAGCCATTTATGAACACCGTAACATTAGCCGGGATATGAGCTTTCTGGGTGAACGCCTGCACCGGGCGGATAATTTGTCTCGAATTTGCAGCGAATGCCCCGACCGTCCCCAATGTCCCAAGGCTAAATATAAAGAGATAAACATTAGCGGGTTTG
The DNA here is from genome assembly GCA_002424365.1 of Syntrophomonas sp. UBA5432. Classification (GTDB taxonomy): domain Bacteria; phylum Bacillota; class Syntrophomonadia; order Syntrophomonadales; family Syntrophomonadaceae; genus UBA4844. The sequence continues at coordinate 5,565 of DIRQ01000007.1, read as the reverse complement.
AGTATTAATTACGGGAGGAAGTTTATTGCCTGGGAGCCATGTAATATTAATTCGAAATCAGCGGGAGGCCAGGAGGGTTCTAGAAGAAATCGGGGTAGACCCAGGAGCTTACCCCTACCTCTTACCCAAGGCCAATTTTTACTGCATCAAACTAAAAGATATTTCTTTCCAGGGTGCCAACATCATTAAGCAAGAAATGCTATCCAAGGGAGGCGAAGCAGCCATACCTCGGCAGGCCTTATCCGGTGAAGGTCCCGGCGATGTCCTGCTTATGGGTACCTTAAAACATTATCGACTACTGCTGCGTAAACTTAAGGTACAGCCCTTTGGTCTAAAAAAGGTAGCTATAGAAATAGAAAATATACTGGCGGCAATAGAGCCCAAACAGCAAATTATAGAACTACCCCATGGAAAAATATTAAAACTGGGCGAGCGTACTCTGGTAATGGGGATTCTTAATATTACTCCCGATTCCTTTTCCGATGGTGGGAAATATCTTAATCCCGACCAAGCGGTAAAGCGAGCCCGGGAAATGGTAGATGAGGGTGCAGACATCATAGATATTGGCGCTGCTTCCTCCCGGCCGGACTCAGTTATGGCTGGGGAAGAAGAAGAAATAAATAGGCTGCTTCCAGTTATGGATAGACTGGTCGCAGAAGACATAATCATATCCATTGACACCTTCCGGGGACGGGTCGCCCGGGCTGCTCTGGAAAACGGAGCCCATATTATAAACGATATTGGTTGTCTGCAGCTTGATTCTGAACTCTTACCGGTGTTAGTAGAAAAACAGGCTCCGGTAGTCCTGATGCATAATCGTATGCAAATACGCTCGGGGGAACCTTACCGGGATTTGGTAGCTGATATTATAACTGAACTGGAAGATGCCATTGGAAGGGCAGTAGATGCTGGACTTCCCGGGGAAAAAATCATCGTTGACCCGGGTATAGGATTTGGTAAAACCCTGGGGGGGAATCGTTTACTCTTAAAGCGCCTGGGGGACTTCCGTAGCCTTGGAAAACCGATTCTGATAGGGGCATCGCGTAAATCCTTTATCGGACAAACCCTGGGACTGGAAGTAAATGAGCGTTTGGAAGGCAGTTTAGCGGCAGTAGCCATAGCAATTATGAATGGTGCTGATATTATAAGGGTACACGATGTAAAGGCCAGTAAACGGGTAGCAACTATGACAGATGCGGTGATGCAGGAAAATGGATAGTATCATTGCTCGGGGTTTAAGTTTTAATGCTTGCCATGGGGTATTAGAAGGCGAAAAAACTACTCCACAGCTATTCCAGGTTGACTTGGAATTATTTCTTGATTTACAGGCTGCAGGACAGCAGGACGATTTAAATCTCACTGTAGACTATGAACAGGTATATAAACTGGTGCAAAACGTTGTCGAAGGCCCTTCTTGTAGTTTAATAGAAGCCCTGGCTGAAAAAATTGCTCAGGCCCTGCTTAAAAGATTTCCCCTGCTGGCCGTGGAAGTAATTGTTTATAAACCCGAAGCCCCAGTAGAAGGAGAATTTCAATACTTTGCCGTTAAAATTCGGCGCAAGGCCTAAAGCCTAAAAAAAATTAAATAATTAATAATTCAAATAACTCCTTGCTCACAATGTAACGATATGCTATTTTAAGGGTGAAACTGTGATAAATACTGTTTATATAGGACTAGGTTCAAACATAGGAAACAAAGTCGGGCAACTGCAAAAAGCCCGGGAAATGATATATAAGATAAGGGATTTGGAGGTCACCCAGGCTTCGTCCCTTTATTTAACTTCCCCTTGGGGAAACACTGAACAAGAAGATTTTGTTAATCAGGTTATAGAAGTTCGAACCGGGCTGTCAGCATTAGATTTGCTCGATCGGTTACATAAAATTGAAATTAAAATGGGCCGCCAGCGGAACGTAAGATGGGGCCCCCGTAGTATAGATCTGGACATTCTTTTATATGGTGATGAGATAATCAACTTACCAAATTTAAAAGTCCCTCATCCCCATATGCGTGAACGGTTGTTTGTCCTGATTCCACTTGAGGAAATAAATTCAGGGTTGGTATTTCCTGAAGATGGAGTCAAACTCAAGGAGGTGTTGATTAACGCATTAGACCGAGAAGGAAACAGAGGAATTAGAAAAATATAGGGGTCTCCCGCCGATACTCCGTTTATTGGAAGTTTTGCCTGTATCCTCTTAGGAACAGGACGAGACATTTTTAGCAGCTGATGAGTTGATTACCCATATCCACAGAGGGGGTTATAAGGATGGATAAAAGGATAGGCATCATCGGGGCGGGAGTTGTAGGAACGGCTGTTGGGGTGGTACTCAAAAACAAGGGCTATGAGATTACGAGTGTGTATGATATAAAATTCGAATCTACAAAAGAGCTTGTGGAACGGATTGGATGTACCGCTTTTACATCACCTCAAGAAGTTTCTCGCTCGGCTGATATCTTATTTATAACTACTACTGATACGGCTATCGAGGGCGTTATCGATAGCCTGGCGGACATAGGCGCTATTAATGCTGGACAGATAGTAGTCCACATGAGCGGGGCCCAGTCTTCGGAGATTCTAGACCGGGCCGAAGATTTTGGTGCCCAAGTTTTATCCGTACATCCCTTGCAATCATTTGCTAGTGTTGAACGGGCTATTGACAATCTTCCTGGCTCTATTTTCAGTATTGAGGGAGACCGGGAAGCCTATGATACTGCTGTTTGTATTGTAGAATCCCTGGGGGGAGAATACTTTTTTATTGATCGCAAGGCCAAGCCATTGTACCATGCGGGGGCCTGTGTGGTTTCCAATTATCTGGTTACAATTATTGATTTTGGTATTAAACTACTGGAGTCTACCGGAATTCCCAGGCAGATTGCCAGCAGGGCTCTGCTGCCGCTCATTAATGGTACAGTTAATAACATAGAAAATATAGGTATTCCCAAAGCCCTAACCGGGCCTATTTCCCGGGGCGATTTAAGCACTATATTAAAACATCTTGACTGTCTGCAAGAGATGGCTCCAGAGCTTATGAAGCTGTATAGCTGGCTGGGATTTTATACTGCCCAGATTGCGGTTGAAAAGGGCACTATAAACCAGCAGAGCATGGAAGAGTTTCAGCAGGTATTTATGAAAAAACTCTCGCAGATTGCCAGCGCCAGTTAGGTCTGGCGTGCTCTCTAAGGAGGTTATATACCATGGCTAGAGTTACAACAGCGACCCTAAGAGACAAAAAGGCTAAGCAGGAAAAAATCAGCATGCTTACCTCATACGATTATTCCACTGCCGGTCTGGTTGACCAGGCAGGGCTGGATATGATACTGGTAGGCGATTCACTGGGAATGGTGGTTCTGGGCTATGAAAACACCCTGGCAGTTACCATGGATGACATGGTTCACCATACCCGGGCAGTAGTACGGGGTACCCAAAATGCGATGGTAGTAGCGGATATGCCCTTTCTTTCTTACCATATTTCCATTAAGGAAGCAGTCCGCAACGCCGGTCGTTTAATCCAGGAAGGTGGTGCCCAGGCAGTAAAACTAGAAGGCGGAACAGAGAGAGTAGAAGCAATAAAAGCTATTCTCGATGCCCAGATTCCAGTAATGGGGCATATAGGTTTAACTCCCCAATCAGTCAACCAGTTTGGCGGCTTTAAGGTACAGGGGAAAGACCTGGAAACTGCACGCAAGCTCTTGCGCGATGCTCAAGCTCTGGAGAAAGTAGGAGTATTTTCCATGGTGCTGGAAGGTGTTCCCACCGCCCTGGCTAAAAAAGTGACCGAAGAGGTGTCAGTGCCTACTATTGGTATAGGTGCAGGACCATACTGTGACGGGCAGGTGCTGGTAATAAATGATATGCTAGGGATGTTCTCCGGGCATATTCCCAAATTTGTTAAGAAGTATGTCGACCTACAGCCTCTGATTATGGAGGCCTTAAAAGCCTACAAAAAGGAAGTTGAGGAAGGCAGTTTCCCTGGTCCTGAACATGGCTTCACCATATCTGATGATGTGCTGGATAAACTGTACTAATCTATAACTAGTCGGGCAGGTCCTTAGCCTGCCCGGCCTTAGAAATATTACGAGGGATGTTTATGGAAGTATTTAATAATATTAACAAGATGCAGGAATGGTCATTACAAGCACGTAAACAAGGTAATAGCATAGGATTGGTACCTACCATGGGCTATCTTCATGATGGCCACCTTTCACTGGTACGGGAAGCCAGGGAAAAATGTGATAAAGTAGTGGTTAGCATATTTGTAAATCCCCTGCAATTCGGGCAGGGAGAGGACTTTGAAGAATATCCCCGGGATCTCACCCGGGATAGCGCCCTGCTGGAAGCAGCCGGGGTAGATGCTCTATTTGCGCCCTTGGCTCGGGAAATGTACCCGGCAGGGTTTAGCAGCAGTGTTGAGGTAACTGGTGAAATTACGGAAAAAATGTGCGGTGCATCGCGGCCGGGGCACTTTAAAGGAGTCACTACCGTTTGTACCAAACTTTTTCACGCCTGTCTGCCCGACATGGCGTTCTTTGGGCAAAAAGATGCCCAGCAGCTTTTGATTATTCAAAAAATGGTAAAAGAGCTTAATTTTCCTCTAACAATTGTTCCGGTGCCTATAGTCCGAGAAGAGGACGGGCTCGCCCTGAGTTCGCGCAACGTTTACCTGGAGGGTGTACAGCGACAGGAAGCCCTGGTTCTCATCAAAGCCTTGAAACAGGCAGAAGAACAAATCAGAGGGGGAGAGAGGGATATAACCAGGCTCATAGCTTCGATCAAAGCAACCATTGCAACCAGTTCTCATGCCGAGATAGATTACGTGGAAATCTTAAACGGCGACAATCTTTCTGGACTAGAAAGAATTGAGGGCCGGGTATTGATCGCGCTAGCAGTTAAGTTTGGTAAAACTAGATTAATTGACAACCTGTTGGTGGAGGTGTAAAAACAAGTGCTTCGTTATATGCTAAAATCCAAGATTCACCGTGCTGTGGTTACCGATGCGTCCTTGAACTATGTAGGTAGTATTACTATTGATAAGGAATTGATGGATGCTGCTGATATAGTGGAGAATGAGAAAGTAACCATAGTGAATAATAATAATGGTGAACGCTTCGAAACCTACGTTATTGAGGGAGAACGCGGTTCTGGAGTGATTTGTTTAAACGGAGCAGCAGCTCGCCTGGTGCAAAAGGGTGATGTGGTTATTATACTTACCTATACCATTCTGGAGGACGAAAAGTGCACTAACCATAAGCCCAGGCTGGTATTTGTTGGGGAAAACAACAGCATCAAAAAAGTTTGCCAGGGTCGCTACGAGTAAGTCCCAGGGGGACAGTTCCGTTTGATTTAGTTTCATTTTAATTATAATTATTTTGTCAAAGGAAGTTGTAATAATGACATTAGAATTACGGGACTTCATAACCCGTAGGAAAAGGGAACTTAATGCCCTGATACTGGCCCATTTCTACCAATTGCCAGAGATTCAGGATATAGCTGATTTCGTGGGGGATTCCCTGCAGTTAGCCCGGCAGGCAGCAGAAACTAAGGCTGATGTTATAGTGTTTTGTGGGGT
>DIRQ01000062.1 GCA_002424365.1 Syntrophomonas sp. UBA5432 | reverse complement strand
TTCGATTCCTCTCAGGCGTACCATAAAGAAAAACATAAGTCCGGTGCCTGGCACCGGACTTATTGACTTATTGTTGTATATTTTCCAGGGCATTCTTTCTAAAATTTTCAACGTCATTTGTCAATTTATAATCGTTTTTTTCCAAAACCTGAATAAATTCTGTTATAAGCTTCATGAATTCACTGCCTTCACTGTTTGCAACCGCCCTTAAATAGCTGGATTTGGCCTTGGGTACCATTACCTTTTGGTCGTAACTGAAAAGAGGGGTATTGTCGGCTCCATATAGAGCAAAATATACATACCTTTTGTATAGTTGCTTAACTTCATCGATTCTAGCGGATTCTCCATACTTATTTATAAATTTCTCCTGATTTTGTGCCCTTTTTAAAATTTCATCCCAGCTTATTATAATGGCTGCATCCTTTGCCGGAACTTTGTTTGACTCAACTTCCATGATATCAATATACATCTTTATATCGTTAGTTACATATAAGTTGTATTTTTTATAAAATTCATAATTAATGACCGGAAAATAATAACCTTCAATTGTTTCAAATTTAAAACCATTATCGCGCATATCGATTAAAAGCTTTTTTAACTCCTCATCTTCTACACTAGCGATCTTATTAATATCCAATGCATATCCATGTTCTATCTCTATATTCTTCCTTACGGCATCACTGGCATTTATTTTTTCCTCCAGTTTGGGCAAGTACTCTTTTTGAGCTTCTTCCAGGTTAATAATCATAGTTGAAGCATTTTCAGGTGAAACAGACGATATATTTCTATCAATAAAAGCGACTACATTAGAAATCATTACATCTTTAGCTATAAGATTATTAAATTCATCTATTATGTATTTTTGTTTATCTCCCAGTTTCTTATTTCCAACATTATTAGTACTTTGTTTGCTCTTCCCTGAAACATCGGTTGCGTTTTTATTGGACACTGTAGAACATCCAATTTGAACGGTTAGCAGTAATGCTGAAAAAATAACAACGATTATTTTACGTCTTAACATTAAAAATACCTCCTCTACATATTGTACCTGGCACTTTTAAAGACTAAAAGCATAAACCCATATAGGAGAGCGTCAAGGTTAGTTCCAGGTTTATGAAAAGGTTCTCCGCAACCAGTTCAGGGTAAGGTCTTCTCGTTCTGTAATATATTCGGAAAAACGGTGGTCCGCACCAGAAATGATATGCAACTCGGTATGTCGAGTGTTTTCATAAATGTAGAGAGCATTATTCGGATCAACTACCTCGTCTGCAGCACCATGAATTATAAGAATTGGACAGGGTGCTGACTTTTGCAAATAGTTTTTCATATCATGGTGGGCAAGGTCTTGTATAAAAGAAGGTTTTAGCCGGAAACTACCGGCCTCATCCTTGATTTCTAGTTCCTCTCCGGCCTCGAGACGTGCAAATTCCTCTACTAAGCCAGAAAAAGTCTCATAGAGCTTAACCGGTGTAGACCAAAAAATATACCCGGCCACTTTTTCATTATAACCAGCGGCTGCCAATGCCGTGCTGCCACCAAAGCTTCGCCCTAATAGTATCACCTGTCGGTTATAGTTTGAGTTCACATAATCTATAACCCGACGTAAATCGCTTACCTGACTAGAAAGGCTAATATTGGCAAAATCTCCATCACTAGCTCCACTACCAGAAAAATCAAAAGCCAGTACTCCCAAGCCAAGTTTATTTACCTTTTCGGCAAATGTAAATATGTAACCACTGTTTTCTTTGGCACCCCGGAAACCGTGACAAACTATCAGGATATAGGGACAGTCACTTTCCGGTATAGATATATAGGCTGCAAGCTTACCCTGTCCGCCTTCAGATATACTAATATTCTCCACTTCTGACCTCCCTGTTACTACATTGGTTTTTTCGGCTTTCTCTGTTCGTCAGATTCATACCGTACCCGGTTTCTGCATATATCACAGATAAATGTCGGGGATTCTTCCTGGTTTGTTAGTTTAGTATAATCCTGGTGATCTTCCGCTACATCTTCAGTCTTCCCGCACATTAAACATCGGGCCTGAATGTAATTCATCCTTACCCCTCCCTATAAACTTCTTATAATATCATTATACTAGTAAACGCCTGTTCGAAGCAGAAGATAATATGGATAATAAGCGTTTATAAAATTATGACCCACCCTGTACGCCAGGATGGGTCATAATTAGCTAAGAATTTGAACTAATTTAGATTCTAAAATAAGATATAGCGCCTTGTAGGTCACCTACAATCAGATTTAATTTATCCAATGAAGCATTAATTTCTTCAATTCCCGCCATCTGTTCCTGGGCTAGCTGGCTAATGTTTTCAGCAATTTGGGAATTGTTTTCTGCTGCATCAGTAGTTTTTTCGATTGATTCAATAGCCATTTCAGCACTGGCAGCCATTTCCTGGCTGGCCGCAGACATTTCTTGAATCTGTTCATTTACGGTAGAAACTGCCCGTATAATATGCTGAAATGCTTCTCCGGCACTAGCGACTACTTCGGTACCGTTAGCTACTTCTCTAGTTCCATCCTGCATAGCATTAACTGCCCGATTAGCCTCTCCCTGTATTTCTTTTATTAAATCTGCTATACGTTTGGCCGCTTCACCAGATTCTTCTGCTAGTTTACGAACTTCCTCCGCTACCACGGCAAAACCTTTACCCTGTTCACCAGCTCGAGCAGCCTCTATGGCTGCATTTAGTGCAAGCAGGTTAGTCTGGGTAGCAATATTGGTAATAAGGTCAACAATTTGCCCGATTTCTTGGGACTTGAACCCTAACCCTTCCACTATAGTAGCAGTAGAATTTACGGTGTGGCTAATTACATTCATCTGATTAATCGCCTTTTCAATCTGCTGTTCTCCATCCTGAGCTTGAGATGTAGCTGAAATGGCTGAACCCGAAACCTCCTGGGCATTTTCCGCTACCTGCTGAATAGCTGCCGACATCTCACCTATAGTAGCCTTAGAACGACTGGTTAATTCAGCCTGAACAGTAGCACTAGATCGCATTTCATTGGCACGGGAGTTCATGTTTTCCATAGTCACAGCACTCATCTCGGAACTGGTTAAAAGCTGAGAACTGGACTGACTAACGTTAGAAATCAGCTCATTAGTCTTTCTAATTAAATCAGACATTTTCTCTATCATTATATTTACCATCCGTGCCAGCCTGCCCGGTTCATCTTTAGCCCGGGTGGGAATATGCTGAGTTAGGTCCCCCTCACTAGTTTTCTGTACAGCATCGCCAATACGCCGTAGAGGCATATATACGGAAAAAGCAATAAGAAAAGCAATAAGAAAGCCAGCAACAATACCAACTATAGAATAAATAATCATACTATTTTGAAAATGTTTTACCAAATTATCATAAGGGGTTGCTGGTACCCCTACGTACCATATACCAATAGTATTTCCGTTGCAATCCTTAATTGGCTTGTATGCAGTCTCGTTCCAGGTACCAACTACTTCTGCCCTACCTATGTATATTTCTCCTTTTTTTATAACTGCATCTTTAACTGCATCGGATACCTGGGTACCAACCTGTCTTTCGCCATCCTTCATAACATTGGTTGAAACCCTGGTGTCGCCTTTAAATATGGTTACTGTATCCCCGGTTAATTTTCCAATTTCGTCCACTACTTGATAGTTTTCTTCCATTAATACTCCACCTTTATATAAAAGGCCGCCCTTTAACTCCCAATCACCAGGAAAAACCATATCAATAATATGTTCACCTAATGCAAGATCAGATTTCAGTTTTTCCTGAGCGGTAAAAGTAATTTTATCCTGCATTACCCAAGTGGCATAAATCCCCATAACGCCTGTAACCATAGCAAGTATCAAGGTAAATGCCAGAATTAGGCGCACCTTGACAGAGGTTTTGCGAAGTAATCCTTCAATTTTCTCCAACAAATTCATTCCTCACCTTCTCTCCTTTCTCCCTCATAAGTACTACCCCAGCCCGGTGCGCTTAACCGCCCCCGCTATTACTGTTGACATCAGGTAATAATCTGATGTAGAGAACCCGCTGGTAATTAAATACCCCTATCACATTACCACGAGCATCATAGTAATTATTGCTGGAAGGGCCTCCTACATAGACCCGAGCATCGCTTTCAAGACGCAATTGCTTGAGATAAGCGACCAGTGTTTCCCCGTCGGTAAATACGATTTCAACTTTAATAAGTTGCTCTTTGTTCTCCTTATGGGAATGGATTAGTTTACTGGTATCCAATTTACAGCCACTTAAGGCTATTATTGTGACTAACAGGAGGCAGGTACAAATTAATTGTCTTTTTTTCATTTTCTCCTCCTCCTACGACTCTTTTGTAATTCCCGGCCAGGATGTAACCTGGGCCTCACCGTACTACTGCTCCTTCGATAACTCCACTCGTTTAATTTGCTGTTTACCAAATAATGTACACTGTCTGCTGTAAACTTACCTCCTTCACCTCTCTTCCCCGCAATTCTCCCAGTTAGAATCTCCAATCCTTCATCAATATGCTCTACCGCCCAGATATTAAACATTCTATCCTTTACTGCTTTAACTACTTCCGAGTCCAGCATTAACTGCTCTACGTTCTGGTTCGGAATTATTACTCCCTGCTTACCATTTAGACCTCTTTCTCTACATACTTTAAAAAATCCCTCTATCTTCTGGTTTACTCCCCCTACCGGCTGAATTTCACCATTCTGGTTCACAGAGCCGGTAACGGCTATTCCCTGGTATATGGGTACTTCTGCCAGACTACTTAATAAGGCATATAGTTCTGCACTGGAGGCACTATCTCCTTCAATGCCCTGATAACTTTGTTCAAAAGTTAGGCTGGCGGAAAGTGACAAGGGTTTATCCTGGGCATACTGGGCTCCCATATAACCATTCAAGGTTAAAACCCCTTTACTGTGTATACTACCACTCATTAATATTTCTCGTTCGATATTTACCAGACCCTTTTCCCCCATAAAGGTCTTGGCAGTTATCCTCACTGGCCGTCCAAAAATGTGGTCTCCTACCTCATGAACGGCCAGGCCGTTTATCTCTCCAATATTCCAACCATCTACATTAATAAGCAGTATATTTTGTCTTATTAATTCTAAGGATCTCTCCTCCAGCATAGAGGAACGGTATTTTTTTTCTTCTATTGCCTTGATAACGTGCTGTTCCTCAACCAGTTCCGAACGGTCTCGCATAGCCCAGCTATTAGCCTCATAAATGATTTCTACCAGGCGGTTAAACAGAGTAGTCAGTTTGTTTCTATCATCCGCCATACGACTACCATAGTCTACCACCCGAGCTACTGCTCCGGGGGTAAAGTGTCTAAGTTTTTCGCTCTCACAAACCGAGCTAATCAGCCGAGCATAGTCACTAACATGCTTACGGCTACGTTCCATCTCCACATCAAAATCAGCCCTGATTTTAAATAGTTTTTGAAACTCTTCATCATAGGCGTAAAGTAGATAATAGTATATGGGTTCACCGATTAGAATAACCTTAATGTTAGCCGGTATAGGTTCTGGTTGCAGGGTCTCGGTATTACTTATACCCATCATACGACTTATACTTTCCACGTTAATGGCCTCGTTTTTCAGTACCCGTTTCAGGCTATCCCATACATAAAAGTTCCCAATAATATCGTACATATGCAGTAAGAGGTAGCCACCATTAGCCTGGTGTATTGATCCAGACTTAATTTTGGTAAAATCGGTAGCCAAAATACCGAACTCACCTTCATATTCGATTTGTCCAAAAAGGTTAGAATAAGTCGGATTAGTTTCAAAAATAACCGGGGCATGTTTTAATCCGGAATTATCAACCACCAGATTAACCTGGTAGCGGCGCTCTGAGGTACGTCGGCTTATATGCCTAAACAGGTTAAAGGATGAAGGGTCCTCTTGTTTAACGAATAATTCCAGATTATCCAGCAAGTCCTGTTGCATATCTTCCAGGTAGCTAATCACTTCACTAAAAGCACGATATTTTTTAATCAATTTATTAAAGTAAGGGGAAATTACGCAGCGGGCTGTTTCCTGCTCCAGTTCTTTAATCCGCCCCTTTATATCTTTCTCCAGTTCCCGGTACTGGCGAAAGGCTTCATTAAGTTTTTCCTGGACCAGGGAACTTCGTTTCATTAATTCTGCCCGTTCTTCTTCTGGCATGTTGAGATATTCTTCCTGACTTAAAGCCTCTCCACTTTTTAAAGGGACACTGCTTATCCCATTTTGATTACGAGATATGGTAAAACCATAAGTGCGAGCCTCTTCATCCGCCTTAATGTACATACGGTTGGTCTCTTCTACGAACGTGGTCAGAATTTGATTCTTTTTAAATTCAAAATCCTCGCCTTCAAAAGCCTGGCTTATATGATTAATAGAGTTTTCCACCTGAAGCTCCAGGTCTTTTTTAAATTCCCTGCCTTTCCCGGCCGGCAGTTCTAATGCCTTTGGACAATCAGGCTTTTTAAAATTATGGACATAGCACCAATCCGAAGGAACAGGTTCCCGGGTAGCCTTTTTCTCCAACATATCCTTGGCCAAAGTAGTCTTACCAGTGCCAAATACTCCGGCCAGATAGATATTATAACCCGAGTTATCTATATTTAAGCCAAAATCAAGAGACCTGACTGCTCTATCCTGTCCAATAATACCTCGCAAAGGTCTTACCTCGGCTGTACTATTAAATTTGAATATGTTCGTTTTACATTCCTTGCGTAGATCCTTAGCTTTAAGCCGGTATTTTTTATTAGCCAAACATTGCACCCACCAATATAGTAACCGCAGTTTTCATCAAATGACCCCCTGTTGTAAAGATAATAGTCCTATTCTATTTCTCCTATTTCTTTCATATTCCTGCAAAATTATATAATAAAGCCATAGTCACTATACCTACTAGTAAGGTATAAAAGAGACTTCTCGTTTTTATAGCTACGAAAAAGGTAGGAATACATGCCCATAGATAAAGATTGCCGGGGCTAATATGAATATACCCTTTTGGGGCTAAAATGCTTAACGCAGCCAGGCCCCCAAGAACTGCAGGAGCCACAAACGACAACCATTTTTGTAGTAGTTGCGGAAACTCCCAGCGGGACAACAAGGCTACCGGGAGCATACGTGGTAAAAGGCTTACTGCTGAGACTCCAAATATCATTAAAATTATGCTAGTATCGCTCATCAATCACTACCCCCAGAGTAGCTGCAATCACTGTAGCTATAATAATATTAGACATGTTAGCCATAGTGGATGGAAAAATAAAACCAAACAATAGGCAAAGGGTGGCGCTAATTCCTGCCACCAGCGCATCGCTACGTTTACCTACAACGAATACCAATAAACATATGTACATAGCCGGTAGAGCAAAATTTAAACCAATTTTGTCAGTATTGCTAATAAAGGTTCCTAGTAAAGCTCCGCCCAGACTACTGCTAATCCAACCAATATGGGAAGTAATATTAAGCCCGGTCATATAAGCAGTAGTGGCCTCATGGTTCTGGTAACGGGTCATAGCTACAGCATAAGTCTCGTCAGTCAGCCCATATGATAATAATGTAGCCAGACCTGGAGGAACATTTTTTAGATGTGGTACCATCGAGGTTGCAAATAACAAATAGCGTAGGTTAACCAGCAGATTAGCTGTAATGATTGTAAAAATCGCCCCTCCGGCCTGCATTACTCCAATAGCAATATACTGACCGGCGCCGGTAAAACACATCAGTGACATCAAACCAGCCTGAAACACTGTCATCCCTACTTGATTGGCCAATACCCCAAAGGCAAAACCTAAAGGCAGGTATCCCAGGACAATGGGAAGGGCATCCTTTATTCCGATTAATAGTTCTTCATTTTTTATCATTTTTATAATACCTATGAATAATTAGTATGGGAATAGGTCGCTAATAACAAAATTATCTTGTAAATAATTTTAGTTTAGAAATTGATTGATTGTCTAGAGTGAGGAGTAAGCAGACTTCCTAACTCTGCCAACCCGTTACACCTATTTCTTTCATTGTTACCGTATACTTAAGATATAGCCCCCGACCATGGGGGGTTAAAAAGACAATTTAGGCGTTTCAGTACTATTATCTCCGTTTTTAAGCATCCATTCTAGTCCTAATAAATGATAATAACAAATATCCTCAGGTTCGGTGCCCCCGTAAAAGGCCATTTCTATAGCGCGGGGACAAGATTCGGTGGCTACCAGGCCACTATCCAGACAGATGTTTACAATATCTATTCCAGTAGGACGGTAAAAATCTTCGTCAGGGGCACTAACTGATGCTTCCCGCATAAATTGCGCCCAGATAGGACCGGCTATAGCTCCTCCGGTTAAATTGACATTTTTATTTAAATCATAACCTACCCATACGGAACAGGATAAACGAGGCGTAAACCCGGTAAACCAAGCATCCTGAAACTCATCCGTAGTACCAGTTTTACCAGCTGCGTTTCGCCCAATTATTTTTTTTAAATGAGATCCAGTTCCTCCAGGTTCCAATACTCCCTTGAGCATATCACATATTATATAAGCATTTTCTTTATCAATAACCGGTTTTTGCGAAATATGGTTCTCTTTCAGGACCTGGCCTTTTTTATCAGTTATTTTTAGTATATAGATTGGTTTACTATATACCCCACGGTTAGTAAAAGTAGCATAGGCTGCTGCCATTTCAATTGGTTTAACTGCTATTGGACCCAATGGTAAGGATAGGACCGGACTCAGGTCGGGAAAACCAAACTTCTCTATATGTTTTGCTGTGTTTTTCGGTCCCAGTATATCATTTACCTGTACTGCTACCACATTATCAGAAAGCATGACGGCTTCCTTAAGCGTAAAGGGGCGCCAATGATAAGGTTCGCTTCCGTAATCAGTGGGACGATATATCTTGCCATTGCTCAATTTATAGCTAACTTCTTCGCACATTATAGTGTCAGCCGGGGTAAAGCCCTGGTCTATAGCCAGAGAATACATAAAGGGTTTAAAAGTAGACCCGGGTTGGCGCAGGGAAAAAACCCGATTATAAGAGGAGCGGCTAAAATCACGCCCCCCTACCATAGCTCTCAGGTGTCCATTCCTTACATCCAAAGCCACCAGAGCTACCTGTAATTCCTTATCCTGGCCTTGAAGCCCGGTTGCCACGGCCTGATTAGCAGCCTTTTGCATGTCAAGATCAAGGGTAGTATAGACCCGTAGGCCACCTTGATAAACCATACGCTGCCCGTATTTCTCTATCAGATAATCTTTTACCAGAGCAGTAAAATAAGGGGCATCACCAGCTATGGTGGAATTACGGGCGTATTCCATTTTTTCCTTTAGAGCCATCTCTTTTTGTTTTAGATTTATTTTACCTTCTTCCAACATACGCTGCAAAACAACGGCCTGTCTTTTTTTAGCTACCTGCGGGTACAGGTAGGGATCATTATAACCGGGTGAATTAGGTAAACCAGCCAGCAAAGCACACTGAGCCAGACTTAATTGCTCAGCTCTGCGGGCAAAAAAGGTTCTGGCGGCTACCTCTACCCCATAAGCGCCCTCTCCAAAATATATAGTATTGCAGTACATGGCAAGTATTTCATCTTTGCTGTATTTTCGTTCTAATTGAATAGCATAGACCAGTTCTTTAATCTTGCGGGTAAAGGTTTTCTCGTTACTAAGAAAGAGATTCTTGGCTGTTTGCTGGGTTATGGTACTCCCACCAGCTATTATTTTCCGGTACTTGATATTGGTAATTACGGCCCGGGCTATTCCTACCGGATCCACACCGTGATGGCGGTAAAAGTTTTTATCTTCTACCGCTATAATTGCGTTTACAAAATCCTGCGGGATCTGTTCTCGTTTTAAATTTATCTGATTTTCCCGGGTAAGCCCATTAATGACTTCACCGTTAATATCCAGGACTATAGAGGCTTCGGGTAATTCCGCTTTTGGTAATCTCCAGGTAAAAGCACAATTTCCCGTCCCCAGTAAAACAATAATAATTAACAGGCATAGTTTACGGCGCATAGTTTACCTCCTACTGCCTAAATTACCCATTTGCCTGATAATTAATCATAATTTTTATTCTATTTTGGGAAACTAGATATATTCATGCATCATACCCCCGGGTTGACACCATTGCTTAATTAAAGGTATAAAATATAAGGACTCCACATTTAATACTCTATCTTTAACAGAGAAAGGCGGTGGTGAAATGGAACCTATACCCCGATCTTCATATTTATCTTTATCGGCTCAACCATTATACAAGTTAATACGGAGGGTTACATTGCACCACTGGAGCATTAAATAACCCTCCGCTGAAACGGAGGGATAAGTATGATTAAGACCTATTTCTACGACTATGCTGAAAATACTATGTTTCACGATGTCGACCTGTCGCAAAAAGAAACCCTGCTGGCCAATCCTAATAGCTTACTTTGGATTGATTTATATGATTGTTCTTATAATGAACTAAACTATATCGGAGAAATTTTTGATTTCCATCCCCTGGCTTTAGAAGATTGTTTACAGCTTAACCCGCGGGCCAAAATAGATAATTACGATGATTATAACTTCTTTGTTTTTCATGCATTGCGCTATTTTGAAGATGCCGAAGAAGAGGATGAAATCAGCAGTATCGAATTGGACGTTTTTATGGGCCAAAATTATATAGTTACGATTCATCCAGTAGCATTGGCAGCTGTAGGTAAAGTTGCCCGGGTTTGCTTAAAAGACACTGATCCTATGAGCCGGGGTCCGGAATATTTATTATACCGCATAGTTGATAACATTGTAGATGACTGTTTTCCTATTATTCACCGGTTAGGTGAGAGAATAGATGATTTGGAAGATAATATTTTCCTAAACCGGGGACAGACCATTACCGAGGAAATACTGGCTTTGAAAAGAACTGTAATTCTGCTACGCAAAGTATTAATACCCCAGAGGAGAATTTTTGGCAGCATTAATGGACGCTACTCATTTTTGGTTAACGAGGATAATGTTCCTTACTACCTGGATCTAGTGGATCACCTGGATAATATATTGGATAATGCCAATACCTACCGGGATTTGTTAAACAGCTCAACCGAAACTTACTATTCCATAATAACCGGTAGAACCAGTGAAATAATCACCGTGCTAACTATCATTTCTATTATCATGATGCCCTTAACCGTGATAACCGGTTTCTTTGGCATGAATGTTACCATTCCCGGTAGTGAAAATCCGTTTTATATATGGTATATAGTAGCGGGAATGGTAGCCCTGGTTACCGGTATGCTTGCCTTTTTCCGGTATCGCAACTGGCTATAAAAAAACAAGGGTTCAGGTTTTAAAACCTGAACCCTTATTTTTTAAGAGTACTTTATACAAATGTCACTAATCAGTTGGCCTATTTCATCTATATAGTCCTGGGCCATTTCTATATGTTCATACACTTCCCGCCATTTTATAATAACTATCGGGTCTTTGACATTGTCAAATAAATAAGCCAGTCCATTACGATAGAAACTATCCTGTTTACGTTCCAGTTTATTAATCTCTTCGCAGCATTTAAGAATCTCTTTTTTATTACTCTCCAACGATTTAAGCAGGTTAAGGGCCTTTTCCTGTAGTTTCAAAGACTGACACAAAACATCCACCATTTCCTTGACTAATTCATCCGGTTCCCCCGTCTTATACAATATCATACGGTCGATAATACCAGTTATATAATCCAATGTAGTTGCCAGTTTTTGTACCAGTTGGAAAGCGTCTTCTCTATCAAAGGGAAGAATAAAACTAGTATTTAGCCTGCGTACCAATTCCTGAATAATGCGGTCCCCTTCGTGTTCCATAGCGGTTAGCTTAGCCATTTTTATATCCAGGTCTTTATAATCATAGACTACATTCTGGAGAATGTCGCCCCCTCTTACTACTACCCGGGCACTTTCGCTAAATAGCATAAATAGCTCGTCATCTTTTCTACCGAATAACCGCATTTTTCTCCCCCCTCTAAGCCTTGAACTCTTTTATAAAACCTGCTAGGTATTTATCATATACTATAGGTGCATTTATATCAATATTTTACAGGGCACGGAGGTAATCGGGGCGAAGATAACGCCGATCGTTTTTGCTTATAATATCATTAATTAAGTCTAGTATTTTCTGTTTATCCTCAGGTAACCGCCCCTTTATGGGCAGATAATTTGAGGCATGGTTACTACGAAATTCTGTCCCCTTTACTTCTAAATGCTGTATCATAATCCGCATTTCATCCAGAATTTCGAACGGCCCGGGAAGCTCAAATTCTTTTCTCTCCATCCTGCGGTATAACTCAGTTCGTGGTACCAGCATAAGGGTTAAAGCACCAATATAATCGGGGTTCATTTCATTACATATCTCAGCCGTTTTAATAGCATGATCCACCGCCCGGGGAGTTCTCCCGGCCAAACCCAACAATACCGTAACCGACAACAAGATTCCCGCCTGCCTTATCCTTCTGCCTGCTTCTAGCATTTCCTCATAGGTTACACCTTTGCGGATATCCTTTAATAATTCCGGATCTCCCGTTTCAACACCTAAATAGGCAATGGTCAGGCCCGCTGCTTTTAAAGCTGTAAGCTCGGATATTTCCTTTTTCAAAATACTGTCAGGACTAGCATAAATACCTACATGACGCAAACTGGTGAAGGTTTTATGTAATTCCTTTAATATTTCTAGAAGATCACTGGTATCCATAGCCAAGGCATCCCCGTCGGCTAGGAATACCTTTTCCAGGTCACCATAATAATTACCAGCCATTCGGATATCTGCCATTATCTCTTCCAGTGGCCGCACCCGGTATTTTTTGTCTTTGTACATGGCACAAAAAGTGCAACGATTGTGAGTACATCCCACCGTACATTGTAAAATATAACTTCTGGCTTCGCTGGGAGGCCGAAAAATATTACCTTCATATCTCATAAGCCTTTTACCTCCTTTATTGTCTTATAGTTTATACAAAATAAATATTTTTGTGAAATTATTTGCTTTTTTTAGATTATAATCTAGCAATATTTTTTGTGTATCTGTATCACAATAGTAACAGGTGCGGGTTTTAATTTCTATTGTTTTGAGGGGGTTTTTAAAAATGGCGAGGAACAAAGGCCTTATGTCAGAGCAACTCAAGTATGAAATCTCCCGTGAGCTTGGTGTAGACCAAATTGTAGCTACCGAAGGCTGGGGCGGTGTAAGCTCGAGGGACTGTGGTAGAGTTGTAGCCAAAGCCATTGAAATGGCAGAAAGAAGCCTTGCCCAGCAGAATATGAAATAACTCGCATCTTTCCGGGGGTTAAATAACCCCTGGAAAATATTATCCAGGAGGTGTTGTGATGATGATAACCGGTCAAACCCCATTAGAGGAAATACTGGGAATACCTGGAACAATAAGAGTTTTCGAAAAGTATGGAATCAAATGCCTGGGTTGAATGGGCTTACGGTTCGAGACCATCGAGCAGGGTGCTCGAGCTCACAACGTTAACCTGGAAAAACTTCTAAATGACCTTCGTCAACTGCAGGGCAATAAGGGACCCGGTACTCAGCCTAATCTTCATCCAGGTTGATTATTATTACCATTGCTGAGTGCCCCCGGCACTTAGTTAATCTTCACCTGAGTGCCGGGTTAATTTGCTTCATCTTTCACCTTTTTATTATGATAAGTTAAAATTTTACGTTCCCATGTACGCATTATAATTTGGTCGTCTTTTATAGCCATAAGATATTGCGGTAATATCGGGGTTTTCCCTAGTCCACCGGGAGCATTTATAATATAAGTAGGAACCGCTAGACCAGATGTATGTCCCCGTAATTGTTCCATTATATTAAGGCCTGTTTCTATACTGGTAACAAAATGAGTTGTTCCTTTTACCTGTTTAGCATGAAACAAATAGTAGGGACGAACTCTAATCTTTAATAATTCTTGATTAAGCTTCTTCATTATATGAGCATCGTCATTTATAGATTTAAGCAATACAGCCTGGTTACCTAATACACAACCACTTTCTATTAACAAGTCACAAGCTTTTTTTGCTTCTTCGGTAACTTCCAGAGGATGATTAAATTGTGTGTTAAGGTAAATAGGTGGATATTTTTTAAGAATCTGACATAGTTGCGGGGTAATTCGTTGTGGCATGGTAACCGGAGTTCTAGTGCCAATACGCTTTATTTCAACATGTTTAATTTGACTCAACTCACCCAATAACCAATCCAGCCTCTTATCACTGAGCATTAAGGCGTCACCGCCGGTAATTAAGACATCACGAATTTCCCGGTTATCCCTTATATAGGCTAGAGCATTTTCTAATTGCTTTTGATCACAATGCAAATCTTTTTCGCCAATATTCCTTCGTCGTTGGCAGTGCCGACAATACATGGCACATTGATTACTAACATTAATAATCAAACGATCTGGATAACGACGGGTTACCCCGGGAACCGGACTGGTAGTTAATTCCCCCATGGGGTCAAGTTTACCATGAGGGTCATTAATTTCCTGGTTATCAGGTACAGCCTGTTTAAATATCGGTGACTCACGATATCTGGTAAAATCAATCAGGCTCAAGTAGTAAGGTGATATAGCCCAGCGATATTTTTTGGATACCATCTGGATTTCTTCATATTCGTTTGTTTTTAAATTAAGGAATTGAGACAGTATATTTACATCAGAAATGCGATTCTTGATTTGCCAGACCCAGTTGTTCCAATCCTCTTCGCTGGCATTGAAGTACTTGAGTATACGTAAGCGGTTTTCTGCATTCCGTTCCCAGACTCTAAAACCTGTTTCCAGATCTGGTTCTATGTCCAGATAATCCTGAATTCTAGCTTTTAATTCATCGGCCCGATATAAGGAAATGGTTAAATTATCCATGTTTTGGACATTCAAATTAAAATCCCTCCTTACCAAAATTTACATAAGTTGTGGAGGGTTAAAACATAACAAAAATATCCCTCCCTTAGCACGCTTACGAAGTTAGCTGACGGGTTAGGGCTTTAAGGGTAGCCCCTCAATTACTTGATTCACCCCAAAACATGGTTCCTCCGTTCCGTTTTCCAAACAGATTAAGCGAAACAATTCAATTATAGGTTGGCAATTATCCTCCTTTAATTCGAGTATAAATTATCTTATTATGTAACGCAAGTGTTTTTTTACTTTTTATCCCATTTGATTATTTTTCCTGATATAAGATAAGCCGAAACTAAAAACACAATAATTACAATACTCACTAAATCTAATCCAGTTCCGATAAGTATCCCCAAAATTGCTGTTAACCATAAACTAGCTGCAACTGAAAGGCCTTTTACTTCTTGGTTTTCCGATACCCATATTAGGCCAGTACCTAAAAAACCCAGGGCAACTATAACCTGTGCTGATAGTCGCCCCGGATCACCAAGCCACGGATAATTTACTACTTTATAAAATTCGGTTGAAACTATGGTTAATAGGGCAGCTCCGGTACATACAATAACAAACATCCTGGATGCAGCAGAATCAGTTCTAATTCCCATAAGGGCACCAACAGCAGCAGCAACGATAATAGGTAATAAGTATTGGCTTAGCACTACAAGACCCTATAGTTGGGGGCTTCTTTGGTAATAGTAATATCGTGGGGATGACTTTCAGTTAAACCAGCATTAGTAATACGAATAAAGCGAGCTTTGGTTTTCATTTCCTCTATGCTGTTTACCCCACAATAACCCATACCAGCTTTCAAGCCACCAATGAGTTGGAAAATAGTGTCAGAAACATAACCTTTATAGGGTACTCGCCCCTCAATTCCTTCTGGAACAAGCTTTTGAGCATCCTCCTGGAAATAACGGTCACTACTTCCCTGGGTCATAGCACCTAATGAACCCATTCCACGATATACTTTATAACTTCTTCCCTGTAAAATAACTACTTCCCCGGGGCTCTCTTCTGTTCCGGCAAAGAGATTTCCCAACATAACTACATCGGCACCAGCGGCTATAGCTTTAGCTATATCCCCGGAATATTTAATACCACCATCAGCTATAATGGGAACGTTATATTGACTGGCAGCTGCAGCGCAATCGTTTACTGCAGTAATTTGGGGAACGCCTATTCCTGCTACTACCCTGGTGGTACATATGGATCCTGGTCCAATCCCAACTTTTATAGCATCAGCACCTGCTTTGATAAGTTCCTCAGTAGCCTCAGCAGTTGCTACATTACCAGCAATCAATTCAATACCGGGGTATTTTTTCTTTATGGCGGCAACAGTCTCAACTACAGCTACTGAATGTCCGTGGGCGGTATCCACCACTAAAACATCAACCCCAGCTTTGAGCAGTGCTTCTACCCGGTCAAATGTATCCCGGGCAATACCTACCGCTGCCCCTACTAACAATCTTCCCCTATAGTCTTTGGCTGCATGGGGATATTTATAGGTTTTCTCTATATCTTTGATAGTTATTAGCCCCATTAAATTATAATCGTCATCTACCAGCGGCAATTTTTCTATTTTATATTTGCGCAGTATTTCCATAGCCTCATCCATACTGGTCCCTACCGGAGCAGTCACCAGTTTTTCGCTGGTCATTACATTCTTAATGGGCTGTTCAAAATTAGTTTCAAAACGGATATCTCGATTAGTTATAATCCCTACCAATTTCCGCCCTTTAGTAATGGGTACCCCAGATATTCGGTAGTGTTCCATAATATCTAAAGCATCTTGTATTTTATTATTGGGTGCTAAATAAAAAGGGTCGGTAATTACCCCATGTTCGGAGCGTTTGACCCGATCAACCATGCGAGCCTGTTCTTCAATAGACATATTTTTGTGTATTATTCCGATACCACCTTCACGAGCAACCGCAATAGCCATTCTAGTTTCAGTTACTGTATCCATACCGGCACTCATTAATGGTATTTCTAAAGTAATTTTTCTGGTCAGACGGGTAGCTACATTAACATCTTTGGGCATTATTTCAGAGCGTCCCGGAACTAGTAATACATCATCAAAAGTGAGACCTTCCTTGCTAAATTTATCCGACATCATCTTGGCCTCCTAATAAAATTTAGAATATATTATATTATTATAAGCTAATTTTCAATACTCTGCAGCTTTTGTTAGGAATTAGTCTCCTCCCATAACCGAGCTTAAACCATATTTCATAAAATGTTCTTGCAACAGGCTAATGGTTTCCATACTAATCCCGTATTTGGATACCATATCGTCCAGGTTAGCACCGATTTTTAAGTCCTCAATAAAGCTATCAAAGTCAACCCCTGCTTCCTCGCACATTTCATTAAGTCCGGGAATTCTGCTCCAAGGCGGAAAGGAACCTCCTTCATAATGTGCCATAAAAACACCTCCTTTGTACCAATAG
>DIRQ01000104.1:18439-45896 GCA_002424365.1 Syntrophomonas sp. UBA5432 | reverse complement strand
TCAAGCCTTTAACCCCCCGGTTAAGCTAGCAAAGTACCTGGCTGTAGTTTACATCCTCTGAGAAAATCACTGGCCGGCATGCGTTTTTTACCTGCCCTTTGTAGCTCCAGGATTTCAAGTATGCCCTTCCCGCTTTGAACTGAAAACCCATCATTTCCAACCTCAACTATTTGGGAAATCACCCCGCTTTCGTCATTACTAATAACCCGGCTTTTATAAATCTTGGTTTTGTTGCTATCAATAGCAGTCCAGGCCCCAGGACTCGGGCTTAAAGCCCGTATTTGGTTATGAATACTCTCTGCTGGTTGCGACCAGTCGATTTTTTCATCCTCGCGAGTTATGCGATCGGCATAACTGGCCAGTTCCTCCTGCTGTGGGATTCTGGGTGCAGTACTTTTTTCCAATTGGTCCATAGTTTCTTGCAGTAGTAAGGCGCCCTTTTCAGCCAGTATAGCCTCCAATTTACCATGGTCATATTCATCCTCAATTGGTACCGTTAATTGCAGTATAATATCTCCCGTGTCCAACCCTTCATCCATAAACATAGTAGTTATGCCGCTGGTTTTCTCTCCCTCCATCAAAGCCCTCTGTATTGGAGCAGCTCCCCGGTAGCGGGGCAAGAGAGATGCGTGCACATTAATACAGCCGAGGGTTGGATACTCCAGTATTTCTTTAGGGATTATCTGCCCATAAGCTACTACTACTATTAGATCCGGTTGCCATAGTTTTATTTGTTCGATAGCCTCCAAAGATTTGATTTTAGCCGGTTGGTAGACAGGAATACCATGCTGTCCGGCTATTTCTTTTACCGGGGTGGGGCTAATGCGTTTTCCTCGACCCCGGGGACGGTCAGGTTGGCTCACTACACCTACTACCTGGTGCCGGGAAGCCATTAAACTTTGTAATGAGGGAACCGCAAAAACAGAGGTACCCATATAGACTATATTCAAGCTTTTTTCCTCCTGTTGGAAGGCTCTCTTTGAGTTTCACTGGCCCGGTCGGTAAAAACTATTCCATCCAGGTGGTCTATTTCATGCTGAAACACCCGGGCCAGGAGTCTCTCAGCTTCATAAACTACCTCTCGCCCTTCCCGGTTAAGTCCTTTGACCGTAACCTGATTATTGCGGGTAACCAAGCCTACTACTCCGGGAACGCTAAGACAGCCTTCACTACCGGTTTGTTCACCTTCCCGGGATATAATTTCGGGATTGATAAGTTCAATATAATTATCCCCGGTATCTATTACTATAATGCGTTTGGAAACCCCAATTTGCGGGGCTGCAAGCCCTACCCCATCAAAGGCATAGAGGGTATCCCGCATATTATCCAGTAATCGCAAGGTACCGGAATTAATATTCTTTATAGGTAGCGCTTTACTGCGCAATATTTCATTAGGTATGCTTACTACCTGATATACTGCCATATATGTCCTCCTCACATCATCATTAAAGGATTAAGGTCTATTTCCACCCGGACCTGTTTGTGCCAATCTTTACATGCAATATAGCTTCCAATGCTATTTAATAATAGCATATTTTCCGATTTAACTATAAGTTGATAACGCAGGCGATTCTTTATACGATATAATGGGCAGGGAGCCGGCCCCAATATTACTATTTTATCCTCTTGGGCATCAGTAATTTCATTAATATATAACATTATCATATCAGCCACATTGCGAGCAAGAGTTTCATTAATGGAAATAGCTACTACCCGTAATAAACTACTAAAAGGCGGGTATTTTAATAGCCTGCGCCAGTTTATTTCTTCCTGGTAATAGCCCAGGTAATCCTGCTGGGCAGCCATCTGAATTATCTGGTTATCAGGGTTATAGGTCTGGATGATTACCTCCCCACTTACGGGACCACGACCCGCTCTGCCGGCAGCTTGAACCAGCAGCTGAAATCCCCTTTCCCCGGAACGGAAGTCAGGAAGTGACAGCATTGCATCGGCATCGAGTATGCCTACCAGAGAAACTCCTGGGAAATCAAGGCCCTTGGCTACCATCTGGGTCCCGATTAATATGTCAATTTCCCCTTTTTTCATGGCCTCCAGAATTTGCCCCTGCTGCCCCTTACGGCTGGAGCTATCCAGGTCTAGACGGGCAACCCGCGAACGTGGAAACAACCGATAAACTTCCTCTTCTACCCTCTGGGTACCATAACCTGACTGCTGAATATATTTGCTGCCACACTTAAGACAAGTGGTTGGTATAACTGTGTTAAATCCGCAGTAATGACAGATGTATAGATTCTGGTCTTTGTGATAATTAAGTCCGACTGAACAATTGGGACAGGTAAGGGTATAGCCACAGCTTCTGCAGACGGTGAATGGAGAAAAACCGCGCCGGTTCAGAAATAATATACATTGTTCATTTCTCTCCAATAAATGCTGGATTTTTTCTTCCAGCAATGGAGATATAATAGTGCTTTTACCCTTTTTCAGGGACTTTCTCATGTCTTCAATAATGACCAGGGGCATAGCCGCATCACCGGCCCGGCTGAAGATATCCAGTCTCTGGCTATGCCCAATTTCACTGTTGAAAAAGGTCTCCGCCGCGGGGGTGGCACTGCCCAATAACAGTACAGCAGAATTCATCCGAGCTCTTTCCCGGGCAACTTCGCGGGCATGGTAACGTGGTTGCTGCTCCTGTTTATAAGTATATTCTTGTTCTTCATCAATAATAATTAATCCTATATCAGATAAGGGAGCAAAAATGGCGGAACGGGTACCCATTACCAGGTCAATCTTGCCGTTTATTATATCTTTCCAAACCTGGTACCTTTCTCCGGATGTCATCCTGCTGTGCATAACTGCCATTGCCGGTATGCGGGTGATAAAGGCTTCCAGCAAATGGCGGGTTAGGGCGATTTCCGGTACCAAGACTATGACTGTTCTACCCCGGGCTATACATTGGAGAGCAGCTCTGATATAAACCTCAGTTTTGCCGCTACCGGTCACTCCATACAGGAGAAACTCCTGTTGTTCACGGACACTTAGGGATTTATCGATAGCCGCCAGCACCTGTTCTTGTTCTGGGTTTAAAACTGGAATAACGGATGTTCCACTTTCCGTCTGACGTTCTTTTAAGATATATCCTTTTTCCAGCAAGGATTTGATACTGGATGCAGGTACTTCCTTATCCAACTCTTTACAGGGTATGGTGGTTTTCTTCTGCAGCAGCTGTATAATTTCGGCCTGGCGGGGGGCTCGGCGCTTCAATTTTTCCAGTTCTTCCGCTGTTATAAGGTCATTTAGTATGTAAACATACTGCTCCCGATTATCCCGGTAATCAGTATAGACTCCGCTAATATATATGAGGCCTCTTTCTTCCAGGTTCTTTAATTCCTCGGCTTCAATATGTTTTAAGGCTTTACGATATGATATGTCGCCGTTTTCAAATAGATACTCCAGCAACTCCAGCTGTTTTTTACTATTATTCTCTTCGAGGCAGGCTGAGAAGGACTCACTGGTCATAAGAGAAATAACCCGGCGCCCGCTTTTTTGGGATAGTTTGCGCGGTATCATAACGTTAATGGCTAAGGTTAAAGGACACATGCAAATTTCTGCCAACCATCGCGCTAGTTGGTAAAGCTCTGGATTAAGGACCGGTTCCCGGTCTAATATGGATAGGACTGGCTTGGTATCAATGCTAGGAGGTGATACGTTGTCATCAATTATATATCCTTCTACTTTTCTACGGCCCCATTCAACCAAGACCCGTTTACCGAAGGCCAGTTCATCCTCCAGGTCCTCACTAATATGGTATGTATAGTAGTTGTCCAGGTCTTTAACCGGTATGTTTATTAATACCCTTACAAAATGCAGCTTACTCCCCTCCCCCCTAATACAACTTACCCCTATAATAACATAAAGGCGGGAATATCCCGCCTTTAATAATAGACACTGAATGCACTGAACTTTATATGAAAAACACTGAATTTAAATATTATTATTTATTCCACTGCAATAAAGTAATAGATATGAATTCAAATAAAGGTTTTTGCAGTAGACCCATTATATAATCCAGTGTACTTCATAGTATTCAGTGTACTCAGTGTCTAAACACTAGCGAAAACTACAGTCCTGCCTGTTTCCTTAACTCCTCCGCCCGGTCGGTTCTCTCCCAGGTAAAATCGGGGTCGGGGCGGCCGAAGTGGCCGTAACTGGCCGTTTTCCTATATATAGGCCGTCTTAAATTCAGGTCTCTGATGATTGCGGCTGGTCGTAAATCAAAGTTCTTTGTTATTAATTCAATAATTTTCTCGTCGCTAATTCTGCCGGTGCCGAAGGTATCCACTGAAACAGATACTGGTTGGGCTACTCCGATAGCGTAGGCTACCTGAATTTCACAGCGGTCGGCAATACCAGCAGCTACAATATTTTTTGCTACATATCGCGCCGCATAACAGGCTGAACGGTCCACCTTGGTGGGGTCTTTTCCGGAGAATGCTCCCCCGCCGTGCCGGGCCATACCCCCATATGTATCAACTATAATTTTTCGTCCAGTTAAACCGCAGTCACCCTGAGGTCCGCCTACGACAAAGCGACCAGTGGGATTAATAAAAAAGCAGGTATCATCATCTAGCATGTTTTCAGGAACGCTGGCTTTTATAACCTGTTCAATTATATCCCGCTCCAGGGCCGCCCTTTCCACATCGGGGTGGTGTTGGGTTGATACAACCACGGTGTCAATTCTTACTGGTTTGTTGTCTTCATATTCAATAGTAACCTGGGTCTTGCCATCAGGACGAAGGTATTCCAGGGTTCCATTTTTACGAACTTCAGTTAAACGTTGGGCCATTTTATGAGCCAGGTAAATAGGCATAGGCATCAAAGCATCCGTTTCGTTGCTGGCATAGCCAAACATCATGCCCTGGTCTCCAGCCCCGATAGCCTCTACTTCAGCGTCGGACATTTCCCCTTTTTTGGCTTCATAAGCCTTATTTACACCCATAGCAATATCACCGGATTGTTCATCCAGCGAAGTAATTACCGCACAAGTTTCACAGTCAAAACCATATTTTGCTCTGGTGTATCCAATTTCTCTTATGGTATTGCGGACTAGTCGAGGTATATCTACATAGCAATCAGTAGTAATTTCTCCAGAAACTAGAACTAAACCAGTTGTCACCATAGTTTCGCATGCTACTCTGCCCATTGGGTCTTGCTCTAGTATAGCATCCAAAACCGAATCAGAAATTTGGTCGGCAATCTTGTCTGGATGGCCTTCGGTAACCGACTCCGATGTAAACAGTTTTCTTGCCATTTTCTCAACCCCCTATAATTGTATTACAACAGCTTAACTACTTTATCAAGTATAGCAGTTGCCACCTCTTGCTTGCTCATCTTGGGCAGAGATTCTATTTCACCATTACGGCTTATAAATGTAACTATATTAGTATCACCTGCAAAACCTGCCCCCTCCATGGTCACATCATTGGCCACAATAAAGTCCAAGTTTTTAGTTTCCAATTTCTTTTCAGCATTTTCTACGATATTTTCAGTTTCAGCCGCAAAGCCGATCATAACTTGATGTGGCTTTTTATTTTTACCCAGGGTTTTTAAAATATCCGGTGTTCCTACCATAGTTAACACCAGTTCCTCAGAAGCATTTTCAGTCTTCTTCATTTTCTGTTCAGACTTGGTCTTAATTCGGAAATCACCTACCGCTGCAGCACCGATAATAATGTCGCACGCGGGCTGGTATTTCTGCATAACTTCACACATTTCCTCGGCACCCCGAACTGGTATAAACTTTACTCCCGGTGGCGGTTCCAGAGCAGAATTACCACAAACCAATATTACATCAGCACCGCGGGCCAGTGCATCCCGGGCAATGGAGAACCCCATTTTCCCAGTACTGCGGTTGGCAATAAATCTTACCGGATCAATATCTTCGCAAGTAGTGCCTGCGTTTACCATTAATCGTTTACCTAATAAATCTTGCTTGGGGTATAATAATTTCTTAATCTCTGCGTATATTTGGTCTATTTCCGGTAACCTTCCCTGTCCCGTTACACCACAGGCCAGAACTCCGCTATCCGGCTCCATAACCATATAACCATAGTCTCTAATTTTTTTAATGTTATCTTGAACTACCTGGTTCTTATACATATTATGATTCATAGCAGGAACCACCAGCAAAGGAGAAGTATTGGCCAGAACAATGGTTGAGAGAAGATTATCAGCCAGGCCATGGGCTATTTTGGCGATAAAGTTGGCCGTAGCTGGTGCTATAACTAGTAAATCAAGCTGTTCAGCAGCCCCAATATGCTGTACTTTCCATTCCCTCGAATCATCCCATAAGTCCACCAGCACCTCGCGTCCAGAAAGGGTTTTAAAAGTCAGTGGCGTGATAAATTCTGTTGCTGCTTCTGTCATAATTACTATGACATCTATATCATCTTTCTTAAGTTTACTAACTAGTTCTGCAATCTTATATGCTGCTATACCTCCGGTTACGCCAATGCCAACGGTTTTTGGCATATTTTAATCCTCCTTTAACATACTGTCTCCATCCTCTTGAATTTTAATTTTGCCGTTCATTATTTCTTCCAGTGCAGTGGTAACTACTGTTGAAAGTCGATAATTCTCATCGTTCTTAGTATCTTCAGATAACATTCTGGCTCGGCGGGCTACAGCCACCACCACAGCATACTTACTATTTGCTACTTCCATTAAATCCCGAGTTGAAGGAGGAATCAATCATATCACGCTCCAAATTAAAATTTTTAACTTTACAACGCTCTGCGGTAATGATTGCACAAACTTTATCTACTGCGGTTTGTAACTCATGGTTTAAAACCACATAATCATAACGCTTTACTTGCTCCATTTCCCATTTGCAGGCTGCTAAACGCAATTTGATGCTTTCCGGCGTATCAGTTGCACGAGTTGCCAAACGTGAAGATAATTCTTCAATACTGGGCGGAGAAATAAAAATAAATACCCCATCAGGTTTTTTTGATTTTATTTGTAAAGCACCTTGGATATCTATTTCTAGCATTACATCTTGCCCCCGGGTTAAGTTCTCCTCTACAAACTGCCGGGGAGTACCATACATATTGTCGTAAACATTAGCCCATTCCAGCAGTTCATCGTTATTAATCAACTGTTGGAACACGTCCTTATTTACAAAAAAATAATCTTTGCCACTAGTTTCACCATTGCGTGGACTGCGGGTGGTGGCCGAAATTGACAGTTTTATATCAGTGATTTTTGCTAATACCGCATCTTTTATGGTCCCTTTCCCTACTCCTGAAGGACCTGATATTATAAAAAGAATACCTTTTTTGGTCACCTTATTACCAGCTTTCGTAATTAGACATCTTCATTGTTATCTTTAGATGTTAAACGATTAGCCACAGTTTCTGGCTGAACTGCAGACAGTATAACATGGGCACTATCAGATATGATAACCGCCCGGGTTCTGCGACCATAAGTGGCGTCTATCAGTACCCCTTTTTCTCTTGCTTCCTGAATTATTCTTTTTATGGGTGCTGATTCTGGACTGACAATGGCTATGATCCTATTAGCTGCAACAATGTTACCAAAACCAATATTTACTAATTTTATTTCCATAAAACCCCGGATTAAACCGGTTTCACCTCCTACTACTCAATATTTTGTAATTGTTCTCTGATTTTCTCCAGTTCCGCTTTAACTTCAACAACTATGCGATTCATCTCTAAATCATTGGCTTTGGAAGCAATAGTATTGATTTCACGAAACATCTCCTGTACCAGGAAATCGGATTTTCTCCCTACTGCGTCTTCTGATTGCATTAGTTCTTCCAAATGCATACTATGGCTCTTAAGTCTAACAATTTCTTCGGTTATGTTAGATTTTTCAGCGAAAATGGCAATTTCTTGTAAAAGTCTTTGTTGATCGACAAAATCCTGTTCCATAAACTCCGAGATACGAGTACGTAAGCGCTCACCATGTTCTAAACTAACCTGGGGTGAACGGGTTTCCAACTGCTCTACCATCTTCAATATAACCCTGTTCCTGGATTGAATATCTTCAGCCAGGTTAAATCCTTCCTTCACCCGCATATCTACTAGAGATTCCATAGCCAAATCCAGGGATTGCTTCAAAACCGTCCAAACTATCTCTAGGTCTTCTTCCTCATCCTGTAAACTGAATACTTCGGGTAAACGGAAAACATCAATTATGTGGATTTCCTGCGAAATATTTAATTTTTCTGCTAATTCTTTCAAGTAGTTATAATAAGCTATAGCTAAATCTTTGTCAACCTTGATATTTCTCTTCGATTCTCCGGTTTTCTCAATATTAATGTTGATTTCCAGCCGGCCTCGGCTGATATACTTTCTCAATTCCTCCTTAATACGGTCTTCCAGTAGACTATAGCGCCTGGATATACGTATAAAAGGGTCAAAATAGCGATGATTTACTCCTTTAATTTCACAATTAACATTGTAACCGCAATCATTAGTTTGACCCCGGCCAAAGCCGGTCATGCTTTTTACCATTAACTAAAACTCTACCTTTCCCAGCGCTTTTTCCAACCTATCAAACGCTTCATCAATTCTAGATTTATCAACTGTTAAAGCAATTCTAAAATACCCTTCACCATACTGACCATAACCATTACCGGGAGTTATTATAACGCCGGCTTTTTCCAGAACCAGTTCGGCAAATGATGCCGAGGTAAAGCCACGAGGTACCGGAGCCCAGAAATAGAAACTGGCCTGGGGTGGTTTAACCTGCCAACCTAGACGGCCAAGACCGCGAGCACAGGCGTCTCTTCTTTCTTCATATAACCTCTGCATTTTTTCTATGCTATCCTGGGGTCCGCTAAGAGCTTCGATACCTGCATATTGAATAGCCTGAAAAACCCCGGAATCAATATTAGATTTGAATCTGCCCAGGACTTCTATAGCATTTTTATTACCTACCGCCCAGCCTAAGCGCCATCCGGTCATATTATAAGTTTTGGATAAGGAATGGAATTCAATACTTACATCTTTAGCTCCTACTGCCTGGAGAAAACTTACCGGTTTAATGCCATCAAAAGCCACTTCGGTATAGGGGGCATCATGACAAACCAGAATATCATGAGTTTTGGCAAACTCAACTACTTTTTGAAAAAAGTCTAAACCGGCTAGTGCGCCAGTGGGATTATTAGGATAATTTAAAAACATAATTTTCGCCTTTTGAGCAATATTGGATGGAATATCTTCCAATACCGGTAGGAACCCGTTTTCCTCCTCAAGCGGCATTATGTACTGCTCTCCACCGGCCAACAGGGTACCTATTCCATATACCGGATAGCCCGGGTCAGGCACCAGGTTGACATCGCCCTGGTCCAGATAAGCAGAGGAAATATGAGCTATTCCTTCTTTGGAGCCCAGCAGAGATACTACCTCGGTTTTGGGATCCAGAATAACTCCAAAACGTTTTTGGTACCAGTTTGCAACTGCCTGGCGGAATTCAAGTAATCCAACCGAAGTGGGATATTGGTGGTTGGGCGTATCGTAAATACTTTTTGCCATGCAGTCAATAATATGCCGGGGAGTAGGTTGGTCAGGATCGCCTATACCCAAGTTTATTATATCAATTCCCTTTTCTCTGGCTT
Source organism: Syntrophomonas sp. UBA5432 (assembly GCA_002424365.1). Lineage (GTDB taxonomy): Bacteria > Bacillota > Syntrophomonadia > Syntrophomonadales > Syntrophomonadaceae > UBA4844. The sequence goes on along the minus strand of DIRQ01000104.1, from coordinate 36,295 downwards.
CGGCAATCTTTTGTTCAATACGAGCGAATAAATACGGTGGTAAATTTTGCATAGCCTTGTTCTCTTTCATCCTAAAACCTCCTGCAGATATAATAGTAAGGGGGTTTACCTGCTCCCCTTGCGTTTTTGTTTTACATAGATTCAGATGAGATAACCGTTTAGTCGTACTATTCTCGAGTTAGGGGTTAGGAGTAAGGGGTTAGGGACGCTTCGCGCTTTAATCCTCATTACCCCTCACTCTAAACAAAAGCCCCTAAATTTGCTGGTTAAGCATTAATTACAAGACAACTATGTTGTTTGTATTTTCCCAGAAAACACCTCTACTGCCGGGCCGATCATGTAAACATGGTTATCAGTTTCCGACCACTCTATGAGCAAATCCCCGCCGGGTAAGTGTACCGTAGCTTTACGACCAGTTTTATTGTTAAGGACAGATGCTACCAAGCTGGAACAGGCACCGGTACCACAGGCTAAGGTTAAGCCTGTCCCTCTTTCCCATACCGACATAATTATTTCTTCATTATTTAGTACCTGAACAAATTCTACATTGGTTCGGGCAGGAAACATTTCGTGAACTTCCAACAATGGCCCCCAGGTGCTAACCGGGGTCTTGTCCACCTCATCGACAAAAATAATACAGTGAGGATTGCCCATGGATACTGCTGTAGCTACAAACTCCTGACTGTTTACCTGCAGCCTTAAGCCTATGTTGCTGCCTTCTCCTTTTACGGGAATGTTTTCTCTATTTAATTCCGGTTCACCCATATCAACTTTTATGGCTTCCACCTGCTGGTTGTTAATAATAAGTTCGGGATATCTGGGTCCGGCCAGGGTTCTTACCCTGATGCGGTTGGTTTTTACCAAGCCATGGTCATAGGCATAGCGGGCTACACAACGAATCCCGTTACCGCACATTTCCGGTTCAGAACCATCAGGATTAAAAATGCGCATAAATATATCCATTTCCGTATCTGGTCCGGTAATAATTAGTCCATCGGCACCAACTCCAAAATTACGATGACAGAGAAAGCTGGCATAAGCCTGATAATGGCCGGCATCTTCCCATGAGGGAGCATCCATTATAATGAAATCATTGCCCAAACCGTGCATTTTGGTAAAATCCATAACTAACCCCCTGGTAATATTAGACACTGAATACACTGATATTTTTATGAAAAACACTGAATGACTCAACTGCAAAACCCATATTTGAATGCATAATAGTAAATATGAGGTCAAAAGAGATAGTGTTTCAATTGAAGTCTTAATATTGTTTTGAATTATGGTGGAAATGTTCTGCATTTATCTTTATTTCAATCTATTGTGAAACAGCATATTTCATAATGATTCTGCGGTAATCTACTGTAAGACAATATCTATTACTTTATATAGCAGAACAATAATTAAAAATATCAGTGTATTCAGTGCCTATTTTATTGTCCTGCTAAGCTTTAATTTTACCATATTCAAAACCTGAAAGGAAAAATCTCTGCCAGGTATACACAATAAATTTCCACAGTAGTCTAAACCCGCTGATAAGAAGTATTAATGCCCATTGCCAGCTATCAAGGGGAACAGTTTTAAATACATGCTGGAAAAATGGCAAGTAGACTATTAATAACTGCATAAATATCGAACAAATAACTGCAAAAACCAAAAAAGAGTTACTGAAAAACCCTAATTCAAATGGAGAAAATCTTTCTGATCGGCACTCAAATACATAAAACAGCTGAACAAACACCAGGGTAGTTAAAGCCATGGTGCGGGCAGCAGCCAGATTCTCCACCCCATAATACCGGCTTACGGCCAAACCTGCGGTAAAAGCGAGCAGGGTTACTACGGCAATATATATCCCCCGCTTAAATAGCATAGCTCCCAGTCCCCGGGCAAATATATCTTCAGTACGCGGTCGCGGTTGGCGCCGCATTATTCCTGGTTCTGGTGGTTCTAATCCTAATGCCATAGCAGGCAGACCATCAGTAACCAAATTAATCCACAGAATTTGAATTGGCAAAAACGGAAGCGGCATACCCAGCAAGGTAGCAATGAACATTACCAGAACTTCGCCAATATTACAGCCCAAAAGATATCTGATAAATTTTCTTATATTATCATAGATAGCCCGGCCTTCGTATACAGCATTTACTATTGTAGAGAAATTATCATCAGCCAGGATCATGGATGAGGCCTCTCGACTAACTTCGGTTCCAGTAATACCCATGGCTACACCTATATCCGAGGCTTTTAAAGCTGGGGCATCATTTACCCCATCACCAGTCATGGCGACTACATGCCCACGTTTTTTGAGCACTTTAACAATGCGGTTTTTATGCTGCGGCGATACCCTGGCAAAAACCCGTTTCTTAACTGCTCCTTGATAAAGTTCTTCATCCTGCATTTTATCTATCTGAGGACCGGTAATTACTCCGCCTCCATCAGAAATACCGATTTCAGCAGCAATAGCCCGGGCGGTAATCGGATGGTCACCAGTAATCATCAGGGGTATTATCCCGGCTCTGATACACTCATCGACCGAATCCTTAACTCCCGCCCGGGGGGGGTCAATCATACCGCATAGTCCTACAAAGGTTAGACTCTTTTCTAACTCCTCCTGGTTAAGCTGCTGCCACTCCCGGGGGTTTAATTTTTTATAAGCAAAACCCAGTACCCGTAAAGCCCCGGCTGCCCATTCTTCCTGTATATTATTAAGATAATTTTGGTGACGGGGCTGTAATACGGAAACTCTACCCTTTTCCATTACCTGCGAACAAAGCCCTGTAATTATTTCCAGAGCGCCTTTGACCAAAAGGATATGTTCTCCGTTTTTTTCTATTATCACACTCATTAGCTTACGGTCGGAATCAAAGGGAATTTCCTTTAAACGCTTATAGATAGGTTTTATCCCGGCTTTAGCAGCCATAACCAGCAGAGCCCCTTCGGTAGGGTCACCAATTATTTCATAAGACTGGTTTTTTTCCAGGCTGGAGTTATTGCAGTTGGCAGCAATCTGCAGTACCAGGCTACTGGCGGTATCATCCCCCGGTTTTACAGCTTTATCGCCCAACAAAAATCTGCCTTTGGGATTATAACCCTCACCCTCTATAATAAGTGTTTTATCCAGAGTTGCCATTATTCTTACGGTCATTTTATTCTGGGTTAAAGTCCCAGTTTTATCAGAGCATATGACCGTAGTACAACCCAGGGTTTCTACAGCCGGTAAACGCCTGATGATGGCATTTCTTTTGGCCATTCTCTGAACCCCCAGAGCCAGGACAATAGTTACAATAGCAGGTAAACCTTCAGGAATTGCAGCTACTGCCAGGCTGATACCGGCAAGGAACATAGTTATCATTTTCTCACCCCGGTTGATACCCATCAGGGTAACCAGGCTGCAGACCAGGATGCAGATTATAATCAGATATTTACCCAGTTGGTCCAGCTTAATCTGCAGGGGAGTCATATCCTGTTTTTCGCTTTTCATCATCTGGGCAATTTGTCCCATTACCGTATCCATTCCAGTTGCCACCACTACTGCTTTACCTCGCCCACGGGTTACTCCGGTTCCCATAAATGCCATGTTGCTCACATCAGCCAGGGGTATTTCCGAAGTAAACTGAGCCCAGGGGTCTTTAGCTATAGGTACGGACTCACCGGTAAGTGAGGCTTCATCAATTTCCAGAGTGCTGCATTCCAGGAGTCTGAGGTCAGCCGGAACCCGGTCACCGGCTTCAATAAACACAATATCCCCGGGTAACAGTTCCTTAGCCGGAATGCTAGTTTTTTTCCCGGTTCGTAATACCCGGGCATAAGGAGCTGCCATTTTTTTAATCTCTTCCAGGGATCGTTCGGCGCGGTACTCTTGTACGAACCCTAATATTGCATTTAATATTACTATCGCCATTATCGTTACGGCATCAGCCATAGCTCCTATTATCCCGGAAATTACTGTAGCACAAAGCAGAACAATAACCATGGTATCAGTAAACTGTTTAAAAAAGATAGAGAAGGGATTAATTTTTTGACCTTCTTCCAAAACGTTGGACTTTTCAGCAGCCCTTTTTTCAACTTCTTTAATATTTAATCCCCTGTTAATGTCAGTCTTAAGCAGTTCGAGGATGTTTTCTATACTGTCTTGATACCAGAGAGTATCTATCATGCTGCAGCCTCCACTTACCTTTTTGACCATTTTTATTCAATAACGGCTATTAAAAGAACAGGGGACGAGCCAACGCCCATCCCCTGTTTTGCTGTTAACTTATTCCTTTTATATTAGGATCTCTCGCTCAGCCACTGGCTAATAATAGGAAACACCTTATTCCTGGCTATACCTCCGAAGACAAGCCCTCCATGTCCTATAGGAAATTCGTAATAGGTCTTATCACCGGAGCCCATGTAATCCATGGCTGCCCTTGCTTGCTCGGGTAAAACAATATGGTCTTTTTCCCCTGCCAGTACCAACAAGGCAGCATCAATATTATTCAGATCCACCTGCTGGCTGCGAAGAAATATTCCCCCTTTTATCAACAGATTCTCCTGGTACATATCTCGAATCCATTGTCGGTAAGCACCCCCGGGGAAATTAACGTTGTCATTTACCCACTTGTTCAGGACTTTCCACGATTTTATAGACAGACCTTCATCTATTACTTTCCACAGGCGGGTATAAGTACCCCAAAAATTATTAACCGGATTTAACATCTTAACCCCGTAATCAACAAAGCTACTGGGTACCAGTTTAAAGGTATCGGCAATTTTATCGGCATCAAAAGCTCCGGAATTAATCCATTTAGATGAAATTCCGGCATTTTCAAAATTTAAGGGGGAGGCAAGAAATACCATATTTCTAACCTTAGGTAGCTTAAATAGCGAGGTATACATAGCAGCCATAGTTCCTCCCATGCAGTATCCGATAATACTAAGCTCATCACAGTTTGAAAACTGACAGACCTTGCGAACTGCATGAGCAATATAATCAAACACAAAATCAGCAAACGTTAAATGCCGATCCTCCCATTCAAAATCTCCCCACTCGAGCATATATACATCAAAACCCTCATTAACTAAATGCTCGACTAGACTCATTCCTGGTGTAAGATCAAGTATGTAGGCTTTATTAATTAATGCGTAAAGTATGAGTATTGGAGTTCGGTGCTTAATACCATTACTACAGTAACGGTATAGTTTGGATTTATTTTTACGCCAAACAACATCTTTGGGAGTCATGCCAGTTTGTGGATCCGGGTCAAAACTGAGTATTTCTGCCCACTTTCGAGTACTATCCAGAACGCGATCATAACTTTCCTGTAATTTTTCTCCTACTTCGTCAGCACTTCCACTTAACACATATAACTTTTCGCCCATAATTATAACCCCTCACTAATTTGCTTTAATGTCCGTTCAATAATATGTTTACGCGGCGGTATAACTATGGCTGCACCATCAAGAATTAATTCATCATTCTGGTTATAACAAGAAGTTCGTAATTTTACTCTTCCTCGTGGTAGCTTTTCTATCACTTCAGTCTGAGCCCGGACAGTATCATTAATATAGCAAGGGGCCAAAAAATCAATATTTTGAGTTTCATATATCGTCCCTGCCCCAGGCATCCGGTTACCCACCACATTAGATATTAGACCAATAAGCAACATACCATGAACTACACGAGTGTTGAAATGTCCTCTGCGTGCCCTAACCTCATTAACATGAAGCCAGCTGAAATCGCCAGTTATTCCGGCATAAAGATACACATCTGTTTCAGTAATGGTTTTTTCTATATACCCCTTATCTCCAATTTGCAGTTCATTGTATATATGCTCTATCATTTAGCCACACCCCCATAATATTTAACTCTCACTATCTTTTTTCTTACTCCTTTTGGGTTTTGTTACGGGCTTATCGTCTCCACCTTTGACTTCTGTAATATTATCCTGAGAGCGGGTCTTTACGTTCAGTTTTCTGTTTATAGTATCCAGTTTTTTATTTATACTGGCTGTTTGCTGTTTTAATTCCGCTATTTCCTGCTTCATAAGCTCCTGAAACTCTACCAGTTTAATCATGCTACTAGTTATTTTTAATATATTATTAGAAAAATTTAGGTCAAAATTATCCACTTTATCTTCAAGTCCTATAATCAGTTCTGCTATCCTGGCAATATCCTTTTTAGAAGGAAGTGGATTAGCTTCTAAATACTGATCTATATTCTGTTGCGAAACCTTATGAAAAGATAAATATTGATCCCTTATCTGATCCAAAACTTGAATAAAGCCTTTACTGGTAATAAGTTCCTTGGTTGCATCGGCCCAGGATTCTTCGGCATTAAAATATAATTCCTTCCATAACTCGACGATATCAGGCATACTGACGTTGGTTTTTGCCTCTGCCTGTTTCTGCTTTGCACTGCTTTCTTCTGGCATTATCTATTTGCCCTCCTACATAATCAGAAATACAATGCGGTTATGACCTAGTGGTCATAACCGCTAAACTGCAGTACTCGAAAAAACTACAGATTATCTACCTTTTTAGACAGCTCATCTACTTTCTTAGATAATTGATCTATATAATCAAAAGTAGGAATCTCTAGATTATCAAATGCATTAATAACAGCCTCTTGAATCATTCTTTGCATTTGCTGCTGATTCTTTTTGGCCTGGTTGGTAAGTTCCTCAATAACTTTATTAGCCTCCTCCCTGGCTACTTTACGCTGTTCTAAATATTTATGCCCCATAGTTTCAATCTGTTCTTGAGACCAGGACATACTACCCAGGGTTACTAACCACATATCCCATAGCTTTTCAGTTGAGTTTTCTAACATAGTAAAAGTCTTGTTAATGTTTTCGTTGCTCATAAAGCCACTCCTCTCCCTAATGAAAGTGTTTACCCGACAGTTAAGTTACAACACCCCCTTTTTTGGGTACTCTTTATCTATATGCAAAAACAGAAATAATAGGTGTGATTTTGAATGGATTAATTTGCTTTAGGTGCATGTGAAACAAGTCTAAAGCATTAGCCTTATAATGTAAAATATGGAATAATCGGTTTTAGAAGTTAAATTAGGAAAGATGTGCTATTAACACGATATTAGATAGGTTAGCGCCAATTTTCAATTTATACAGATATTATACTAACTAGTTGATGGCAGTTATCTCTTCGGAATTCATCTTCATTAACTGAAGTAAGAAAAATCATCTGTTCATATTGGTAGCGTTTATTAACAGTAAAACCATGGTAAATTCCGTAGGATTTCAACACAAATTCTGCTACTCTTTCACCAAATAAGAATAAATACATTGGATGTAGAATTTCTATTTCCTCAAGTAGAAAAGGTAGACAAGAAATAATCTCGCCCGTACCCGGTCTTACCGGTATACCATCGCAAGCTTTGTTATTTAACAAACAAGTATAGTCTTTATCAATCCATTTCCCCTGTCCATAACAATTAACGCTCTGTCTGGTAGTACAAGCTTTAGGCTGACATCTGACCATAAAGGTATGGTAAATCTTATCCAGTTCAAATTCCTGTTTAATTATATTACGCAGTTTGATTATATTATTAATATCCCTGGTAAAAATGTTTTCATATTCAAAAACTAGCAACGCTTCGGGGTCTAATTCTCCTTTCCCCATAGATGGTTTCCTCAGGCACTTAACCAGCGATGGGCAACGTTCACATTGGCATATCCTGTCTTCCATCTCAATAATGCGGCGGATGTTCTGTTCTCTATTTCCTACCACCATTTTTGCCCCCCTAGAACTCCAGATCAACGATGTATTTAAAATACATTTACAGGAGAATTCGACATATATATAATATATTCCTTCTCAGGAAAATTGTTTTTAAAATGGTATTTTAATGAATATTATTTTATTTTGTATAAATACTCCCTGGTGGAGGAACCAATTCCCCAGGTAGCGTCAGAAAGTTTGGTACACACATAACTGCGAAGATTTACGTCGATTTCCGGATCACCAATATCAAAAACAATGTAGAAGGCTCTTAAAATATCCACCATATTAGTCATTAATCGTTCTGGTGGAGCTTTTTTTAACAGTGCATCCTTCTTACCGTAGAAAAAAATTAAGCGCTTTAAAATCCATAATATTTCAACATTAGACCATGTTTTTTTACTTACAATTTCGTCCAATAATTGCTCCGGACCTAGTTCATATTCCTTCTTTTCTAAATCATTCCATTCCTTACTGCCAAAAACAGTAGAAGGAATTCCAAAAATATTGGTTTCCACCTTCATACCTCCGATGTAAAGTTAACGAATAATCCTTCCAATATAATATATGTACTTAAGTAATAGTTTTCGTCAAGAATGAATATTTGCTCGCTGCTGGTAGAATTGAAATGAATAAACTATCTTATGGTCGATTAAATGTCAACATGATAATAGGATGAATTGCCTATAGAAATAGGTATCACTTTTATTTTCTACAAGAATCTAAATAAATCCTGCTTATTATTTATTTAATTATTAATTTTTAGGGCTCAATCCAGGGCGAGTTAAGGAAAAACTATATAGTAGACAATTATGCCTTTCATTTAGATAAGTATATATTTGATCCACTAATTCTTTAGAGACCGCAGCCGATCCCATGTTGCCTCGACTTTCCGAACTACCTGGACCATGATAATCTGAGCCCCCGGTAATCAGTAAGTGGTGACGTTGGGCCAGTTCGAATAGTTCGCGGATTTGTTCCGGGCTATGTTCAGGATAAAAAACCTCCAATCCCTCTATTCCTGAATTAATAACCTCGATTACTTTCCTATGATCTTTTATTAACCCGGGATGGGCCAGTACGGCAATCCCACCAGCGTTTTTTATTAGTTCAATGGCTTCATCCGGTGAAAATTTGTAACGGGGAACATATCCCGGTGCTCCTCGCCCGATATATTTGTCGAAAGCTTCTTTTATTGAACTAGCATAATCATTTTTTATAAGAACCCGGGCTATATGAGGTCGGGCTATTAATTTTCCCTGAGCTAATTCTTCTACTTGTTTAAAGTCAATTTCTAAACCTATTTCCTGTAAACGGGACACCATTTGCTCTGCTCTGAGGTAGCGGGAATTGCAGATAGTCTGCAAACGCTGGTTTAAAGCAGGGTTATTAGGGTCAATAAAATATCCCAGGATATGAACTTCATCGTCTTCAGCTTCAGTATTTAGTTCTATACCCGGAATAAAGTCCAGGGAGTAGGTGGTAGTATGTAGGTATTGCCGGGCCTCTTCTAGACCTGCCACCGTATCATGGTCACTTATAGCGATTCCTTTAAGACCAACTTCCACGGCCATATCGATTATTTCTGTAGGTGTCAGAACCCCGTCCGAGGCGGTAGTGTGTATATGTAAATCGTACTCGTATTTCATTTGATTGCCCCCCAAATTTGTGCATCTGTTTACAGGTGTATGAGTAGTTTTGAGTAAGGGGTAAGGGGTGAGAATCAATATTGTTCCTTTGTGTAGTACTCCATAACTCATCACTCCCCTCCGACGACCGATGACTGATAACTATTTATAGTACTGCTTTAATCACTCTTAGGGCGTTTTCGTTAAGAATCATGGAGGTTTCCGCCGGGGTAAAACCTCTGGCGGCTAGTAGTTGTGGCCACTGGCTGTATTCCTCAACCCCTTGCATAAGCAAAACATCTGCCCCATCAAAATCTGATCCCAGAGCTACATACTCTACTCCTATAAGGTCTGAAATATAAGCTACATGATCCAGCAAATCATTTAGTTTAGGTTTGCCATCTTCCTTAATAAACTCGGGTACCTGATTAATTCCAATCACCCCGCCATTGTCAGCCAGAGCTTTTAATTGGCTATCATCCAGGTTGCGGCGGTGATTACACAGAAACCGGGCATTAGCATGAGTTACCATCACCGGTTTGTGGTAAAGATTTAATGCATCATAATAGCTTTTGACTGATACATGGGAGAGATCCAAAATTACACCTAGCTTCTCCATAGAATATATTATATCCTTACCTTTACTACTAATCCCTCCTGCCCCAGGTTCCTCTCCTACTCCATCAGCCAACAGATTACGATTATTCCAGGTAAGCCCTAAACTACGTAGACCTATGCGGTAGAGTAAACTTAAAATTTCACTATCATTTCCCAATGCATCTGCCCCTTCCAGGTGCAGAATGCAGGCCATTTTTTGCCTACTACGAGCAGTAACAATATCTTCGTAAGTTAAAACCGGCTGTAGATAATCCTTGTATTTACCCAGCTCCGTACAATATTTTTCTATCTGTTTTAGTATTTGGCGCAATGACTCATTCATGCCCTGGGGCATAGCAAATAAAGCGAAAAATTGTAGTCCTATTCCAGCTTTTCGAGCCCTCATAATGTCGAAGTGGTAGCTGTTGTCATATAACGACTGGCCACTTTTTTGTAAACATGAAATGGTATCACAATGCAGATCTACAATTTTCATACTAAACCTCCCATGTCTTTTAGAAACGATCATTAATGAAAATGACATGATAAGAAAGAACCTGCCTTACTATAAGCAGGTTCTTTATATCTTATCATATGAGTCCCTATACCAGGTGCTAACGAGGTTCAATAATCAACTTAATAGCTGTCCTCTCTTCGCCATCTATAATTATATCAGTAAAAGCAGGGATACATATCAAGTCCATCCCACTGGGAGCAACAAATCCACGGGCAATAGCAATCGCCTTAATGGCCTGGTTAATAGCACCTGCTCCTATAGCCTGTATTTCTGCAGCTCCTTTTTCTCTAAGAACACCTGCCAGTGCTCCTGCAACTGAATTTGGACTGGACTTGGCTGAAACTTTTAATACCTCCATGAAATACCTCCCTCAAGAATTAGTTAGAAAGATTAGTTGCTCTCCCTTAATGTATATTCTAAGTTTATATGGTAATTCCTTCTTTTTGGTAAAATCTTTTGGATATTTTTTCATTTTACAGGAATTTTTTCAGGGATTAGTTATGGAGATATTAATATTTTTTTAAGATTAGGTGAAGGTGCGACTAATCCGGTCAATTTTCTGAACCTGGTTATTATTGTCATCTATTCTTAATATTGCTCCCTGTAATATGGTTATCCCACTAGCTACTTCTAGACGCACCGGTCTCTGGTAAATAATTTTATTAATAACCATGTCTTTATCCATACCCAAGATAGATTCCAGAGGACCAGTCATTCCTAAATCAGTAATATATGCGGTGCCCCCGGGCAATATCCTTTCATCAGCAGTCTGAATATGAGTATGAGTACCTAGAACTGCAGTGACTTTACCATCAAAATAGTAGCCTAAAGCGAGTTTTTCCGAAGTTGCTTCAGCGTGAAAATCAATAATGATAATATCACTCTGTTCTTGAATTTCTTGTAGTACCTGCTCTATTCCTCGGAAAGGACAATCTAAAGGAGGTAAAAAAACCCGTCCCATAGCATTTATTACCGCAATTTTTTTGTTTATTCCGCCGGTATAAATATGATAACCCTGCCCCGGACAATAGGGTGGAAAATTTACCGGCCTCACTAGACGAAATTCATCATCGACAAAGCTATATATCTCTTTGTTATCCCAAACGTGGTTACCCATAGTCAAAACATCAATCCCGCTGGCCAAAAGTTCATTCATTACCTGTCGAGTTAATCCCCTTCCACCAGCAGCATTTTCAGCATTAGCGATAACAAAGTCAATATTATGCTCTTTTTGTATGCCCGGTAATAGACCTTTTACAGCTCTCCTGCCAGGCCGTCCCACAATATCCGCAATTACTAGTATATTCAATTTTTATAATCCTCCAGTATTTCTATTAAACATACATAATCTACCATGGTCGCGATAAGCAAAAATATAGCCAGAGTTGTTATTTAGCTGTTGCAGCAGGTCACGTTTCACCTGTTTCTTAAACGAATTGCAAGTTGGTTCAATTTCCGCTTCATTAAGCATACAATCATAAAAATCTTCACGTAATAAGAACATTAATAAATTTATTTCATTCTCATTAAGGCTTTTAGCATCTCGATAGTAACGAAGAAAAGTTAAACCAGCAAGCCTTTTAATTTTAATATTAAATACTTTCGGTTTACTTTCATTCAACTTATGTAATAACTGCAAACATTGTTGACTCCTAGTGATAAACGTCCTTTCCTGCTCCCTATCTATCTCCTTACCCAATACTACTTCGACTATCAGTAAATCAGTGTTATATTCATACTTGACTATATTAATTTCAGGGAAATTTACTGATACGTTCAAAAATATTTCCAGACCCGTTTCATTCATCTTGCATCTTCCCCTTAATTGCACAATAATAAACACTTCTTCAATTCAAGTCTAATTTCCTTCTACCTTATGTTTGCAAAAAATGACACTCTAATAATAAAAGCAGGGCTATTTGCCCTGCCTTATTGTCTGTTTAGTCTATTTGGCATATTCTACTGAACGGGTTTCACGAATAACCACCACTTTAATTTGTCCGGGGTAATCCAAATCATTTTCTACCCTATTAGCAATATCCCGGGCTAAAGTTATAGCATGTAAATCATCAATTTCTTCAGGTTTAACAATAATTCTAACTTCCCTACCGGCTTGAATAGCAAAGGTTTTTTCTACTCCATCAAAAGATTCAGCAATACCTTCGAGCTTCTCCAATCGCTTAATATATGCTTCCAAAGTTTCCCTGCGAGCACCAGGACGTGATGCAGAAATGGCATCTGCAGCCTGAACCAGTACTGACTCAATATGCTCTGGTTCTATGTCGCCATGGTGAGCAGCGATAGCATTAATTACTTCCTTAGATTCACGATATTTCTTAGCCAAGTCTACACCAATCTCAATATGCGGCCCTGAAACCTCATGATCTACCGCTTTTCCTATATCATGCAGTAGACCTCCCCTTTTTGCCAGTGTTATATCAACATCTAGTTCTGCTGCCATAACCCCTGCTAGGTGAGCTACTTCAATTGAATGCCGTAGTACATTTTGTCCATAGCTGGTGCGATATTTTAGCCTGCCCAGTAATTTTATCAATTCCTGATGCAATCCATGTACTCCTACCTCAAAAGCGGCTTGCTCACCTACGTCCCTAATTTCCTGTTCGATCTCTTTCTGAGCCTTCTCCACCATTTCCTCTATACGAGCAGGATGGATACGCCCATCAGATACTAGATTACTCAGAGCAACCCTGGCAATCTCTCTGCGTATAGGATCAAATGATGAAAGAATTACTGCTTCTGGAGTGTCGTCAATGATTAAATCTACACCGGTCAGGGTTTCGAAAGTACGAATATTACGACCTTCCCTACCAATAATTCTACCTTTCATTTCGTCATTCGGTAGTACAACAACAGAAACGGTAGTTTCTGAAACAACATCTGCAGCACATTTTTGAATAGCTATAGATACTATATTTTTAGCCTTCTTATTTGCTTCTTCCTTGGCTTCAGTTTCAATATTCTTAATCATTACCGCAGTTTCATTACGGATCTGTTGCTCAACATTATATAATAACAATTCTTTGGCTTCTTCAGAGGTTAAACCAGATAGCCGTTCTAATTCCTTAAGTTGCTGGGTTAGAATAAGTTGTAAATCTTGATTGGTTTTTTCTAGCTCCTTCTCTTTATCATAAAGAAACTGTTCCTTATTCTCTATATTCTCAGACTTCTTATCCAGCATCTCTTCTTTTTGAATTATCCGTCTTTCCAAGCGATCCAGTTCGCGACGACGGTCACGAATATCCTTTTCTGCATCCTGCCGATTGCGGTGTATTTCTTCTTTGCCTTCCAGTAGAATTTCCTTTTTTCGTGCTTCCGCCTCTTTAGTATACTCCTCCATAATGCGAGCAGCCTCTTCCTCAGCAGCACCTATTCTACTTTCAGCAATAAGCCTTCTACCATAATATCCGGCAGCCAAACCTACAGCCAATGAAAGAGTTATTATTATAAAACTTGTTAAATTAATATTTTCACCCCCTCTTTGTAAAATTGTTTTTTATTAGTGGTTAAAGTCTTAAAACAAAAAAACCGAGTACAAACCCGGTTTTTTTAAAGAAGATCCTGTAATTTAAAATGCCGCTTTTTTAGCAATCAAATTATTGCCATAATTTAAGGTGCAAATTTACTCGCAGCATCTTACACGGTGAGGTTTCTCAAGCTCACCTACCCAACAGACAACTAATGTATATCTCCAAATGAAAGAGTATATGAGTTTTACATATATCTCTATTAGTTCATTAGTAATTCACCGGAAAAACACTAACAGGTGTCTATATGGTCAAATCACCAGGATTACTTCTTTACCAGATTCTTATATCAATTTTAGTTACTTTCCCCAATAGTGTCAAGATTCCTCCAAATTGTTGGTAGCCATTAGCCTGGCTTTTTCCATTTCTTTGACTTTATTATCCAACATTTGCATAAAATCGGGATTGTTTTTCAGATATTCCTTGGCGTTTTCCCGACCCTGTCCCATTCTCTCACCTTCATAGGAATACCAGGATCCGCTTTTTTGGATAATATCCTTATTAGCCGCAATGTCCAGCAGATCTCCTTCACGAGAAATGCCGGTTCCATACATAATATCAAATTCTGCAGTTTTAAACGGTGGAGCTACCTTGTTTTTAACCACTTTAGCCCGGGTGCGGGTACCAATTATATCCGTCCCCTGTTTAATAGTATCTCCTTTTCTAACTTCGATTCTAATCGAAGAATAAAACTTCAAAGCTCGCCCGCCAGTGGTAGTTTCTGGGTTACCATAGATAACACCCACCTTTTCTCGGATTTGATTTATAAAGATGGTACAGGCCTGTGACTTACCAATATGGGCAGTTAATTTACGTAGAGCTTGAGACATTAACCGCGCCTGCAATCCTACATGGACATCACCCATTTCCCCATCTAACTCAGCCCTGGGGACCAGAGCAGCTACTGAGTCAACCACAACAACATCAATTGCCCCACTTCTAACTAGAGCTTCGGCAATCTCTAAAGCCTGTTCTCCAGAATCCGGTTGGGCTACCAACAGGTTATTTATATCTACCCCCAGCCTCTTGGCATACAACGGATCTAATGCATGTTCAGCATCAATAAATGCTGCCATTCCACCTTCACTCTGGGCCTGGGCTATGGCGTGCAAAGCTACCGTGGTTTTACCTGAAGATTCCGGACCAAATATCTCTACTACTCGTCCCCGGGGTAAGCCTCCTACCCCTAGAGCCAAATCCAGGGAAAGACAGCCGGTCGGTATAACCTCGACATTCATAGCTGCGGCTTCACCAAGTTTCATAATGGAACCTTTACCAAATTGTCTTTCTATACCTTTAATCGCATTATTAAGGGCATCTATCCGGCCCTGGTTGACTTGACTGGTATTCATTTGCAAATCCTCCTCAAACATATGTTCGCCTCTTTTGTCTAATCATATCCAAGCCTTTTATAAATGTCAATAATTTTTTTAACCATATTTTGCATTTTTTTAATTTCAACCACAAGCAGCTTTTGTGGAGTGCACGCCTTACTCCTCACTCCTGATGACGTCTGAAGTTGACTACTGACGACTTATTTCACCCTTCCAAATCGTACTTCTCCAACACTAAATACTGGGGACCGCTGGAAGAGAGGCGGCTTTCCATCAGGAAAAATTGCTCAACCGGTAAGGCATAGCTTTTCAGTCCATTACTTATACGACTGGTAGTTAATACGGTTTCATCAAGGTTGCGCTCCGAACGTATCCGGCCCAAAGTAAGATGAAAACTACGTTTTTTCTCCGGTTCAAACCCCAGTTCGCTCAAATATGTATCAACTCTTTCACCTAAAAACTGCGCCTTGTTCATTTCTCCTTTAACCCCCAGCCACATAACCCGGGGTCTATTTTTGTTAGGGAAAAAACCAATTCCATTAGTTCTGAAATTAAATGCTGGACAGGCCTGAGCCACCATTGATAACTTAGTTTTTATTTCATTAAGCTGTTTTTCTGTAACTTCACCTAAAAACTTAAGTGTAATATGATAATTCTCGTATTCTACCCACTTAATATCAGGCTTAAGCCTGATCAATTCTGCTTTTATATGCAAGGCCTGCTCCTTAATTTCTTCTGGTACCGGTATAGCTATAAAAATTCTCACTATTAAATGCCTCCATATTGTAACTGCCGTCTTAACATATCCAGTGCGGTTTTAGCTGATAACATTCGTACTGCCTCCCGGCCGCCGGCAAAGTACATTTCCTTAACGGTGCAAATATCTTTGGCCGCCAGGGCAATATAAACGAGTCCCACCGGTTTCTCACGGGTACCCCCATTGGGTCCGGCAGTTCCGGTAATAGCCAGGCTAAAATCGCATCCTGA
Organism: Syntrophomonas sp. UBA5432; assembly: GCA_002424365.1. Classification (GTDB taxonomy): domain Bacteria; phylum Bacillota; class Syntrophomonadia; order Syntrophomonadales; family Syntrophomonadaceae; genus UBA4844. The sequence goes on along the minus strand of DIRQ01000104.1, from coordinate 19,965 downwards.
TTTGCTTAGTATGCCCCGGGCCATTTCTTCTGCTGTCTCCCGGCTAACCGCTCCGTAGCTTTCTAATGTTTCTTCCTTTACCCCCAAAAACTTGACCTTGGCTTCATTGCTGTACGAAGTAACTGAACCCCAGAAGTACCCGGAACTACCCTGTAAATCGGTAATCATTTGGGCCAGTAATCCACCACTACAAGATTCGGCAACAGCCAAGCTTTTTCCTTTGCTTACTAGTAATTCTGCTACTACCCCGGTCAGAGTTTCCTCATTATGACCAAAAACATATCTATCCATCGTATTTTCAATCTGCCCTGATATTTCCCTCAATATCTGTTTACTATGCGAAGAATTTTCCCCCTCGGCAGTAATTCTAATGTGGACTTCACCATCATGAGCCAGTAAGGCTATACTGCAACCTCGAAGTTGATTAATAATATCTGCTAACATTTCATCGACCTGGGATTCGCCTGGTCCTATAACCTTAATAGTGCAACTAGCCGACTGTTTTTCATCCAAATGAAAATCCTTTTTAAGCAGGGTTTCCACTTCCTGCAGATACATAAGCTGCATCTCTCGCGGCGGTCCGGGGAGCAGTATCAGCACTTTTCCATGTTTCTTAAGATACATTCCTGGTGCGGTGCCTTTGGAGTTTTTAAGGATTATGGCTTCCCGCGGAAATAATGCCTGTTTTAAATTGCCTTCCGGCATCTTACGTTTACGTCGGGCAAAATATTCTTGTAAATGCTTAACTTCTTCCTCTACTAGTTCCATTTTGCAACCTACTACTTCACAGGCTATTTCTTTAGTAAGATCGTCCATAGTAGGACCTAGTCCCCCACTGCATATAACCAGATCAGCAAGTTTGAAAGCATTTATAAAAGCGTTTTTAATCTGCTCATGATTATCACCTACAGTGAACCTGGTGATAACTCGAACCCCCAGATCACTAAGCCTTTGGGAAAGAAACATACAGTTACTGTCCATGGTTGATCCCAGTAAAAGCTCAGTTCCGGTAGATATGATACAGGCATGTAACATCCTTATCATCTCCTTTACCTCTATAGTATAAGCAATTCCTGCCTCAATTTATCGAAAATATGAGCAAAAAACCGGGTAAACAATACCCGGTCCACAATCACCACGCCTATCCCCCTACGATTTGCGTCTTCGAGTGGGCAGATACACGGGTCTGCCCCTACACTTCCCCCACACCTTACACCTCACGCCTCACTCTAAACAATTTATCAAGTTACAAATTCACTGTTAGTCACAAGAAAACTCTCAAGATGACCTATCTGACATAAAAAGTGTTCGCGATCGATACTTTCTTCTTCGGCCAGGCATTTAGCCAGGGAATGAAGGCTATGTTCCATTTTCCTTAACATATCCAGAGTAATCTTTTCCAGATCACCGATAATCTTGTGGCATTCCCGGTATAACGTATCCCTGGGTATATCATCTCCGCTGATAATACCCAATGAAGATAAACCGGTTTCTACTATCTCTCGGGATAACTTCCAGGCCTGGCT
>DIRQ01000104.1:4660-18177 GCA_002424365.1 Syntrophomonas sp. UBA5432 | reverse complement strand
TACAGGTACTGGTCATCCTGAGGGGCCTTACGCATAAATCCTAGCGCCTTTCCCCTTGGTACTATAGTTAAGGAAGAAACCGTTCCCGGTTCCAGCATCTCACTTACTAGGGCATGACCGCTTTCGTGGATGCTGATGCGCTCCATTTCTATCGGAGTAGGTCGACGGTCCAGTTTCTCGCCCATAATTACCTTATCTATAGCCTCTCTAAAATGCCGGTTTTCAATTTCACAGGAGCCTTCCCTCAATGCCAGTATGGCAGCCTCATTAGCCAAACTCTCCAGATGTGCACCTGAAAAGCCAAAAGTGGCCCGGGCAATCTCATCCAAAACTTCGGTATTGCTTACAGGTTTATTGCGGGTATGAATATCCAGAATGGTTTTGCGTCCACCCTTATCGGGCAGACCTACCTGCACCTGGCGGTCAAAACGACCAGGTCGAAGTAATGCCGAATCCAGCATATCAGCACGGTTGGTAGCGCCTATGAGGAGAACAAAAGGCTCCTGGTTGCTACTGATACCATCCATCTCCACCAGCAACTGATTCAAGGTCTGGTCATATTCCAGGTGACTGCTGTGGGAACCTCTTTTGCCACCAAGAATATCCAATTCATCTATAAAAATAATAGCGCTGCGCTTCTTTTCCTTATGTGCCTTTTTTCTGGCGTCATTGAACAGTTTTCTTATCCGTTTAGCACCTACACCAGCATAAACCTCAATAAACTCACTACCGGAAGTGGCGATAAAAGCAGACCCAGTATAACCGGCAGCAGCCTTGGCCATGAGGGTCTTGCCGGTACCAGGTGGACCAACCAGGAGCACTCCTCTGAGGGGGCGAATACCCATATGGTGAATAGCTTCAGGTTTTACTACAAACTGCAGTGCTTCCTTCAGTTCATTTACTGCGCTATCCTGGCCTCCAATATCCCCAAAGTCTATCCCCGTTCCCTTCCTACTGCCCGATCCCATTTCTTCAAATTTTATAGAACCCTGGTTGAGCATAAAGAGATAAAAAAAAGCAACAAGTACAATAATCAATATCACTGGTATTACATTAAGGCCGATAACAGCCATAAATATTACGATTGCTAAGCCAATTCCTAGCAGAATCTCTTTCAACTATCCCCACCCCCACTAGTTTGTGTTTGCGCTATATCAAAGGTTTTATACAAGTAAGAGTCCGCATCTTCCAGCTGCAGATAAACCCGCTTGTCATCCACATAAAGGCGGGATTCTATGCCCTTGTTACTGCTACGCTCCTTAATTTGCTCATCCAACCATAAATATCGCTGTGCGGATAAGCCCTGGTAAAGTACGGGCTGTAATTCATTATAAAAATGACTTAGTTCTTTGCTATCTGCATCCTGAATTTCTATCTTATATTTAGCATTTTTGATTTTTGAATTAATTATAGATTCGATTTGGGTGTAGCTATCCTGTATGTTATCTACCTGCTCCAGTTGAAGTTGAATGAAATATTCTTTATCAACTTTCATAATTTTTGCGCTTTTAACGGTAGGTAGTGTAGCTAATTCCCTAGTTAATGGCTTTTCTACCACATATTTGTTATATAGATTGTAGCTGCCCAGCAATACTGCCAAAGTCACAATAAGCGATATTACTGCCGTAATTATTTTAAATTCACTGTTTTTCATCATATTCCTACAACCCTCCTGCGGTCATTATAGCATAGGAGTATAATGCAGTTTGAGGCAAAATTATGGTAATTTAAGAACAAATAATGACTTTTGTCGATTTAGGAGTTTATTTGTGTTTGCTGAGTGCTATAATATAGTTAAAGGCTAGTGAATGTTGTAACAATCACAATTGAGGAGAGGGGTGATTACAAATGATGACTACTCGCAACAAAATTTATTCTGATTGGCTTGAACGTTATTTGGAGCAAATTGGTGTAGACTTTAGTGTAGAACCTCTGACGATTGAGGAAACTAATGAGGAATGGCAAAGGGTATTTGGTAAGGAAACGGCCCCAGATGAATACAACTGGATTGAAGTTTACCTGGATTCTTTGGATGACCTCTATGGCACTGGTGATATTGACTATAGTTACACCGTGGAAGAGTTTAATGAGCTACTACGACAGACCATGCATAATGTTGTAAACCTCGACAAATCTTACAAGCGTAGCTGTCCTAAGACCGCCTAACATAACGGAAGTCGGAGGTCGGAAGTTGGAAGTCCGACCTCCGACTTCCGATTGTTATTTCAACTCTTTGCGAAAGCGATAGAAATACTCCAAACCTGATATTATTGTTATAACTACTGCAATATACATGGCCCATTGCCCTATCGACAATGTAGTAATTGACCGGTAAGTGTTTTCTAAAATTACCAGCAGAACTGCAATAACCTGGGTTGCTGTCTTTAGTTTACCAAAAATGCTGGCGGGAATAACTATTCCATCCCCTGCCTTTATAGCTCGCAAACCTGAAACCGCAAATTCCCGGCCTACTATTACTATAGCTATCCATCCTGGAATTCTGCCCAATTCAACCAAACTTATTAGGGCTGCCGTAATCAATAATTTATCAGCCAGAGGGTCTAGTAATATTCCAAGCCTGGTTACCTGCTTCCAGCGCCGGGCCAGGTAGCCATCAAGGCTATCAGTAAGGGCAGCAATAATAAAAATAGCAGCGGCAAAATAATCGCCATGGGGAATATTAATCAACAGCAATACGACAAAAACGGGAATGAGTATTATTCTTAAAATAGTAAGTTTATTGGGCAGGTTCATCGATAAGTTCTCCAATCATATCGTAATTTCTAACCCCGGCAAAGCGAACCTGGGTAAACTCACCCCGAGGCAGTTTACTGCTGCTTTTTATTAGAGTCAGGCCATCTACCTCGGGCGCTTGAAAATAAGCCCTGCCAATATACAAATTGGAGGATAGCTGCCCCGAAACCAAGATTTTCTCAGTACTATCTATACGGGCAATATTTTTCTTACGAGTAATATTTTGCTGTAGTTCCAGGATAGTATCCAGCCGTTTTTTCTTTACAGTATCTTCAATTTGATTGGGCAGGTTAGCAGCTGCCGTTCCTTCTTCACTATTAAAGGTGAAAGCGCCCAGCCAGTCAAATTCCACCTCTTCTATAAAGTTATAAAGTTCTTTATAATCGGCTTCCTTTTCTCCGGGAAAACCTAGCATCACTGTAGTTCGTAAAACCAGACCATTTATTTTATTTTTAAGTTTATCAATTAAATCTTCCAGCTGCTGGCGATCATGCTTGCGATTCATCATTTTTAATATTTTACTGGAAACATGCTGTATGGGAATATCCATATAAGGGATAACCTTATTTAATGAAACTAAGCTATTAATAATATCATCACTTATATGAGCCGGGTGTAGATAAAGAAGTCTTATCCAATCTACCTCCACTTCATTCTGCAACTCTTTTAGTAACTGCGGTAATAGGGATTTTCCTTGTAAATCATACCCATAGTTAGCCGTATCCTGAGCTATCAAAACTAACTCCTTAATCCCCTGCCCTGCCAAGATATGAGCTTCTTCTACCAGTTCGCCTATAGGTCGCGAGCGCAGTTTTCCTCTAATAGAAGGTATGGCACAATAGCTACAGCGGTTATTGCACCCTTCAACGATTTTTAGATATGCAGAACCTGGTGGAGTTGAAATGATTCTAGGCCCCTTTTCTACAAAAGTTTCTGGAGGTGGCCCTATTTTAAGAATTCTCCCACCATTTTGCAGGTCAGTTAAAATATCCTTTATGGCAACAAAATAGGAGATGCCTATAACCGCATCCAGTTCAGGCATCTCATCAAATAATTCTTTTCCATTTCTCTGGGCCAAACATCCAGTAGCCACCAAATACTTTAGTATTCCTCCGGTTTTCAGTTCCGCAGTTTCCAGTAAGGTGTTAATACCTTCTTCTTTGGCTTCCTCAATAAAGCCGCAGGTATTAATTATTACAACCTCGGCCCGTTCTATGGAATTTACTATTTTATGTCCGGCACTGCTTAAAAGCGCCATCATTATCTCGGTATCAACCCGGTTTTTTGAGCATCCAAGACTAATAAAACCTATATTCACCTGAGTAACCCCTATTCCAGCTATGACTTTGCTTTGAACTCTGTTTCTTTTACTTCCCCATATTTCCCTATAGGTTCAACCGTTTTACCATTATAAGTAATATCAATTCCTCCAGCATTGCCTGCTTTTATATAAACTGATTGCTTGCCTTCGAACTTCTGTTTATCGCCTGCCCTTAGAGTCTTAGTAAATACGTTTTCATCGTCAACTACTACATTAAGCCAGCAGTCTTGTCGGGCTTCTATCATGACTACTACCTTTTCCACTTCCACCTGAGGAGGCACTTCCTTTACCGGTTCCTTTGCCGGTTCCTTTACCGATTCCTCCACCTTAGGAGGTGCTGGAGTCTGTTTATCAGTAACATCAATCGACCCAGTAATATAGGTCAGAACCAGTTTACCCGCCCAAATAGCAATAATTAAAAAAATGATACCTGCCAGTATATTTCGATAAGGTATGTGAAACCCAGAATCAAATTTCTTTTCTTTAATTATCTCCGGTTCTACATTAAAGGGTTCATCTTTATAGGCCAAGCTTTGAAACTGATCCACCATTTTATCGGAATTAAGACCTAAACATTTGGAATACCTACGTACAAATCCAGTAGCATATACTTTAGGGGGAAGAAGATCAAATGTCTCCTGTTCTAGAGCTTCAATATAAAGCTTTCTAATTTTTGTCTCTTCCTCTATATAATCTAAGGAATAGCCCTTAGCTTCCCGAGCCTCCCTTAACTTTTCTCCAAAGCCCAATTTTTTCACTCCCAACCCTCTAGAGGCATTTTAGCACATTTATTCACCGGCTGCTGCTCCTATACTAATCCTGATAGCCTGCCGGAGTGGATAGCCACTTGATAACCCGTAAATTAAACCAGCCAGCAAGAACGGCAACCGGTCTTCAATAGTAAAATTCTGGTTGGGTAACAAAAGTACTTCTATTGCTTTCTTATCTTGAAAATAGATAACCCGGCTACTTCCATCAGTTAAAATCCAATTCTGATTCTCTGCTAATGCCCGCACTTTTTGGACATAGAAGTCAAGGCTTTCGGCCTTAACCCCAAGAACTACAGTAGAATAACTTAATAAGTATTCAGGAATATCTTCTGGAGATTTAATAATCCTGTATGTAGATAAGTACGGAAGTTTTTCATCTTCCTTACTAGAGAATTTAGTAATCATGTTTTTCTGAAATTGAGGGTCAACACATAACCATTCGCAGTTCAAGACTACCCATTCGCTTAAACTAACTGCCTTCTCATAATCTTTCCAACCACAGCATTCCTCGTACCTACAGGTATTGTTTACAAATATTCGACGACAACTTCTTTTCTTAGTGTTAGTGTAGCGGTATATATTACTAACATCGATTTCACTTTCCCTAAGCTTATCTATTATTGCATTACCAACGTCATCATTACCAGTAACTGTTATTACTTTAACATTTATACCAAAATTAGACAAGACTCTGCTAAACTCAACCGCAAAACCACCATAACCGACGTCAATTCTTGCATTTTCATTTTCCCCATGCACGTCTATATTAATGCAGCTTTCTCCTACAACCACAGCTGATGCTACTTCATTAATTACATACCCCTTGCCAAGAATAACTCCTTTTTTCATCAAATTAGATATATGTACAGCTACTGATGAGCGTGTAATACCAAAACGGCGACCTAATTCATCTTGGGAAATCAAAGGTTCTTTTTTTAATACTTCAAATATTTCCCTCTCCCGTAAGGTAAGTCTCATTAAATTATCTCCCTTTTATGCACTTACCCTGGCGCGATATGATAAAAATCTGGTGTGCAAATAAAAATATTTGGTTCCATATACAAACCATACTAACATAGTTTATTTTTAGCGTATAGCTTTTCTAGTTGTTCACTATTAATAAGAACTTCCCTCTTTTTATTATTATCCATCTCAGAAACAATTCCTCGATCTTCCATTAAATCTACCAATCGCGCTGCTCGGGCATAACCTATACGCAGTCTACGCTGTAGGAGGGATACCGATGCCTTTTTATTATCCACAAAAACATTTACAGCATCCCAAAAAAGGTCATCCCCCCAGTCGTTCTCCGCCTCTTGCAACGATAATTCCAGTTCTCGGGGTGGCTCTGGTTCTTCCTGGCCAACAAATTGTTCTTTTATGAAATTAACCATCGCTTCAATGTCACTATCAGAAACAAAAGCTCCTTGTATACGGTAAGGCTTTATTGCACCTACCGGGAAAAATAGCATATCACCTTTACCCAGCAATTTCTCGGCCCCAGCTGAGTCCAATATAGTCCTGGAATCGGCCTGGGAAGAAACGGCAAATGCAATGCGCGAAGGTATGTTAGCCTTAATAACACCTGTAACTACGTCTACTGAAGGGCGCTGGGTAGCTACAATGAGGTGCATTCCTGCGGCTCTGGCCATCTGGGCTAGGCGGCATATAGAGTCTTCCACCTCTACTGGAGAAACCATCATTAAATCAGCCAGTTCATCGATGATAATAACTATGTAAGGTAATTCATCCTGGGCTACTAAATTATACCTTTGAATATCTCGAACCCCGCGTTCGGAAAAGAGCTTATAGCGTTTTTCCATTTCACTAACCATCCACCTCAATACTACTGAGGCTTTGCGTGGGTCTGTAACTACCGGGGTAAGCAAATGGGGAATACCATTATATACCGTCAGCTCAACCATCTTAGGGTCTATAAAGACCATCTTTAGTTCAGCGGGAGTAGTATTATACAAAAAACTCATAATAATGCTATTTAAACAAACGCTTTTTCCTGACCCGGTAGATCCGGCTATTAATAAATGAGGCATATCATTTAAGCGGGCAACGACCGCAGTACCGGATATATCCTCTCCCAGGGCAAAAGCCAGGGGGCTGGTGAGGTTAGTAAAAGATGGAGAACTTATGAGATTGCGGAGTCCTACACTTAATATTTTATTATTAGGTACTTCTATACCTATAGCTGATTTACCCGGGATGGGTGCTTCTATCCTTATGCCTGGTGCAGCCAAATTTAGTTGTAAATCATCCGCCAAACTGATTATACGACTAATTTTCACCCCCGGTGCTGGAGACAACTCGTATCTAGTTACCGATGGTCCACAACTAACCTGATTAACCTTTACTCCGATACCGAAATTAGAAAAAGTTTCCTCCATTACAGATATGCTTTCCTTAATATTTTTCTTGTCAATTTTTCGTTCACTGCTGACATTACTTAATAGCTCCAAGGGTGGCTTCTGGTATTGAGTTTCGTTTTCTTCCCGCTTGTTAGACAAAACTAACCTTAGACTCTCATTCTTCGTTTCGGCAGCTGGTTCCTCTTTTAATTCCTCTTTAACCGCGGCAGTTTCCAAGGGAATATTAGACTCTAAATATAGTTCCTCAAATGGTAGCAGGTTAGGTTGTTGATGACTGTCTATAATTACCGGTTCTTTTTTTGGTGTGGCGGACGGTAATGGCTCTTCTTGCTCTTCAAATAACAAAGGATAAACCCTGGTCCACGTTTTCCGGGCTATTGTACTGCTAGTGTTAAATATTTGCCTCAATGGTTTGTTAATAATCTGCACCAGCGAAACCAGCACTCCCAGAATCAACAATATGGTAGTACCAATATTACCTAGCAGTCTCACCAGAGCATAGGCCAGACCGCCTCCAATGTAACCTCCGCCTAAGCCTCTGGACCCGGCTTCTAGAGCATTGAGACCAACTGGTATACGGTAAACACTTATTCCCATGAGAAAAACCAGGCCTAGTATAGTTATTCCCCACATACGGCTGGACCAATATTTCTTTAGAACCCCAATATGTATAGACCATAGTAACAGGAAAATTGAAGCAATAAATGCACCGTCTCCCAGCAGTAATTTCAGGCCTTTCATAATACCAGACCCAACTAACCCGATAAACTGTTCGTTGGCGGCTAACCCATCAAGGCGGCTTACACAAATATAAATAAATACTGATAGCATAAAAAGTATAATTGACATAATCTCTGCCTTTAGAATATTAAACTGTTCCTGTTGCTCCAAGGTACGAACATTTTCTTTCGTTGTCCTTAACGTACGTACCGACTTATCCTTTTTCTTATCGGAGCCACTTTGTTTACCAGTTTTCTTTTTAGTAGCCATCTACCTTACCTTTCGTTTTTTAATGGTAGCCAATTACAGTTTATGTTAATAATTTCGCTCACCATCTATAAAATCCTGCCAAGCTTAAATCACAAAATAAAATACCAGGGTTACCAGTGCAACAGCCCAGCAATAGTAGGAGAATACCGATAATCTTCCATGCCGCACCAGCCGCATCACAATTTTTATAGCAAGGTAACCAAATAAGGCAGCAACCAGCGTACCTACTGTATAAGGCACAAAATTGTGAGCCCAGGCGCTGCTGCTGACATCACCTAATTCAAAAATCCCTGCCCCCAGTATTACCGGTATCGACAGCAAAAATGAAAAACGAGCGGCCAGCTCCCTTTCCATTCCGGCAAATAGACCTGCTGCTATGGTGGAACCCGACCTTGATATACCTGGGATAATGGCAAGTGCCTGTAACAGACCAATAAAAAGGGCATCCTTATAACTGGTATTAGGTATATCCTTGAGTCCTATCTTTTCCCGCGACCATTTTTCCGAAAAGCGCAGGGCAAACCCGGTAAATATCAGCCCTAAACCAACCACCAGTAATGACTCAAAAGCCTTTTCAATTATCGGAGCCACCAGATACCCGGCTATGGCAGCAGGAATACAGCCAACTACGATTAAGTAAGTCATCCGGGTAAAAGGCTTTTTCAATATATCTACGATATCATCCCAGAAGGCTACAAATACTGCCAACAAGGTACCCATATGAAGCATTACATCAAAAGTTAAGGGGGATTCTTGTACACCCAGGATGTGCTGGAAAATAACTAGATGGCCGGAACTACTAACCGGCAGAAACTCGGTTAAACCTTGAACAGCACCCAACAATATGGCATGAAAAAACGTCAAACATCTCATCTCCCCAAAAGTACTTTATAAATTATAGCATAGTGCCAGAAAAACATACCTCCATTATAATATATCAAGTAAATGGGGACGCTTCTTGCCTTGCGTCCCCATTTTGATCATATACCTGGTTTTAGTTCGATTATACTGCCCGGTTGATACTGATAATTTATATAGTCCATGGGATCGGTACTTTCCAGACTTAACACCCTCACCTGGTCAACCTCAAGGCACTCACCATTTAGATGTCCCCCGGAGGGTAGCTTTATCCTTATCCTAGGCAGGGTTTCGTTCTGATTAAGTGCCTCCCAGGGATCTGGAATATATATTATCACTGTACCAGTCCTCCTTTAATGTCTTTTAATTCATGAATCTTGCGTACGGCATCCTTAAGCCCGCCCACAGCATCAATCAAGCCGCAATCAACCGCATCTTTACCCACCAGAACGGTACCGATATCCCGGGCCAAATCCCCAGTTCTAAACATCAACTCCCTGAACTTCTGTTCCGTTGTCCGGGAATGCTCGACTACGAATTTAACTACCCTGTCCTGCATCTTATCCAGGTATTCATAAGTCTGGGGAACTCCTATTACCAGGCCTGTGAGGCGAATAGGGTGAATGGTCATGGTCGCCGAAGGAGCAATAAAGGAATAATCACTGCTTACGGCTATACTGGAGCCTATGGAATGTCCCCCGCCCAGTACTATCGAAACGGTGGGCTTGGATAAGCTGGCAATCATTTCGGCTAATGCCAGACCTGCCTCAACATCTCCTCCGACGGTATTTAATACTACCAGCAATCCCTTTATCTGCGGGTTTTCTTCTACCGCCAACAACTGGGGTATAATATGTTCATATTTAGTAGTTTTGTTTTGCGGCGGCAAGACCATGTGCCCTTCAACTTGTCCGGCTATAGTGAGGCAGTGGATATCACTTTTAAACGAAGGTATATCTATCTGTCCCATTTCCTTTATATTATCTAACTTTTGCTCTTGGCTTGTTTCCTCATTAGTATTTTCTCCATTATTATGCGTCATTAATAATGCCGCTCCCTTCTTAAGCCTATTTACTATTAGAATTACCCAAAACGGAAACGGAATACGCATAAAAAAACTACCCGGCTACTTAAACCGGGTAGTTAAAAATGTTTAATTTAAACTTCCATAATTATTGGTAATATCATGGGGCGGCGACCGGTTTTTTCGTACAGGTGCTTGCCTAACCGCTCACGCACCTGGGCTTTTATAACTGCCCACTCACTGATATTCTTCTTAGTACATATATCCAGAGCCTCTCTTACCCTTTCCCGGGCATCCTCTATTAGTTCTTCAGATTCCCTGACATAGACAAATCCTCGAGTAACTATATCGGGTCCGGCGACTACTTCGCCGCCCTCCTTATTAATAGTTACTACCACAATCATTATACCGTCCTGGGATAGCTGTTTACGGTCACGTAAAACAATATTGCCTACGTCTCCTACACCGAAACCATCAACCAGAATCTTACCGGCAGTTACTTTGCCCGATATGCTAGCTTTCTTTTTGCCCACTTCGATAATCTGGCCGTTCTCAGCTACAAATATCCGGGAACGAGGTATACCAAGACTCTCTGCCAGTTTGGCGTGTTTCATGAGATGACGGTATTCTCCATGAACCGGTATGAAATACCTGGGCCTAATCAGATTTAGCAAAATCTTAAGCTCTTCCTGGGAGGCATGTCCGGAAACATGTACCCCCATAGTTTTTTCATAAATAACCTCAGCACCCTGACGAAACAAAAGGTCAACCGTTTTAGCCACCAGTTTTTCGTTACCTGGAATAGGAGTAGCTGAAATAATTACCGTATCTCCGGTCTCAATATTCACCCAACGATGGTCGGCGGTAGCCATACGAGTCAAAGCCGACATAGGTTCACCCTGGGAACCTGTTGTAACTATTACTACCTCGTGAGGTGGATAGTTGTTTATTTCCTCCATCTCAATCAATATACCATCAGGCATATCTATATAACCTAATTCATGTGATATCTTCATGTTATTTACCATACTACGGCCAACTACAGATACTTTTCTGCCGTACCTTTGGGCGGTACATATTACCTGTTGAATCCGATGTACATTGGAGGCAAAAGTGGTAACAATTATTCTCCCTTCACATTTGCCAAACAAGTCATCAAAGGTATTACCTACCACCTTTTCCGACATAGTAAAGCCGGGTTTATCGGCGTTAGTGCTGTCGCTTAGCATTACCAGGACACCCTTTTCTCCCAGTTCCGCCAGTTTGCGAAAGTCCACCACCTGCCCATCAACCGGAGTCTGATCCAGCTTAATATCACCAGTATGCAAAATTATTCCCAGTGGAGTATTAATAGCTATACCCATAGCATCTGGTATACTGTGACTGACTCTAAAAAACTCTACCTCAAAAGGCCCGAGCTTCAAAGTATCTCTTGGTTTAACGACATGTAAGTTCAGATTGCTCAGGTCATGTTCTTTTAATTTACCTTCCACTATACCTAGAGTAAGTCGACTTCCATACACTGGTACATTCATCTCTTTTAAAAGATAAGGAAGGGCGCCGACATGATCCTCATGCCCGTGGGTTAATAAAACTGCCTTGACCTTTTCTTTATTTTCCAACAAATAAGTAATATCAGGAATTACGATGTCAATTCCGAGTAGTTCCTCTTCAGGAAACATCAGACCGGCATCGATGACAATAATGGTATCCTGATATCGGATAGCCGTCATATTCTTGCCTATTTCCCCCAAACCGCCCAGGGAAATAATCTGTATACGGGAATCAGTATCCGACACCCTAACACCTCCTTTATTCAGTTTTGAGATTCCGAACACAACCATCTTGCTTATTATAGCCCATACAGCGGTTATATACAACTTCATATAATGGAAGGTTTTGTTAGAATTTATCTAACAAATTAAGGATAGACTTTTTCGTCTATCCTTATTAAAGTTGTGCTCTGCTTACGGTAATAATTTTGCATTACTTAATAATTCCTGGATAAATTTTCTTTCGGTTTCATTAGCCTCTATTAGGGGCAGGCGTATTCCGCCAACATTTTGCCCCAAGTGGTTTAATGCCTCTTTTAAGGGTACTGGATTAGTAGCAATAAACAGCCCCTTAAAAATGGGGAAAAGCTGTTTATGTAAATCAACGGCCCGCTCATTATTCCCGTTACTAAAAGCTTCTATCATGGCCAGAATTTCATTACCTACCAGATGAGAAGCGATACTTACCACACCGCGTGCACCCAGTGCCATCATAGGTAAGGTGAGAGAGTCATCACCGGAGTAAACTGTCATATCTTCAGGCAATAGGGTCATCAAAGTGGATACTTGATCCATACTACCGCTGGCCTCTTTTATGGCAACTATATTTTCTATTTGAGCTAGTCGGGCAACTGTTTCCGGTAACAGGTTAATTCCAGTACGACCAGGAATATTGTACAGCATTATGGGCAGAGATATAGCCTCGGCAATTTTTTTAAAATGTTGATACAATCCTTCCTGACTGGGTTTATTATAATAAGGGCAAACCAGCATAAGCCCATCTACATCTAGTTTTTCCGCCTCTTTACTCAATTCCAAACAATGTTTTGTATCGTTGGAACCAGTTCCGGCCCATACCGGGATACGTTTACCTACTTTGTTTTTTACGGATGCAAATAGTTTTAGTTTCTCTTCATCAGTTAACACCGGGGATTCACCGGTAGTTCCACTAACCACAATTCCTTCTGTACCATTGTTGGCCAAGTATTCGGCCAGTTCTGCCGCTTTGGCATAATTGACCTGCAAATTGTCATCATATGGAGTTATCATTGCAGTCAATAGCCTGGGGACTGTCATTTTATCACCGCCACTTCTATGTTATTAAAGAATTTATTTACCCAATTCGAATTTACCGTGTAAAGCATTTACTGCTTTTTCTAAGTCTTCTCCCTTAACCAGACACCATATATTGGTGTATGAATCTCCGGACTGAAGTATAGCAATATCCTGTGCTTTCAAGGCCGCCACTACGTCGGCCATTACCCCCGGGATTCCGGTCATAGCCGCACCTACTACCGCCACCTTGGCGCAATTCATTTCCAACACTGGTTCGATGTTAATTTCTTTAAGAATTTGCCGGGCTCGCTGTGCCTGCTCACCCTGGATGGTAAAGACAATACGGTCAAGTTGAACATTTATGAAGTCAACACTTATACCTGCGTCAGCCATGCTCTTAAATACATCTAGTTCTAATTGGGTTTTCCCATTAAACGTGCTACCCTCTATTTTAATCTGAGTCAGGTTAGATGTATAGGTAATACCTGTAATTAATTGGTCTTTAATCAGACGCTGCTCATTATTGTCGAAGAGCTGGTTGCTGATCAAGGTACCAAGGCTATCCAGGTTAGTAGATCTGACCCGAAGAGG
>DIRQ01000104.1:1860-4406 GCA_002424365.1 Syntrophomonas sp. UBA5432 | reverse complement strand
AGTTGGCATATTTCATTATAGCTTATCGCCTCCAGTAAACGGGCATTATTTACTATGCGGGGATCTGCGGTCATAATGCCCTCTACATCGGTGAAAATATCAATTATTTTAGCGTTTAGGGCCACTCCTAACGCGCTGGCGGTGGTATCGCTGCCCCCCCGTCCCAGGGTTGTCAGTTCGCCATTCTCACTTACACCTTGGAATCCCGCTACCACCGGAATAATGTCATTCTCCAGGCAGTCTAATATATTTCTGGGGTTAATATATAAAATATGAGCATTGCCAAAACTACCATCAGTAACTAGGCCTGCCTGTTCTCCGGTAAGGAATTTGGACTTTATGCCGACACTGGAAAGGTAATTGACTAATAATACTCCGGATATTATCTCTCCACAGGACATAATCAGGTCCATCTCTCGAGCCAGGGGTTGTTGGTTGATTTCCTTTACCAGCTTAATAAATGTATCAGTGGCATATGGATCGTTTTCTCTTCCTATAGCTGATACTACAACTACCACTTTCCAGCCCGCGCTAATAGTCGAGCTAACAATACTGCTGACCCGTGATCGCAGCTCAGGAGTGGTAAGGGAAGTTCCTCCGAACTTCTGTACAGCTATTTTCAAATATATCCACCTTCTTAATAAAGGTTTTTCTCAATTACCAGCTCGGCTATTTGTACGGTATTGGTAGCTGCTCCTTTTCTAATCTGGTCTGCTGCCACCCAGATAGCCAAACCATTATCAGTTGATATATCCCGCCTTATCCTGCCCACAAATACCTCATCCCGATTAGAAGTAAAAAAGGGCATGGGATACTGGTTATTATGGGGATCATCCTGCACTACTATTCCCGGAGCCTGAGACAGAATTTCCCGAGCCCGGGCAGCCGACAGGGGTTCCTGGGTTTCCAGATTAATTGATTCAGAATGGCTCCGGTATATTGGTACCCTTACTGCGGTAGCAGCAATTTTTAGCTCCGGAGCATGCATAATTTTGCGGGTTTCCCAAACCATCTTCATTTCTTCCCGGGTATAGTCTTCTTCTACAAAAACATCAATATGAGGTATAAGATTAAAGGCTATCGGATGCTGGAATACCTCCAGGACCGGCTCAGAACCGTCAATGTGGGCCTTAACGTGCTGGTCCAGTTCATCCAGCCCAGCTTTACCGGCACCAGATACGGCCTGGTAGGTGGAAACTACTACTCTTTTTAGACCTGCCGCCTGGTGAATAGGATTAATAGCTACCACCATAATAATGGTAGAACAATTGGGATTGGCAATTATGCCTTTATGCCAAACTACATCCTCGGGGTTAACCTCCGGTACTACCAGGGGAACATTATCATCCAGGCGAAAAGCGTAGCTATTATCAATGGCAACACAATCATTAGCTACGGCCTGTGGTATCAATTGCTTGCTTATATCGGTACCTACGGCAAACATGGCCACATCAGCCCATTTAAACACATCATTACTGGCAGCCTGAACTGTCAGTTCTTCACCGGCAAAGTTTACTTTGCTCCCTGCCTCGCGGGGGTCAGCTAAGCAAAGTAATTCTTTTATTTTAAGCTTTCTCTGCTCCATGATTTGTAACATTTCCTGCCCCACTGCACCTGTTGCCCCAACTATTGCTAACTTTATTCCCTCGGCCACAACCAGTACCTCCTTGTAAAAAACTCTGGTCTCTATTTTAGCACTGGGCTTTTTAATTCTCAAGAAACTAGGCAGGTCCTAGCAAAACAGGCTGTAGTTGTTTTCCTTGCAAGGCATATACTACCGTGTCTAATAGTTTATCCATGGAGGCTACCAGGGAATTGCATTTGTTGAATGGGTCATCCTGGCGGAAGGGAACAAAATATATATTTTTCATGTTAATTAAGATTCCAATATTGCGAGCATTAATACCCAGGGCATCATTGGTGGAAATCGCTATTACCACCGGTCTTTGATTACGCAGATGTGCTTTAACTGCCATTAAGGCAGGCGTATCTACTATCCCACTGGCCAGT
This sequence comes from Syntrophomonas sp. UBA5432, assembly GCA_002424365.1. Classification (GTDB taxonomy): domain Bacteria; phylum Bacillota; class Syntrophomonadia; order Syntrophomonadales; family Syntrophomonadaceae; genus UBA4844. The sequence continues at coordinate 2,396 of DIRQ01000104.1, read as the reverse complement.
TTAGCTATGGTGTTTCCAGTTGCCGGTGCAACTACCACCACATCTAACAGTTTTTGCGGACCGATTGGTTCAGCCCCAACTATGGTATTAATTATGGGCTTATTGCATATCTCGTTAATTTGTGTTTTTAAATCATGAACCTGGTAAAAGCGGTTATCAGTCTCGTCAACAGTATATGAAAATATTGGTAGTATATCAGCACCTTCGCTCTTAAGATCCCTTATTTTGGGGATAACATCCCCTATTGTACAATGAGAACCGGTAACTATTACCCCCACCCGGACACCCCTTAACCGGTTATGAGTTTCCAGCAATCTCTACACCTCCCTTCAGGCGAATAGTAAACCGGCATCTAATTTTGACAGTTCACTTATAATTAATTGGGGAATAACATCTGCCAGAATTTTTCCTGCATATACCGGGGCGACCTTGCCGGGCAGACCAGGAGCGAGAATAGCCTTGAGCCCGTAAGTGTTAGCTGCTTCAAAATCGGTTCCCCCTGGTTGAGTAGCCAGGTCAATTATGAGCACATTAGA
>DIRQ01000104.1:0-1580 GCA_002424365.1 Syntrophomonas sp. UBA5432 | reverse complement strand
ATGGCCCGTTTACACCCCATTTCATAAGCTCGGGCCAGCTGCCCTAGGTTACGGGCAACTACGGTAACGTCAGAACCTAATGCTTTTAAGGTCCGGGCCAACGTGATTGCCGTCCTGCCAAAACCAATTACACAGGTTTTACTGCCGTGTATAGTTATAGGGGTTTCTTCCATAGCTATCTGGATAGCACCTTCGGCCGTAGGGATGGAATTTAGTATAGCTATTTCATCCATTTCAATTATTTCAATTAGGTTAAAACTATAAACTTGCGCCCATTCCTTAAGAAATGGCCGGGCTGACCCGATTATAACCAGGGCATTTTTAGCCATTGATTGGATAGCTTTTTCGCTAAGCATTAAACTGTTTTCAGCATATACCGCCCTGATTAAACCGTCAGGACTGGTGCCAGGTAACGGTAAAATTACTACCTCTGCCTCTTTACAGGCCTCCTCTACGGTATGAACGACAAAGGCTCCGGGCCCAATTTTGTCTCGGGGAAAACCAGCAACAACTACTGTAGCCCCCATTTTTACCAGTTCACTTACGAGGATAAGCTCCCGCTCATCACCACCTAGTACAGCGATCTTTACTCCAGAAAGCACAGAACTCACCATCAGTCCCCCTTGACCATAAAACTACGGCCACAATTAATAGCATTATATGTACTCTGCGTAAATGTGGTGCTTGTCTGAATATAATAAAAGGAAGGTCCCCCGCTTACTCTGTAGCGTAAGCAGAGGACCCTCCTCTAATAAACTCTATATTTTAAAGCAGGTTTTCCATACCATAAACCAGGCCCTGGCGATCGAGCATCTTTTTAACCACCATCAGCACTCCGGGCATAAATCCGGCCCGGTCGATAGAGTCATGACGAATTTTCAAGGTCTGCCCAGAACCGCCAAAAATAACCTCCTGATGGGCAACTAGCCCGGGTAGACGAATGCTATGTATTCTCACCTGATCCAAATTACCACCACGACAACCGCTGATTTTTTCAAACTCCCGAATATTCCGAGGAACCCGATGAGTACGGCTCTCATTAATTAGTTCCGCAGTTTTAATGGCGGTCCCGGAAGGAGCGTCCATTTTCTGATCATGGTGCAGCTCAATAATTTCAACATCCGGAAAATACCGGGCTGCTTCCCGAGCAAATTTCATCATCAGGACTGCTCCAATCGCGAAATTAGGTATTATGGCCAGGCCCACCTTATTATCCATCGCCAGTTTTTCTAACTGGCGCAGTTCTACTTCATTAAGACCGGTAGTTCCTACTACACAGGTAATTTTATTTTTCAAAGCGGTCCGGGTATTATTAAAAACTGCCTGGGGATTAGTAAAGTCTATCATCACCCTGGGGTTAGTTTTTTCAATTACCTTATCCAGGTCATTTTCTACCTTTAAATCTATTTCTTGCAGCTGGCTTAGCTGCGAAAGTTTTTCTCCCTTACCCCGGATATCAACCAGTCCTACCAAATCCAAATCTTCATCTGAGAAAACTGCTTTTACCGTCTCCAACCCCATTTTTCCCAGTACTCCGGTTACTATTACTCTTGTTTTCTCTGCCATAAACTTACCTCCAA
>DIRQ01000119.1 GCA_002424365.1 Syntrophomonas sp. UBA5432 | reverse complement strand
AATGGTTCATTTAATGCAACTGGGGAACAACCAATTACAGATAACGAAAACAATACTATGTTGGTGAAATCCCAGACAAAACAAACAATTGAATTATCCACCAGTCGTGTGGAGGAAGTAAAACAGGAAGTCAAGTCGGGTCAGATGGTATCCACTTTTGAAAAAACAGTAAAAGAAGCACCAGAGGCAAAACAATTTGCCAAGGAGCTATTGCCAAATCAAAATGGAAACCCAAAAGCGCATTCCGAGTCAGGGGCAGAAACGAAGCAAAATACCGAACGGGATTTTACTGCTAGTAGCAGAACAAGTCCTACAACTGATGTCAAAAAGCTGATAGACTTTGAAACTCATCGCCTAAATGCCAGCCGACTCAGTACAGAACCTAATTCGGCTCCGGAGAGTCAGGCAAAAGCAGCTATTGATGATGGTAAAGCGGTACTAAATGCACTTTCCCGAAGTGATACAGATTTATTTAAAACCACTACCAATACTAATGTTACTGATAGCAGAAGTTTACCTAGTACCCGGGAAATAATGGCTCAAGTAATTCAAAAAGCTGAGCTTTTGTTTACCAATAAGCTATCGGAGCTCCGAATTGACCTGAAACCGGAGTTTTTAGGCAGGCTGACCATAAAAGTAGTGGCCGAAGAGGGAATGATAACTGCCCGCTTCATAGCTGAAAGTCAGCAGGTGAAGCATATGCTGGAAAGCAATTTGCACACTCTCAGGCAGAATCTGGAATCACAGGGACTACGAGTAGACCGTACTGAAGTTAGTGTACAACTTAACAATGGTGGTTTATTTGATGGCTCTGAGGATAGTCACCAGTACTTATGGGAAGAAGGGCGATTCTCACAAGGGCATCAACGTGAAGGCCCTTATGGGGATAACCAGTATACTGGTGGATACGAAGAGCTGGATCCCGCTGTAACTCAAAGAGGCGCGGATTATGAGTATAACGAAAACGGCAGCTTGAATTTTCTAATTTAGGAGGTGAAACAGATGTCTAACATGGTAACCGAGACCGTTCCCTGGTTACGAGAGACTAATACCAGCGCTACAACGCCCAAGGCCCCAAAAACTATTCTGGATAAAGATGACTTTTTAAAACTATTAATAACTGAACTACAATATCAGGATCCCCTGGAACCAATGAAAGATAAGGAATTTATCTCCCAGATGGCGAATTTTAGTGCCCTGGAACAGATGAAAAACCTTAATACCGGGTTTGAAAAACTGGCCGACAATATAAATTATAATTTAATACCAGCCTTAATGTTCCAGCAATCAGCTAATCTGGTAGGACGCGAAGTTGCATATCTGAATCCGGATAGTATAGGAGAAGAAACCCCGGAAATATTGACCGGGTCGGTAGATTCGGTGGTATTTAAAAACGGTGCTTTTTATTATCTTATTGATGGAAAGCAAATTGATCCTGCTTATATTTTCCAGGTAGGTGGATTACCAAACCAGGGTAATGACCAGTTAAGTCAACTAATGGAGCGGTTGGAAGAGTTGTTAACTATTTTAAGACCAGGGGAAGGTGAAAGCAATGACTAATAAAGTATTCTTTCCACAACCAGTTATTCAACCCCTTACTCCCGGGAAAAAGAGTAACATTACCCAAGCTCCAGGGACTACCAGGGATAGTTTCGAACAGGTACTACAGAAAACACTACAGGCAGAATTAAAATTCTCTCAGCATGCCCTGCAAAGGTTGCAATCTCGTAATATCGAGCTAGGAGAGGCAGAAATAGCCCGGCTTAAAAATGCTGTTGGTAAAGCCCGGGAAAAAGGTGCAAGAGATTCCTTAATTCTTATGGATAATCTGGCTCTGGTAGTAAGCGTAAAGAACAACACTGTAATTACTGCGGTAGATGAACAAAACCTTAAAGAAAATGTTTTTACCAATATTGATAGTGCAGTTATAGTATAAGGCTGGACCTCTAACAAGGAAGCCTTAGGATGTGAAATGACTGAAGCATCCGCTTATGTTTACCAAAAACTACAGGTAAAGGAGGTCATGTTTAGATATGATGCGTTCGATGTATTCTGGCGTTTCCGGTCTGCGGAACCACCAGACCCGCATGGATGTAATAGGTAATAACATAGCTAACGTAAATACTGCCGGATTTAAGAAAAGCCGCGTAGTATTCCAGGATACCCTGTATCAGAGTATTAAGGGGGCTAGTAGGCCTGACAGCAATAGGGGTGGAACTAATCCTATGGCTATAGGACTGGGAATGACTATAAGTAGTATAGACCAGATTCATACCCCCTCACCTGCTGCCAGTACCAATAAACTTACCGATATGGCTGTAGACGGTAATGGCTATTTCATTTTAAGAAGTGGCGGCCAGGAGTTTTATACCCGTAATGGCGCTTTTGAATGGGATGATTGGGGTAGGTTAGTTAATGCCCAGGGTTATAATGTTCTGGGTTATATGACCAGAATTGATCCCACTACCGGGGAATGGGTACTGGATACCAATGGTGACCCCACAGATAATATCGATATTTCCGGTTTTAAGAATATTGATGCCCAGGCAACTAAACGGGCAAACTTTGGCGGTAATGTAAATGCTGAGCTGGCCATACCGCAGGTTGATGATGGTAGTGGTACTGGTACAACGCGTTCTATTCTGCCTCAAAACCCGGAGTATCCAGGTGAAAATGATGATGTGGTAATTGCGTCCAGGGAGGTATATGACTCTTTAGGTACTCCGGTAACAGTTTATTTCAGGTTTTTCAAATACCACGTTGACCCGGGCGTGACCACCAATTGGGCCTGTGATATTTCTTTAGATCCAAATTTCAATAATGCGACAGGCTATAGTCCATCGGATTTTGCTGATGTTGATTTATCTACCGGTACCCAGGCTAGTCCGGCTCCCGGAACCTTGGGCTCTAGCGGTGTGGATTTAGTCCGAATTTACAACCTGAAGTTTAATCAGAATGGGGCTGTGGTAGATGCTAAAGACCAACCATGGTTATCTCAGCTAGAGTTGACCATTGATAGAAGTAATGCACCACAGGATCCAACCGGGCGTACCGCAGAAGATATTAAATTTACCTGTGATTTTACTGCCCTTAAACAGTTCCGTGCTGAATCTGATGCTAGGATATCTCACCAAGATGGATATTCTAATGGTTCCCTGACCAGTTATTCGGTGGGACCTGATGGAGTTATAACCGGTAATTTTGATAATGGAGAATCAAGGGCACTGGCCCGGGTGGCCCTGGCTGTTATGGCAAATCCAGCAGGATTAGTACAGTTAGGTAACAGTCTGTATCAGGAATCGCCTAACTGTGGCGATATCAAAAAGGTTGCTGCCGGGAATGGTGGTACCAAAGGTATTATCCCCGGTAGTTTGGAGATGTCCAATGTTGATTTATCCGAGGAGTTCACTGATATGATAGTTACCCAGAGGGGATTTCAGGCTAATTCCCGTATTATTACCACATCAGATGAGATGTTGCAGGAACTGGTCAATCTGAAGAGATAATTAACTTCATACCTTCGGGGGTTATTAAAACCTCCGAAGGATTATGAATAAGAGGTGGCATCATAGTGATTTATCTTACCCGGCTTAATGGGGAAAGAATTGTACTTAATATTGACCTGATTGAGTTAATGGAGGAAACCCCGGATACAATTGTTACCCTGACTACCGGGAAAAAGCTGGTGGTTAGGGAAACGGTTAATAAAATTCGGGAAGATATTATTAAATTTCGTAAAAGAACCTATACCAATTTAAAAGCGTAGGGTAAGGGGGGAGTGTAGTTGGCAGAGGAAAAGGTCACTGAGGTAAAGGAGAAAAAAGGATTTGATTTCCGCATTCTACTGGTAGGGTTATTACTATTTCTAGTTGCCATGGGTTCTTCCTATTTGGTAATGAAAAGTCTTATAGCACCACTGGTGCCTGAAAGCAAAAAGGAACAGGTACAATTACTGTCCGGTAACTTAATGGAGATAGGTGAGTTTACTACTAATGTAAATGCTACCGGGGGAACCAGGTTTCTAAAAGTTTCGGTTACAGTAGAAGTAATAGCCGATGATAAGAAGGCAGCGGAGAAATTAACTAAATTGATGCCGATAATTAAGGATAGTGTTTTAGGTGTTCTGACAACACAGAGTGTTGCTGATCTGGACCCGCGCAACCATGGTCATTTGAAAGCCGCAATTAAAGAGGATATTAACACCAAAGTCGGGGGGAATTTGGTAACTAATGTATATTTTACCGACTTTATTATGCAATAATTAAAGCGGGAATAATGTGAGGATAGCAAAGGGTATGGGCATTGTAAAGTGTGTAATGGTAATATGAAGTAGCTCTGGTTTATTATGGATTCTTAGTAAGAAAACAGACCGGGGAATTGGACACAGATAACATACCCATAGGGCACATCCCCAAAGGGACACAGATGCTCGCTATGCTCGCAATTATTGGTGCAGATGCTCCCTAGGGTCGCCAATAAGGTAGCAGATTTTCCTATGATTTACACTGAATTTTTTTGAATATAACTTAATCCCAGCTACTATTTTCATTAGTGGTTGCGTGTGCAAGGCATACATGAATGGTTAATAAGAAATTCAATAACCCGGAAGGGGGGTTATAATGAGCGAGGTACTGTCACAAACGGAAATAGACGATTTATTGTCTGCCCTAAACAGCGGTTCAGTTGACGCCAATGAACTTAAAGAGGAACAATCCCGAAAAAAAATAAAGGTTTATGATTTTCGTCGTCCGAACAAATTTTCTAAAGACCAGATGCATACTTTACAGGTTATTTATGAGAACTATGCTCGTTCCCTGGCTACCTATCTCTCTGCCCAATTACGTTCTCCGGTGCAGATGGAGATTTTATCAGTGGAACAGTTGACCTATGAGGAATTTATCCGGTCTATACCTAATCCTACTATACTTAATATTTTTTCCTTCTATCCGCTGGAAGGCAGTGCCATTATGGAGATTAACCCCAACCTGGGCTTTTCGTTCTTGGATCGTCTTTTAGGTGGCCCGGGTTATGCCCCAGCTAAAATAAGGGCCCTGACTGAAATTGAGCAGACGGTCATAGAAAGAATTGCGCAGAGAATGCTTGACTACCTGCAGGAGCCATGGGGAACTATTATTGAACTGGAACCATCCCTGGAGCGAGTAGAAACTAACCCCCAGTTTACACAACTGGTTTCTCCTACCGAAATAATGATAATAGTATCTATAGAAACCCAAATGGCTGATGTATTGGGCATGGTTAACATTTGCATTCCTTTCCTGGTTCTCGAGCCTATTCTGGATAAGCTTAATGTTCATTATTATTATTCATCCAGTAGCCAGAAGGCAACCCAGGAAAACATAGATAGTATTAGAAATAAACTGCGAAACACCAAGGTCCCGGTAAAAGTGATTTTAGGTACTACCAATATTACGGTAAAGGAATTACTGGAGTTAAATGTTGGGGATGTAATACCGTTAGAAAGAAGTATTAAAAATGATTTGGAAGTTGTTATTGGCCAACGAACCAAGTTTCTAGGAAAACCTGGCATATATGACAACCGGATGTCGGTTCAAGTATCTCATATAGTAGAGGAGGGGAATGAGGATGAGTGATGGAATACTATCTCAGGAAGAAATAAATGCATTATTGAAAGGTGATAGTGCTTCCCAGGTTACGGAATCTGCATCTGAGTTATCGGTAGAGTTAAGTGAATTTGAAAGGGATGCATTAGGGGAAATAGGGAATATCAGTATGGGTACTTCAGCAACTACTTTATCTACGCTGCTCAAGAAAAAGGTAGCCATTACTACACCAGATGTAGCATTAATTACCGGCAAACAATTACAGGAAGAATATCCTTTACCCTATGTGGTAGTAGAAGTTGAGTATAGAGAAGGACTTTACGGTACTAATATTTTAGTCATTAAGGAAGAGGATGCTTGTATTATTGCCAATTTAATGATGGGGGGGGATGGACAGGGTGAGCAGAATACCTTGAGTGAACTCGAGCTTAGTGCTGTAGAAGAAGCCATGAACCAAATGATGGGTTCGGCTACTACTAGTTTATCCTCCATGTTTAACTGCAGGATTGATATTGCTCCGCCCCGTTTGACCCTGATGAATTTTGGGGAAGACGACTTTGAGTTTTCGACTGATTATCAAGAGCTGGTAAAAATCAAGTTCAAAATGGAAATTGAAAATCTGGTTAACAGTGAAATTATGCAGATAATTCCCGTAGAAGCAGCAAAAAACATGGTTAATACCTTAATGGGTAATACCATTGAGGAATCAGGGGTCGAGGCAGCAATAGAAACTGTTCCGGAGCAAGTAGCTACACCTCCGCCAACCCAGACAGCAACTACCCCGCCAGTGGAAAGAGAACCTCAAGCAGTGTCGGCTGATTATTGGAGCAGTCCTGCCTATAATGAAAGTCCTGCTACTGTTAGGAGGGGGGGGCAAATTGCGGTGCAACCAGTGCAGTTCGCTAATCTTCGGGAAAGTGATTCAGGTAGCGCACCTCATAATATAGGTCTAATTATGGATGTACCTTTGAATATATCGGTTGAACTAGGTAAGACCCGTAAGACTATTAAAGATATACTGGAACTACATCAGGGCGCAATAATTCAACTCGATAAACTGGCCGGAGAGCCGGTTGATATGATGGTGAATGGAAAATTGATTGCCAAAGGCGAGGTCGTTGTAATTGACGAAAATTATGGAATTAGAATAACCACTATTATAAGTCCCATGGATAGGATGAACAAATTACAATAGGATGTAAGGAGGTCAACGATGGGAAAGAAGGTTCTAATTGTTGATGATGCTGCGTTTATGAGGATGATGATTAAAGATATTTTAACCAAAAATGGTTTTGAAGTTGTAGGCGAAGCAGAGAACGGCGCGGTGGCAGTAGAAAAGTACAAAGATCTTAAGCCCGATCTGGTTACAATGGATATTACCATGCCCGATATGGATGGTATAGCTGCAGTTAAGGAAATAAAATCTTTTGACTCTGCTGCCAGGATAATAATGTGTAGTGCTATGGGACAGCAGGCTATGGTTATTGATGCTATCCAGGCTGGCGCTAAAGACTTTATTGTCAAACCATTTCAGCCTGAACGTGTAATTGAGGCGGTAAGCAAAGCTATAGATTAAATTACTAGGGATGTGTAAACCTGTGGCTTCTTTAAGAAAAAGATGCATAGCTATTTTACTTCTAACGTTACTACTAGTACTTATCCTGGCCTTTAATGTTCTTGCAGTCCAGGACTTTGGTGATGTACAAAAGGCTTTAGATAGTGAACAGGTAGAGAATACCAGGGCTCCTAACCTGTTTTTAAATTTTGTCAAACTAATTTTTATATTGGCCTTGATAGTGGGTGCAGCCTGGTCAATTATCCGTCTTTTTGGCAATAAAGTTAGTAGTAGGTTACAGGGAACTTGGATACAGGTAGTTGATGAAGTGATGCTAGGGCAAAACCGGGGCATCGTATTATGCGAAGTGGGAGAAAAAATATACGCTATCGGTGTTACTGACCATAACATTACAGTACTTTTTGAGATAGATAACCCTAAATTACTGGAAGAAATAAGTAAGAGTAATATTACTATAGTAGAAACTGAAGCAACATTTAACTGGAATCTATGGAGAAAAACTTTATCCAAATTTTTGAAACCACATAGATCAAGATCTAGCGTTCCCGATAGCTTCCATCGACTTATTGAACAACAATCCCAAAGGCTTGATGAAATATCATATCGGAGCACCCAGAATACTGAGGTAGACTCCAGAAGAAGTGATGAACATGAGTAGATCTCGAATTACTATTACATATCGTTTAAGTTTGATATTGCTACTGGTGATAGTGCTGGTGGCTATATTCATTTTTCCCGTATCTGCTGAACCTTTACAAATACCTAACATTAATTTGCAGATAGGCGACCAGACCGGAGATAATCCCCAAAATTTGTCTACTGCCTTGCAGTTAGTAATATTACTAACGGTATTAGCCCTAGCTCCGGCTATCCTTATTATGCTTACATCATTTATTCGGATTATTGTGGTTATGGGGTTTATCAGAACCTCTCTAGCTACCCAGCAGATGCCACCTAACCAGGTGTTAATTGGGTTAGCCTTGTTTCTTACTTTCTTTGTTATGGCGCCTACTTTTCAACAGGTGAACAATCATGCGTTACAGCCTTACTTAAAGGGTGAAATTAATCAGGAGATTGCTTTTAAAAAGGGGATGCAACCTATCCGGGAATTCATGTTCAAGCAGACCCGGGAAAAAGATTTGGCCCTTTTCGTAAAAATGTCAGAGATAAGCAGGCCGCACAACTTTGACGATATTCCTAATTATGTCCTTATTCCTTCATTTGTAATAAGTGAGCTTAAAACTGCTTTCCAAATTGGTTTTGTTATATTTGTACCTTTCCTGGTTATTGATATGGTAGTAGCCAGTGCTCTTATGTCGATGGGTATGATGATGCTACCACCGATGATGATATCACTACCATTTAAAATACTGTTATTTGTACTGGTAGACGGTTGGAATCTAGTTATACAATCGCTGATACTCAGTTTTAGATAGAGGGGAGTAAGTTCTATTGTATGAAAACATAGTTTTAGGGATTGCCAACGATGCTGTACTTACAGTTCTTTTGGTTTCAGCCCCAATACTAGGAGGAGCTTTGCTGATAGGGCTATTAATAAGTATATTGCAGGCAACCACTCAAATCCAAGAGATGACGTTAGTATTTATCCCCAAAATAGTTATAGTACTCCTTATTACTGTTATTTTTGGTCCCTGGATGCTAAATATATTGACCGACTTTACCCAAAGTCTTTATGCCAGCATCCCTCAACTTTTAGCTTTGTAAGAACAGGTAGGTATTATTTATGCCATTTGCTTTAGAGGGGTTCCTGTTAATAATGACCAGAATTTCGGGCTTATTCTTAAGTGCTCCTATTCTAAGCAGCCGCATTATACCAGTACGGGTAAAGGTTTTAACTATAATTGGGCTGGCAGCGGTAATGGTTTATTTTATACCTGTTAATTATATTAGAGCAATAGATACCCCCGGATTCTTCATTGCTGCCCTGGCAGTAGAAATTTTGATTGGTTATACCATTGGCTTTGTTGCTTATATGGTCTTTGCAGCTATACAACTGGCTGGGCAGGTTATGGATATGCAGATGGGATTTGCAATTGTCAATGTGGTTGATCCTCAGTCAGGAACGCAAATACCTTTAATGGGTAATCTTACCCAGACTATATCCTTGCTAATGTATTTAGCAATTGACGGTCATCATTACCTTTTCCAGGCTCTCATTCAGAGCTATAAGCTTATACCAGTACTAGGTTTAAGCTTAAATGCCGGTTTTTATGACTTGATTTTTGACATAAGTGTATATATGTTTGTTATCGCCGTTAAGATTGCGGCTCCGATAGTAATTGCTATTATGACTGCTGATATAGCCATGGGATTTATAGCTCGAACGGTTCCGCAGATGAATGTATTTATTGTCGGGTTACCTTTAAAAATTCTGGTTGGCTTAGGTACCTTATTTGTGGTGATGCCAGTATATATATGGGTATTTAATATGCTATTTGCCAAATTCTTTACTTACCTGGACCAGATTATTAAATTAATGGGAATGTGATATGAAAGAGGATTTTAGTAAGCAGTATCTAATTAATCTCCAGCTTTTTGCCGGGGAAGGAGATACCGGCGAGAAAACTGAAAAGGCTACACCAAGGCGACGGGAAGAAGCGCGTAAGAAAGGCCAGGTTTTTAAAAGTACGGATCTAAATTCAGCCGTTATTCTCCTGGTAGGGACAGTGACCCTTTACATAAGTTTAACTTACATGATAAATAGCCTGGAAGGCTTTACTTCTATATATATATTAGACCGAACCCTTACTGATTTTAGCAACGAATATGTTTATGCTATGTATATTGAAGCCCTACTGCTGTTAGGAAAGGTCTTAATGCCAGTATTTTTAGCAACCTTTGTCGCAGCATTGTTGATAACTTATCTACAGGTTGGGTTTATCTTCAGTGCTGAAGTGCTTAACCCCAAGTTAGAGCGGATTAATCCGATTGAAGGTTTTAAACGGGTGTTTTCTAAAAGAGCCCTGGTAGAACTGGCCAAGGCCTTGTTCAAAGTTATAATAACCGGTTATATAGTATATTCGGTTTTTAAAAAGTATTTTTATATATTTCCTCGCTTTATAGATATGGAACTGATTTATAGTATTAAAGTTTTAAGCGTCATTATCTTCGAAATGG
>DIRQ01000038.1:1661-12177 GCA_002424365.1 Syntrophomonas sp. UBA5432 | reverse complement strand
TTAGGTAAGAGGGCAAAAACTGAAGGTGTATATCCGCGGGTAGCTGGAGGCTCACCTATAGCTAGTCCTACTTCTCGCTGGGCCAGGGCAAATCTGGTCAAAGAGTCCATCAAAAGTAGAACATCCATACCTTGATCCCGGAAGTACTCGGCTATGCTGGTAGCTACAAAAGCTCCTTTTAACCTTACCAGAGCTGGTTGGTCAGAGGTTGCCACCACCACCACCGATTTGGCTAATCCCTCATCTCCTAAATCTTTCTCCAGAAAATCTCTGACTTCGCGACCTCGTTCTCCTATTAGAGCAATGACATTGATGTCTGCTTCTGTATTCCTGGCTATCATACCTATCAGGGTACTCTTACCAACTCCACTTCCAGCCAAAATACCCATACGTTGTCCTTTACCAACAGTAATCAGGCCATCAATAGCCTTAATACCTACCGGGAGAATCTGAGTAATACGTTGCCGCTTGAGTGGGCTTGGAGGGCTATTCATAACTGGATAAGTAGATTCCGGCTTAATTCTTCCCTTGCCATCAATAATCTCCCCCAGGCCATTTAAAACTCGGCCTTTTAGCTCGATTCCTACCTCTACCCTGAGATCAGTACCAGTAGCTAGTAATTCACTTCCTGGACCTATTCCCTCCAGGTTTCCGAGTGGCATGAGTAGTATCTTCCTATCCTTAAATCCTACCACTTCAGCTGGTACCATTTGGCCGCCAGCATAATTGGTTTTTATATAGCACAACTCCCCTAACCTTATCCGGGGTCCAGATGCTTCCAATGTAAGACCAATGGCCTGAGATATTTTACCTTTGAGTAAGCACGTAGATGCTTTTTCAAGGGCACTCATATATTTTTCTAGCTCAAACCTGGGATTTTCAATAATCATCAGCAACTACTTCCTGAATTGCGTTATTAACACTAGTAATTCGTGTTTCTAACTGCGCATCAACGGATCCAGCATCACTCTCCAATAAACACCCCCCGGGACTTATACGTTCATCAGCGTTGATGCTTATTTTATTGTTATTAGTACCAATATCGGTTAAATACCCCTTGTCCATTACTTCCAAAACCTTATCTAAGTCCTGGGGATTAACGTAAACCGTAATGTTCTCCGGTCTATCCAGAAAATCAATGGCTTCCTGCAATATATTAATAATTGTATCGGGGTTAGTTTTTAATTCGCTGGCTATTACCTTTTTGACTGTGGCCATTACCAGACGCACCATATCTGCTTCACAGGAACGAAAAGCCTTTATCTTTAACTGACGGGCTTCCTCCAATAAAGCCTGGCTTTGTTGCATAGCTGCCTGGCGGTCCCCTTCAATTTCTTGTTGAGCCTGCCGCAAGCCTTCCTCATAAGCTTCTTGATGAGCTTTCTTCCTAATCGAAACAGCCTCTTCGCCAGCCTGCATTTTTATAACTTCAGCTTCTTCCCGGGCGTTTGAAATTATATCCCTGGCTTCATCCCGGGCTTTTTCCAAAAGCTCCATTACCATCTGTTCGGTTTCTGTTAAGATCTTTTGGCTTTCTATTTTAATCCTTTCAAATTCCTGATCTTCCATCTCTGGTGGATTGCAATGATTATTGTCATCTCTAAATAATATTCCATTTTCAACCTTATCTTCTGTTTCGGTAATTTCAAGTGGATCAATTGTTATAGGTACAGTAAGTAACATTTGTGAGTTTTTAATAACTCTAGACAATTATCTCATCTCCCCCCCCACGGGCGATAACGATTTCACCAGTTTCCTCCAATCGCCGGATAATATTAACGATACGTTGTTGGGCTTCTTCTACGTCACGCAACCGTACTGGTCCCATGAATTCTATATCTTCCTTTAACATATCAGCAGCCCGGCTGGACATATTGTTAAATATTTTCTGGGTTACTTCATCACTAGAACCCTTCAAAGCTAATGCTAGATCCTGAGATTCCACTTCCCTTAGTACTCTCTGAACTGAACGATCATCAATCATAACAATATCTTCGAATACAAACATCAGCTTCTTAATTTCCTCGGCCAGCTCTGGATCCTGAACTTCCATGGCTTCCATAATGGTTTTTTCAGTTCCCCGATCTACCCGGTTAATTATTTCTACTACTGATTTAATTCCACCGGCAGCAGTAAGCTCCTGAGGAGCAATGGATGAAAGTTTTCTCTCCAGGACTCTTTCCACTTCCTTAATTATCTCAGGTGAAGTAGTATCCATTATAGCAATACGTTTTGCCACCTCTGCCTGCCGATCAGGGGGCAAAGCTGATAATATTGAAGAAGACTTTTCCGGTTCCAAGTAAGCCAGAATTAAAGCTATGGTTTGGGGATGCTCAGACTGAATGAAGTTTAAAAGTTGTGCCGGTTCCGTCTGACGCATAAAGTCAAAGGGACGCACCTGCAAGGAAGCAGAAATACGACCTATAATTTCAATTGTTTTCTCCTCCCCGTAAGCCCTTTCCAGGACTTCTTTGGCATAAGAAATACCACCCTGACCGATAAACTGGCTGGCCAGAGCCATTTCATAAAACTCGCGAAAAATTTCATCTACTTTATCACTTGGAACCTGGCGAACATTGGCAATTTCTAGTGTTATTTGTTCAATCTCTTCTTCATTAAGATGCTTAAAAATCTTGGCTGATTTTTCTGGACCTAAAAAAATGAAGAAATTCGCAGCCTTTTGTTTACCGTTCAAACGTTTCTTTGTAGTCGCCACTGTATCACCTCATATCTTCAAGTAACCAAACCTTAATTACCTGGGAAGCATTTTCAGGGTTCTCATCGATAAGTCGCTCAACTTCTTCTTTGATTTTCTGTCTTTCCTTTTCTTCCGGAGTTAAATCTCTATCAATGATGTCTGAAATCTTAATAGTTTCATCAACAATAGTTTCAAAACCATCCAGTTCCTCATCCCCTGCAGATTTTTGCCTTCGAGAGACTAATAACCATACTAGAATAACTAGGAGTACGCCCATAAAGGCCAGAATCCAAGGGGCATAAGGACTAGCTGCAAACTTCTGCAAAGCTCCCTGGGGACCTAATTCGGGCTCAGGCTCAGTATAAAAGTCAATAAAAGCGACAGATATGTTTTCCTCCAAACGGACATTTTCGTCTTTACGGTTTTCTCTCAATCCACAAGCAGTAGCTACTATACTACGTATTTTTTCAATCTTCTCTTCTTCGCTATCCCCAATATTGGCATTCTCGGTACCTGCACGATTTATAAAAACCGAAGCGGTAAGATAATCATATTGAATATCCCCCAGCGAAAAACGGGTATGCGTCTCAGTTCGATTGATATCGTAATTGACTGTCTTTTCGCTCTTATCCCAGGTGGAAGTACCTGCTTCGGTATTAACTTCTTGATACTGAGGTATATTATTATCTGTACCGGGAATACCCGGCTGGGCAATACTGGTTGTCGTCCCCGAATCCTTCTTTATGTTTTCACTAACTACAAAGGGGCCTTCGGGATCATGAGTGAAACGTTCATCAACCTGTTCTCTATTATTAAAATCAAGTTCGGCATTAACCCTGACCACAGAATTATCTTTACCCAGAACTGTATCTAACATGGTTTGAATTGCTTCTTCTTTCCCTTTTTCAAACTCTCTTTTCATGGTCAGCTGCATTTTAACTACATCGCCAACGTTACTCCCATCAAATGGAAGATCATTTGATACCAGGTTACCATTTTGGTCAACGATAACTACGTTTTCCGGCTTAAGGTTTTTTACACTGTTGGCTACTAAATTGGTTATAGCCTGAACTTCATTAGGATTAAGTCTTATATTATCTCTAGTGTTAATTACTACTGATGCCTTGGTTTCCTGCTGGTCATCTAAAAAAAGTGAGTCTTCCGGTAGAGCCAGGTTAACTTTGGCGGCTTTAACTTTCTCCAGGCTCTGAATACTCCTGGCGAGTTCTCCCTGCAGGGCTGCCTGGTATTTCACTTTTTTATCAGTTTGGGTTTCACCAAAACTGCTCTGTTCAAAAAGCTCAAAACCAGATTCACCCCTAGGAATATTCTCTGCTGCTAGTTTCAAGCGAGTGGAATCCTTAACTTCAGCGGGTACGGAAATGGTAGTACCGTTGTCCTCCAGTTTATGCTTTATTTTCATCTCGTTTAGTTTTTCCACCACAGCAGCGGCATCTTTTTGATCAAGTCCTGCATATAATACTTGATAAGGATTTTCTTTACTCATACTACTGGCCATCACAACCGTAGCTACCAGAATAAGTAATGCAACTCCCCCAAACAAAACCTTCTGATTCAAGCTGAGGTTTGTCCAAGTAGTTTTGGCTTTCTCACCCCATTGCTTGATATTTTCCATAAAACTTTCCATTACCTGACTCCTCAAACATTAGTTACATTTGCATGCGCATTATTTCCTGATAGGATTCCAGTATTTTGTTACGAACTTCTATGGTGAGCTGTAAGGCCAAGTTGGCCTTTTCGTATGCAATCATGGTGTTATGTAGATAATCCTGATCACCTAGAACGAGTTGGGTTGCGCTTTCTGCTGCCTCTTTTTGCAGGTTATCTACTTTTCGAAGTGCATTATTCAGATATGAAAAAAAACCAAATCGGTCGTGGTTGTCAGTTTCAAAACTGGAGTTCATTTTTTTCCCATAATCGGGTTGAAGTGCTGATATCGCACTGTTTAATAACATTTCTGCTTTCAATCTTACACCCTCCCTACCTTCCTATGTCCAAAGCCCTCATAGCCATACTCTTACTCGCCTCAATTACCTTCGCATTAGCTTCATAAGCTCTGGTTGCCGAAATCATGTTAATCATCTCTTCAACAATATTAATATTGGGGTAGTTAACGTAACCCTCTTCATCTGCGTCAGGATGAGAAGGGTCATACACTCTTCTGAAGGGTTGCTCATTTTCATTTACTGACCGTATTTCTTTTACCCTTACGCCAGAACCCATATTACCAATTTTCTCTTCCAAAATATTTTCAAAATTCCTACTGGCCAACTGCTCTGGTAACTGGGTCTTACGGGCTTCAAAGACTACTACCTGCCTGCGATAGGGACCTCTCCCATTCTGAACCCTGGTGGTCTCTACATTAGCTATATTGTTAGCTATAGTATCCATCCGCAAGCGTTGAGCAGTTAGCCCGGAGGCGCTAATGTCAATAGTATCAAGAAATCGCATAATCTACCCCCTCCCGGTAATCGCCATTCTTAATAGACGAATCTCGTTGCTCATGCTCTGACCCAGAGCATCGTAGAATATCTTGTTTTTTGACATTTTTGCGGTTTCTACATCAATATCGACGTTATTCTCATCATTTCTGTAATTTAAATCATTCAATGTCCGAATTTCGGGCTCAATTTGAATATTTTTTCCCTTTATCTGCATATGTCGATAATCATTTAACCTTAGTTTAACATTAATTTTATTTTTTTCTAGGACCTTTTTAATGTTTTCTTCGAAAATTACTTCTCTGCGCTTAAATCCAGGCGTATTTACATTAGCTATATTATCAGCAATAACTCTATTCCTATCACTTGCTGCATCTAAACCTTTATTTAGTAGATACTGGGTTTGGGATGTCAAAATTTTTTCCAGCAACTTAAATCACCCCTTTTTTTATATTTTTTTGTAAATTAACCTTAGTTTAACATTAAATTTATTTTTTTCTAGGACCTTTTTGTTATTCTTATCGAAAATTCCCTGCCAAAGCTTTAGTAATGGTTGAGAATTATAAATCTTTTCACTTATTAAGCACCACTTTTAAGGTATAATTTTCCTTATACTTCTACCTTGATTACCAATATTCCTTTATTATTTGCAAATATTAAGAAAAATTAATCTACTTTTTGCCATAAAAAAACAACCGGTTATTTTACCCGGTTGTTTTTCTCGTTTTAATTCGACTATTTTAGTTCCTCAAATAAATAATCGTTTAACACCTTGATATAAGTTCCTTTCATTCCCAAGGATCTAGATTCGATTACTCCTGCACTTTCAAATTTTCTAAGCGCACTTACAATTACCGAACGAGTTATTCCCACTTTATCGGCTATACGACTAGCTACCAGTAATCCTTCTGTACTGTCCAGCTCAGCAATAATATGCTCTATAGCCTCTTTTTCTGAGTATGAAAGAGTAGCCAGCGCTATCTGAACTGAGGCTTTTTTCCGTGATTGTTCCTCTATCCTTTCCGATCTCATACGCATTATTTCATTGGCAACAACAATAGCTCCATATTCAGCTAAAACTATATCTTCATCGCAAAACTGCTTATTTCGCCTTACCAAAATAAGAGTACCAATACGCCTGGCCCCACCAAACACTGGAGTAATAGACCAGATGCGTCGCGAACAATCGCAATCTGTGTTATTAATATTAAAAACACATTTGCGACCCTCTTCTAGTACTATATTTGTTGTCGTCTCCTGTATGCTTATTAGTTCTTGATTAAAGCTCTCTGGAAAACGTTCGGCATGGCTCATCAGATACTCCACCCGGGAACAGCCAGCCCCTTCGGTAAACGCAAAACCGCCTATCTGCCCTCTTCTGCCTACAATAAAGACACTGCATTCCAGATTTTCGGATAGAACTTCGGCGATTTCATAAAAATCAACCGTATTACCTTCAATCTTTTGCAGAATCTTACTTATGGCTCTGGATCGTTCTAATAATGTCTTCTGCACCCCTTTACCCCCCCTTTTTTAGAGAATGTATCTACTAAGATCATCATCCTCCACAATTTTTTGTAATCGATTGTTAACATAACTACTATCAACAACAATACATTCGCCCTGCATATAAGGAGCATCAAATAATAAATCTTCCAACACTTTTTCCATAACTGTATGCAGTCTTCGAGCCCCTATGTTTTCCGTCCCGGCATTAACTTCATAGGCTATTTTAGCAATATCGTCTATAGCCTCTTCGTTAAACTGAATTTCCACTCCTTCAGTACTTAAGAGGGCACTGTATTGTTTTATTAAAGAATTGTTTGGTTCTACCAGAATTCTTTTTAAATCATCCCGTCCCAAACTTTCCAATTCGACTCTTATGGGAAAACGACCCTGTAATTCCGGTATTAAATCAGAAGGCTTGCTCACATGAAAAGCACCTGCCGCTATGAACAATATGTGGTCGGTCTTCACTGGACCGTATTTAGTAACTACAGTGGAGCCTTCTACTATAGGAAGAATATCTCTTTGTACTCCCCCACGGGATACGTCAGGCCCATAGGAACCTTCCCGGCTGGCTATCTTATCAATCTCGTCCAGGAATATTATCCCGCCTTCCTCAGCTTTGCGAATAGCCTCCCGGTAAACCTCGTCCATATCAATTAAACCCTGGGCTTCTTCGGAAGTGAGAATTTTTCGGGCTTCCTCAACCGTAACCCGGCGTTTTTTCTTGTTTTTAGGCATCAGGTTACCAAACATATCCTGCAGATTAATACCCATTTCTTCTACCCCGGACCCGGATATTACCTCCATAAAGGAAGTGTTTTTTTCTTCCACTTCTATTTCAATAACATCATTATCCAATTCAAAACGAGATACTTTCTGCCTAATAATTTCCCGTTTCTCCTCGATGTTTCTAGTTCTGCTCTCCATTTCTTCATCACTCTCTTGAGTATCTGTTGTCTGTCCCAAAAGAAACTCCAGCGGATTTTTAGCTGATCTGCTTCTTTTCCGGGGTAAGGGCAAAATACAATCAACTATGCGCTCCTCAGCCAGTTGTCTGGCCTTGTCCTCAACTTCCAACATTTTCTCCTGTTTTACCATCCGTATTGACGTTTCTACCAAATCCCGAACCATGGAATCAACGTCCCGACCTACATAGCCAACTTCAGTAAATTTACTGGCTTCTACTTTGACAAAAGGAGCTTTAACCAAACGAGCCAAGCGCCGAGCAATTTCAGTTTTACCAACCCCGGTTGAACCTATCATGATTATGTTTTTAGGATAGATTTCGTCCCTCATTTCTTCGGGAAGGTTTTTACGGCGATAACGATTCCTGAGTGCAATAGCCACTGCTTTCTTGGCCTTCTGTTGACCAATTATATATTTATCCAGTTCCTCAACAACTTCGCGGGGAGTAAGATTTTCCAAAATATTCGCTCCTTTTTACAAGAAAATAGACACAGATAATACGGACCCTTCGGGCACGGATTAACACTGAGTTTTTTTATTTTTTGCGTACGTATATCACGGGGACGGCAGACTGTGTAAAAACTATTTCTGGGAATTTTCAATCCCACTAGCACCCTCGTTTCGCGCAATAATAGGGATTGAACCTGGTTATGTACCTCGTATTTATAATTACGTTCCACTTTTAGTTAATTGTTTTGCAAAATCATGACTTTTTACACAGCCTGCCGGTCCTTTTGATATATTTTCATGCTTGTTGTGGCCTCCGGCCATGGCTGGTTACTCGATAACCTCAACGGTTATATGCTCGTTAGTATAAATACATATTCCGGCAGCAATCTTCATGGACTCCATGGCGATTTCCCGGGCCTTTAGGTCAGTATGACGAGCCAGGGCACGTGCTGCCGCTAAAGCATAAGACCCTCCCGAGCCAATAGCGGTAATTCCATCATCAGGCTCAATTACTTCACCATTACCAGAAATAATAAACATCCTTTCTTTATCAGCTACAATTAATAACGCCTCTAACTTTCGTAATACCCGATCTGATCTCCATTCTCGTGCTATCTCTACTGAAGCCTTGGTCAAATTTCCCCCGGACTGCTTAAGTTTTTCTTCAAATTTAGCAAAAAGGGTAAAAGCATCAGCAACCGCCCCAGCAAAACCAGCAATTACATTACCATCGTAAAGACGCCTGGTCTTATTAGCATTGCTTTTCATGACCGTGTTCTGACCAAAGGTTACCTGACCGTCACCTGCAATAGCAGTTTCTTCACCTTTTTTAACAGCTATAATGGTAGTTCCTGTAAACATTAAATTACCTCCGCGGATGAGATTGATTATAGATGTTTTTTATATTCTCACGAGTTAAATGAGTATATATCTGGGTTGTAGATAGTTTTACATGACCAAGAAGTTCCTGCACTGAGCGTAAATCTGCCCCATTGTTTAGTAGATGGGTGGCAAAAGAATGGCGTAACATATGGGGATTAACTTTTTGGTTCAAAGCTACTTCTTCAACATATTTGTTAAGTATATTTCTTATACTTCTTTCTGATAAGCGCTTACCGTATTTGTTCAAAAATAATGCATCACTGGTCTCTGACGTTTTACGAGCAAAACTATTTCTTGCTTCATTTATATATATTGTAAGAGATTCCAGTGCTTTACGACCTAGCGGAGCAATCCTTTCTTTGTTGCCCTTACCCTTAACTTTAACAATAGCACTGGTCAGGTCCATGTCTTTAAGATTAATTCCCACCAATTCACTTACTCTTATACCGGTGCCATAAAGAGTCTCCAATATTGCCCGATCTCTTTTACCCGCAGTTGACGTCATATCCGGGGCTGAAATTAGCGTCTCAATCTCAACCGGATACAAAAATCGGGGTAGCTTTTTATCCTGCTTAGGGGTAGCAACAGCAGCAATAGGATTTCCCGGCAGGACATTCTCCCGGCACAGATACCTCACAAAAGAGCGCAAGGATGCCAGTTTTCTAGCCATTGTTGCCCGGCTCAGGCCCTGCTGCTGCAAATAGGTAAGGTATTCCCTAACCGATTTATGGTTAAACAATTCACCCGGGATTTCTTCCCGAGGGGTACCGTATTTATCCGCCATGAAACTAAAAAATTGCAACAAATCAGTTCGGTAGCTAATTAAAGTCAGGCTGGATGCACTTTTTTCGACCCGCATATGATCCAGGAAATCATCAATATGCTTAAATAACATGATTATCTTGCATCCCATCTTTTTTAAAGCCATGCTAGCATAAGGTGAAATATTTTACAAGCTTTTCAGAAACAATTCAGAAAATTTATCCATTTTTTCCAAGGCGCGCTGGGTATAAGCTTGATACCTCAGTTTCTTGTCTCGTATTGGTTGGGTTAAGGGCGGTAACAGGCCGAAGTTAGCGTTAACCGGTTGAAAGTTATCTGGATCAGCAGTAGTAATAAATGTTATTAAAGAGCCTATCATGGTTGTTTCAGGTAAAACCACCGGATTCTCACCTGTTAACATCCTTAAAGCATTAATTCCTGCAACTATCCCGGTGGCAGCAGATTCCATATATCCCTCAACTCCGCTAATTTGTCCAGCAAAAAATATTCTGGGATTATTTTTAAATTGCAAAGCAGGAGTAAGTACTATGGGGCTATTAATATAGGTATTGCGGTGCATCACTCCATATCTAACAAACTCCGCTTTTTCCAGGCCCGGTATAAGACGAAAGATCCGATCCTGTTCACCCCAGCGTAGCCGGGTTTGAAAACCCACCAGACCGTATATACGCCCTTCTATATCCTCCTGCCTTAATTGTAAGACCGCATATGGTTTGGAGCCTTCCTTATTCTGATGCAAACCAACCGGGCGCAGGGGACCGAAACG
>DIRQ01000038.1:0-1409 GCA_002424365.1 Syntrophomonas sp. UBA5432 | reverse complement strand
TGTCCTTCTTTTATATCCGCATTTACCAGCTCTTTATAGAAGGTTTCGTATTCTTCCTGGTTCATAGGACAGTTATAGTAATCATCGGTTCCTTTTCCGTATCGCGACGCCTTAAAGATTATACTTTTGTCCAGGCTTTCCTCAGTAACACTTGGAGCCACAGCATCATAAAAGTAAAGGTGTTCTTCTCCAGTCAATTTCTGCAATTCCTGGCCTAAAAGGTCCGAAGTGAGAGGACCGCTAGCAATAACAGTTATTTCATCCTCAGGAATCCAGCTTACTTCTTCTCTGACTACTTCGATAAGGGGTTGTGCCATAATCCGTTTACTTACCAGGGAAGAAAATAAATCCCGGTCAACTGCTAGGGCTGAACCAGCAGGTACCCTGGTTTTATCAGCACACTCCAGTAATAGAGAACCCAGGGCTCGCATTTCTCGTTTAAGCAAACCCTGAGCACTATTTCCCAAATCTGATTTAAAAGAATTACTGCAGACCAGCTCTGCCAGGTTCGAAGTACGATGTACCGGTGTGGACTTTTCCGGCCTCATCTCATATAGTCTTACCTTCTGTCCTCCTGAGGCAATACGATAAGCAGCCTCACAGCCGGCCAGACCACCGCCTATAACATTAATCCAATCCCGCAATCAGGCTCTCATCTCCTTGCTGTATTTACATTCAGGATTATGACAAATCGCCTCAATTTCTTTATTACGATTCTGCTTTTCAACCAGTATGTCACCACAGGTAGGACATTTTTCTGCGATTGGTTTGTTCCAGGAACGAAACTGGCAATCCGGGTATTTGCTACACCCATAAAAGCGGCGTCCTTTTTTACTCTTAAGGGCCAAAATGGCTCCCCCGCAAAGGGGACAATCGACTCCCACCTCTTCGGTAAGAGATTCAGTGTGTCGACAATCCGGGAAACCTGAACAGGCCATAAATTTGCCAAAGCGGCCATGTTTAATCAACATCGCTTTGCCACACTCAGGACAATCTTTACCTGCCTCTTCGTCTTTAATCTCCACTTTTTCAATCATAGCCGATGCCTTTTCCAGGTCAGCGGCAAAGGGGCGGTAAAAAGTGTCCACTACCTGGGTCCAGTTCATTTCACCTTCTTCTACCATATCCAGGTTTTCTTCCATCCGAGCGGTAAACTCAACATCCACGATGTCATTAAAATTATTCTTTAGCAGGTCAACTACTATGAATCCTAGCTCAGTAGGCGCAAATTGTTTGTTCTGCCTTTCTACATAATTACGTTTGAGAATAGTATCTATTATGGGTGCGTAAGTACTTGGTCGTCCGATATTCTTCTCTTCCAGCAGTTTTATTAGACTAGCTTCACTAAAACGCGGAGGTGGCTGGGTGAAATGCTGTTCTGGTCGTGTTTCCTGTAAAAAGACCTCTTC